>DFLA01000041.1 GCA_002374055.1 Caryophanales bacterium UBA3631
GGTCATAGGTTCGAGTCCTATAGGGTCCACCATTTAAATGCAGGTGTGGCGAAATTGGCAGACGCGCTAGACTTAGGATCTAGTGGATATTCCATGGGGGTTCAAGTCCCTTCACCTGCACCAAATTAGATAAACGCACCGAAAGGTGTTTTTCTTTTAAAATTATAATGAAAAAATGCATAATATACATAAATAATTAAAAATATGATATAATCAATATAGAAAAGGTGATTTAATATGCAAATATATAATACTTTAACAAAAAAAGTTGAAGAACTAATACCAAACGAACCAGGAAAAATTAAAATGTATACATGTGGGCCAACAGTATATCATTATGCTCATATAGGTAATTTAAGAACATATATTTCCGAAGATATACTAGAAAAATCATTAAAATATTTAGGATATGATGTAACAAGATGTATGAATATAACAGATGTTGGACACAATGTAGGTGACGGAGACTCTGGAGAAGACAAAATGCTTGTCGCAAGTAAAAGAGAACATAAAAGTGTATACGATATAGCTAAATACTATACAGACGTTTTCAAAAGTGATTGTGAAAAATTAAATATAAGATGGCCTGATATAGTTTCACCAGCTACAGATAATATAGACGAATATATAAAAATAATAGAAGAACTAATAAATAAAGGATATGCGTATATAAGTAATGGAAATGTATACTATGATACAAGTAAATTTAAAAACTATTACGAACTATCAGGAAGAAATCCAGAAGATTTAATGGTAGCAGTAAGAGAAGATATAAAAGAAGATACAGCTAAAAAAAATCCATTTGACTTTGGATTATGGTTCACAAACTCAAAATTCGATAACCAAGAGATGCAATGGGACTCACCATGGGGTAGAGGATATCCAGGATGGCATATTGAATGTTCAGGAATATCTATCAAACATCTAGGAGAAAATCTTGACATACACTGTGGAGCAGAAGATGCAATATTTCCACACCATACAAATGAGATTGCTCAATCAGAAGGATACCTAGGGCATAAATGGTGTAATTATTGGGTACACATGGGGTTTTTAAATGATTTAAATGGGAAAATGTCAAAATCAAAAGGAGAATTTCTAACAGTTTCAGTATTAGAAGAAAAAGGATATAATCCACTTGCTTATAGATATCTATGCTTAAAATCATACTATCATAACGCACTAACATTTAGTTATGATATACTTGATGGAGCTCAAAACGAATATAGTAAACTAAAAAACAAAATAAAAAATATAAAACAAAATGATGAAAAACTACAAACAGAAAAACTAGAAGAATATAATAATAGATTCAAAGAAGCATTAGCTAATAATCTAAATACATCTATGGCACTAACAATACTATATGATGTATTAAAAGAGAATATAAACAATAATACAAAACTAGAACTAATTAAAATGTTTGATAAAGTATTATCACTAGATTTATTAAAGGAAGAAAATCAAGAAATAGATTCAGAACTATTAAGTAAAATAAATGAGCTAATAGAAAAAAGAAATATAGCAAAACAAAATAAAAACTTTGAAGAAGCAGACAACATTAGAAACCAACTATTAGATATGAATATAATAATAAAAGACACAAGAGAAGGAACAATAATAGAAAAAAAATAACAGTTTAACTGTTATTTTTTAATTCTACTTAATAAATCACTTAATCCCATATTAGAACTTTTAGGTTCTAAAGAAGAATTATTCTCATTAATATTATTATTTATAACATCATTAATACCAGAAGAAACATTATTACTTGAAGTATTAGTATTTGCCTCCACATTCATATTAACATTTTCTTCAACACTTGGAGTATTAAAATTTGTAGATTGATTAGTTCCTATATCATCAATATTATGATAAACAGGTTTCATTGTATTATTTGTATTATTTGTATTATTTGTATTATTTGAATAAATATCATTTAAAACAGAATATGCGTCATTACTCTGAGAATTTGAATAATTTTCATTCGCTTGATTTTCAACTGGTGCTTGATTTTTAACAGGATTATTTATAGCTTCATTATTATGAGTTATAGAAGTATCAGCCAATGCTTTCTTCAAACTATATGAACCAGCTAATTTTTCATCTTCCTCAAGCTCAATAATTTTTAACAACTCCTCAAATGTAGTTAAACCTGCCTCAACTTTTTCAAGCCCATCTTGTAATAAAGTAATAACATCAGAATTATAAACTAATTCCCTTAATTTTTCTTTTCTTATATTTTCACTAATTGCATCTTTAATTTCTTGATTAATCATCAAAACCTCATGAATAGCGATACGACCACTATAACCATTACCACATTCTTCACATCCAGTAGAAGTATATATCTCAGCAACATCATGACCCAAAACTTTTCTGAAAATATTATTTTCATATTGAGTAGTAGGCCTCTTAGTACGACAATGTGGACATAACTTACGAGCTAACTTTTGAGAAATAATACCAGTCAAAGCACTAGACAAAAGATATCTTTCAACCCCCATATCCAAAAGTCTCTCAATTGTATTTAAAGAGTCATTGGTGTGAATAGTAGATAAAACTAAGTGCCCAGTAATAGAAGCACGAACCGCAATTTTTGCAGTTTCAGTATCACGAATTTCTCCAACCATAATAATGTTGGGATCTTGTCTTAAAATAGATCTTAAAGCAGTCGCAAAATCAAGACCAATCTCACTATTAGTTTGAATTTGATTAATACCAGTAATATTCATTTCAATAGGGTCCTCAACAGTAATAATATTAGTTTCCTCTTTATTTAACCTCTGTAAAATAGAATAAACAGTAGTAGACTTACCACTACCAGTCGCACCAGTTATTAAAATAATACCATTAGGAACATTAATCATTTGAAGCACTTTCTTTAAATTAATATCACTAAAACCTAAAGCCTCAAGTCCAGAATTACTCATACTATAATCCAAAATACGGATAACAATCTTCTCACCCTCAATAGTAGGAATAGAAGAAACACGAAGATCCAAATCAACATCTTTAATAGTAGCCTTAATCGCACCATCTTGTGGAAGCCTTGACTCAGTAATATTCATACCAGAAATAATCTTTATACGTGTAATCAGATTCTTTTTTATAGTATTTGGTACTTGAGTGTAATCATGTAATTGACCATCAATTCTGATTCTTACCTTCATATACTCTTCTAATGGGTCAAAGTGAATATCACTCGCACCCCTTTTACTAGCATCAACTAGTATATCATTTACAGCCTCAACAACAGGCGTCTTTTCAAAATCAAATTGCCTAAGCATTTAATCATCCCCTTAAAATTCTTCTAAATATTCACCGTTTGGACTAGTATTTAGACTAATAATATTATATAATATAAATAGGTTAAATACAAGATAAAGGAGTAAAAAAAAATGACAAAAAATAATAAGGGGTTTGTAATAACAGAAGTACTTATTTTATCTACAGTAATAATAGGAGTACTAGTATTTATGTACTCACAATTTAAAAATATAAATAGAGGATATCAATATAGTTTTAAATATGACACACCAGAAGGAATGTATCTAGCAAACAACATAGTAAACTATATAAATGATGGTAACTACGATAAACTAATAGAACTACTAAATACAAAACCAGAAGGATACATAGATATAACAGAATGTAATATAGATAACTCAAACTTAATAACTTATTGTAACGCATTATTTCAAAAATCAGAAATAGAAAAAATAATATTTACAGAAGAAAACTTAACAAAACTAAAACAAAATATGAATAACCTAGAAAACGACTTAAAAAACTATATAAATCAAATCAAAACGACAAATGAAAAAAATGACTATAGAATAATAATAAAATATAAAGATGGAACATTCGCAAGTATGAGATTCAATAAAGGAAACTCATATGTAGAAGAAGGATTAATCGCACATCTAGACGGAATAAATAATACAGGAAATGGTCACATGGCAGAAACAACAACATGGAAAGATTTATCAAACCATGGTAATGACGCAACACTATATAATAATCCTACATGGTCAAATAACTCACTAACATTTGATGGAATAGATGACTATGGAGTATTAACAAACACAGCAAATCAAGCATTCCCAAATGGTTTAACACTAGAAACAAGGGTTAAAATATTATCAATAACTGACTTTGGAGGAGCAACATATAACATGTTTATAGATAATGTAACATTATCAAGCAGAAAAGGTGTAAGTCAACATGTAATGAAAGATTTAAGTGGTTTTAGAACAAGAGTAGGAATTGGTAACGATAGATTTTCAACAATACAAAATCCAACACCATGTGGTACTGATTCATATTATACATTAATAACAACCTATGATAATAATAACGCTAAATTTTATGTAAATAGTGAACTAATTCAAACTAACAATCTGATAGGAACATATTCAAACAGTTCTAATCCTTTCAACATAGGAAAAGCAGTAGCAAACAGTTATTCCAACGTAGAATTCCAAAATGTATTAATATACGATAGAGCTCTAACAGAAAATGAAGTTTTAAGAAACTATCAAGCAGACTTGGCTAGATATTAGAGGTGAAACATGAAAAATAATAAAGCATTTACACTAGTAGAAATGTTAGTATCATTTACTCTATCAATGATACTAATAATAATACTATTTCAATTAATAATAAACTTAAAAGACGTATATATGACATCAGGAATAAAAACAGAAATGATAAATAAACAATACCTAATGACAAACAAAATATATAAAGACTTAACCGAAAAAAAATTAACAGCAATATCAAAATGTGGACAAGAACAACAAAACTGTATTAATCTATCATTTTCAACAGGAGAAACAAAAATATTCTCTGTAGACGTAACAAATAATACATTAAACTATGATAATTATATAATAAAAACAAATAGTTCATCGACATTAGGTGCAATTACAATAAGTTGTAACACAATAACAGAAACAAAAAAAATACTAACAATAAAAGTTCCAATAACAAACTCAAGTTTTAAAGATACTGATTTTGGAATAAACATAGTATATCCATTTAATACAACAGAAGTAACAGATACATATAATGAACAAGTATAGAAAATAAAATCTATACTTGTTTTATGTTTTTGAAAAAAATTTTAAAAATAAAGGAATCTGGATAACAAAAAACGTATAATTATAATAGGGACAATAAGACAAGTTCTAATACAGAAAGAAGGCTAAAAAATGAATTACTATAATGAGATTAAAAAAGAATTAAGAAATAATGAAATTTATAAGAACGTTAAGGATCATTCTAAAAATAAGAATGATTTAAAAACATACTATAATGTTGGAAAACTTATTATTGAAGCACAAGGAGGAGAAGAACGTGCAAAGTATGGTAATGGATTAATAAAAGAATACTCTAATAGGTTAACAGAAAAATTAGGAAAAGGATATACTACTACTAATTTAAAGTACATGAGGCAATTTTATCTATTTATAGAAAAAGGTCACGCAGTGAATGACCAATTGACATGGACGCATTATAAGCAATTATTGCCACTAAATGATACAAATAAAATTAATTATTACATTGATATAACGATTAATCAAAAATTAGGATATAGAGATTTGCAAAGAAAGATAAAAAGTAAAGAGTATGAAAGATTAGATGATAAAACAAAAGAAAAATTAATAGCTAAAGAAGAAAATGAAATCCAAGATTTTATAAAACACCCAATACTTATAAAGAATAGTAATGAGTACGAAGAAATAAGTGAACAAATACTTGAACAATTAATACTTGAAGATATGGATAACTTTTTGAGTGAACTAGGTGATGGTTTTTGTTATATTGGTCATCAATATAAAATAAAAATACAAAACATTGATAACTACATCGACATACTACTGTTTAACTATACATATAATGCATTTGTAGTAGTAGAACTAAAAACAAGAGAACTAAGGAAACAAGATATTGGACAAACACAAGTATATATGAATTATATAAATGAAAATATTAAAAAGATTAATCAAAATAATACCATAGGAATAATAATTTGTAAAAGAGAAAATGAATTTATTCTCAAATATTGTAGTGAACCAAGAATTTATGAAACAACATATCTATTAGTAAGTGAAGATGTAGTAGAATATGCAACATAATATTTATTTAATGAACAAGTATAGAAAATAAAACATATACTTGTTTTCTTTATCTAAATTTGATAAACTAATTATGGTTAATAAGTATATAAAATTAATCAATACATTAAAAAAAATCTAACAATAAAGTGTCAATATTTTATTGAAATAAAAGTTTCAATTTGATATCCTAGTATCTATATTTAAGATGCAAGAGGGTGATACAAATAAAAGAGTGACATACTCTCCACAACGATAAAGTATAGCAAGTCATGAATTTGTTATTTCAGAACAAGACTAATGAAATTTATGAAAAGTGTATGATGAAATAGCTATACTTGTTTTATCTACCTATGGACAAAAAACTAAATAAAACTAACCCATAAATCAAATAAAAAATAAAATATTAAAGAAGAAACACATGCATGAATTACCCTTGCTACAAAAAAGGGAAAATACTTTATCTTAGTATCACTTAAAATACTAATTAATTGAATGTGCACACTAATCCCACCAAATGAAATAAACATGACAGACAGTGTGCCTTTAATTTTTAGTGGAATATCTAGTAAACTTACATATTTTAATCCTTGAGTCATTTCAACAATACCATTCAAAATACTTTGATAATAACTAGATAAATTAATATTATTATCAATTATAGTAGTAATAACTAAAAATAATGTCACAACACCAAATATTAGAAGTAGCGTATTAATACCATTCATCAGTGCTCCACACATAACCTCACCAAAAGATTTACTATTTGATAGCCTTTTTTTATGCATTTTTAAAATCGCATTTTTAAAAGAAATCTTAGAATCTTCCTTATCACTAACATAATAATTTCTAAACAAAAAACCAATAATAATATTGCCAAAATAATGACAAATAAGAATTAACAACCCAACTTCCTTATTATTCAAAAACAATATTGATATAGTACCTAATATAAATAAAGGATTAGAAAAATGAGTAAAAGTAAGTAATTTAGTTCCCTCATGTTCATTAATCAAACCATTCATATAAAGCTCACGAACATACTTAGAATTACTAGGGAAACCACTAACTAGACTCATAATAAAAACAAAAGCACCAACTCCCTTAACCTTAAAACACTTATTCATAATAGGTTTAAACAATTCAGAAACAAGTTCAATAAAACCATAATTAATAAGAAATTCAGATAAAACAAAAAAAGGAAACAAAGAAGGGAAAATATTATTTTTCCAAACACCAAAAGAAAACCCAACAGTATCCATAATACTAGATGAAGAAGTTAAAATCTCATACATAATAAATAATAAAACACACATAATTAAAACACTTTCAACAATTTTTCTCATAAATTTCACCATAATATGATATCATTAAATAGGGAGGATAAATATGCTTAATAAAATATATGAAAAAATAAAACAATATATAAAAAAAGAATACAAATTTTTAATAATAATTATATCCTTGTTCCTACTATTTACAATAAAACTACCATACTATATAAATATGCCAGGAGGAATAATAGATATAAGTAAAAGAATAAAAATAGACGATAAAAACTCACAAACAGGAACACTTAACTTCGCATATGTGTCCGAACTGCGAGCAACAATTCCAACATATATAATATCAAAGTTAAATAAAGACTGGGATATATTAAAAAAAGAAGAAGTACTATATGAATATACAGAAGAAGAAATGAACTTCATAGACACACTTAGTCTAAAAGAAGCAGTAAGTAATGCCTTATATACAGCATTTAAAGAAGCAAACGAACCATTTAAAAAAACAAACGAAAAAATATATGTAACAGGAAAATATAAAGAAGCAAAAACAGACTTAAAAATAAAAGATCAAATACTTAAAATAAATGACATAGAACTAAAAACAATAGACGATGTAAAAAAAATAAACAGATACAAGCCTCGAGAAAAAGTAAAAATAACAGTATTAAACAATAATAAAGAATATATAAGAGAAGCAGAACTAATAAGCTACGAAGGAAGAACAATAATAGGAGTATCCATTAAAGAAACATTCGAAATAGAATCAAACCATAAAATAGAAGATATCTATAAAAAAAGAGAATCAGGTCCATCAGGAGGAATGATGATGGCGTTATCAATATATGGCAATCTTACAAATCAAGACTTAACAAAAGGAAAAAAAATAGTAGGAACAGGAACAATAGATGCTTATGGAAAAGTAGGAAGCATTGGTGGAGTAAAATACAAACTAATAGGAGCAGTAAATAATAAAGCAGACATCTTCCTAGTACCAAACGGTGAAAACTATGAAGAAGCAATGAAAATAAAAAAAGAAAAAAACTATAATATTAAAATAATAGGAGTATCCTCATTAAAAGAAGCAATAAATGAATTAATAAAAAATTAATTCATTTTTTCTATTGACAAACATAAAAAAATGATGTATAACTGTATTAGTTAATTAATACAAAGGAGGCGGAAATGACACACGAATTTGATAAAAATATTCCAATATATCTGCAAATAGAAGAACAAATAAAACTTAACATAATAAAAGGAATATATAAAAAATCAGAAAAACTTCCATCTGTAAGAGAATATGCAGTAATGCTTAAAACCAATCCAAACACAATCAATCGAGCACTGCTAGAATTAGAAGATCAAGGATTAGTTAAAACACAAAGAACAAATGGAAAATATGTTACAGAAGATGAAAACATAATAAACAAAACAAAACAAGACTACATAAAAAAAACAACAGATGAATTCATAAATAAACTACAAGAAATAAACGTTTCAAAAGAAGAAATAATAGAATTAATAAAATAAAGGAGTGTAATATGAATCTAATAGAAATAAAAAACATAAATAAAGCCTATGGAAAAAAGCAGGCATTAAACAACATAAATATAACAATAGAAAAAGGAAAAATTTATGGACTACTAGGACCAAATGGTTCCGGAAAAACAACATTAATAAAACTAATAAACGACTTATTAACACCAACATCAGGAGAAATACTAATAAAAGGAGAAAAACCAGGAATAGAAAGTAAAAAAATAATATCATACCTACCAGAAAGAACATACCTAAATATGAATTTTAAAGTAAAAGAACTACTAGATTTCTTCCAAGATTTCTACGAAAATTTCAATAAAGAAAAAGCACAAGAACTATTAAAAAAACTTAATATTAATGAAGAAGATAAATTAAAAACAATGTCAAAAGGAACAAAAGAAAAAGTACAGTTAATACTTGTAATGAGTAGAAAAGCAGACATATACATACTAGATGAACCAATTGGAGGTGTAGACCCAGCAAGTAGAGACTACATACTTGAAACAATACTAAATAATTTTGACGAAAATTCAAGTATGATAATAAGCACACATTTAATACAAGATATAGAAAACATATTAGACAACGTTATATTCATAAATAACGGAAACATAATACTAAACGATATAGCCGATAACATAAGAAAAGAAAAAGGAAAGACAATAGATCAAGTATTTAGGGAGGAATTTAGATGTTAAAAAAATTAATAAAATATGATATAAGATCACTATCAAATACATTACTACCAATATATGGTATAACACTACTAATATCACTGACATCAGTAATATTTCAAAAAATAAGCGATGTAACACCAATATTTAAAATGCCAATGGGTTTAATAACAGCATTAGCAACTCTACTAAGCGTTGGATTAACAATAATAACATTTATAGTAGGAATACAAAAATACTATAATCAAATAATAAAAGACGAAGGCTATTTAATACACACACTACCAGTAAAAAAACACAATATAATACTATCAAAAATAACATCCCAACTAATATTTCAAATATTATCATGTATAATAACAGCAATATCAATAACAATAATAACACAAGTTCCATTAAAAGATATCATATCAGCATCAGAAGAAATAATTAAATCATTAACAGACTATTCAAGTATAACATTTATGCTAGGAATGCTATTAGCACTAATATCATACATAACAAGCACACTACTAATATATGTTTCAATATCATTTGGTCAAAAACACTCAAATAACAAAATAAAATTCTCTGTTGGATACGGAATAATAATATACATAATAACACTAACACTAACAGGACTAATATATACACCACTACTTGCAGATAATAAGTTTATAGAAGAATTAAATAAAAAAATGCCGGCAGAATCAGTCCTAAATATAGCACTTCTAATAATAATAGGAATAATGGTTTTAACATCAGCAGTATACTTCTACCTAACAACAAAAAACCTAGAAAAAAAATTGAACCTAGAATAAAAAGAAATTTTTATTCTTTTTTTTACGATAAACTAAGGAACATTTAAATAAAAATCGTATGATAATTATAGATGCCTAAAGAAGGAGGAAAAATGGAAAAAATAAAAAATAATATAAAAATAATTATAATAATCTTAATCATCATGATATTAGTACCAGCAGTGATAATATATGAAAACAAAAACAAAACAATAGAAAACGAACCAATAGAATTCAATACATCATTAGAAGAAAATCCTAAAACAGAAGAAAAAAAATTAAAAATTGATATTAAAGGTGAAATAAAAAAACCAGGTGTATACGAATTAAAAGAAAACGATAGAGTAAGTGACGCAATAAAAATAGCCGGAGGATTAACAGAAAACGCAGATACAACACTAATAAACCTAAGCAAAACTCTAAAAGATGAAATGGTTATAATAATCTATAATAAAGAAGATTTAGAAAAACTAAGGCAAGAATTGAAAGAAACAAAAAAGATAATAGAACAAATAGAAAAACAATGCACATGTCCAGATACAGTAAATGAGGCCTGTATAAAAGAAGCACCAAAGCAAACACAAACTAAATCTGAAACAAAAGAACTAACAAAAGAAGATAAAATCTCAATTAATACAGGAACATTAGAAGAACTACAAACACTTCCTGGAATAGGAGAATCCAAAGCACAACAAATAATAAAATATAGAGAACAAAACAATGGATTTAAAACAATAGAAGAAATAAAAAATATAAGCGGTATAGGTGAATCCACATTTGAAAAATTTAAAGATTATATCACTTTATAAAAAAATAATAATAATATCATTAATAATAACATTAGGCATCACATATATAAGAATAAAAACAAACAATAATCGAAAAATCGATAATATAGTAATAGGAAAAATTAATGATATAAAAGAAAAAGAAAATTATACTCAAATAGAACTTATAGGAAAAGAAAAACTACTTGTAACATATAAAGCAAAAATAGAATATAATCTTGGAGATTTAATTAAAATAGAAGGAAAGATAGAAAAACCGGAAAACAATACCATACCAAATCTATTTAACTACAAAAACTACTTAAAAAGCAAAAAAATTACATACATACTAAACGCACAAAAAATAGAACTCGTAAAACAAAACACTCAAATAAAATATAAAATAAAAAACAATCTAATAAAACATATAAATAAATATAAAACAAGTAAGTATTTGAAAACATTTATACTAGGGGATAATAGTGATATAGATACCAGTATAAAAAATACATATCAAGAAAACGGAATAAATCACCTTTTTAGTGTATCAGGAATGCACCTATCATTATTCGCAAATATACTATTATTTCTATTAAAAAAACTAAACGAAAAACTAAAATACATAATAATCATACTGACATTTATATTTTTCGCATTCCTAACAAACTATTCACCATCAATATCAAGAGCTCTTATACTATATATACTAGTAAATCTAAATAATATACTAAAACTAAACATAAAAACAATATATCTATTAATAATAGACTTTATAATACTAATACTATACAATCCATTTTACATATACAATATTGGATTCATATTTAGTTTTACTATAACTGCCTCATTAATAATATCTTCAAACACAATAAATAAATATAAAAAAAATATATCAAAACTACTAATAACAAGTGCAATATCATTTATAACATCCATACCAATATTGATAAATAACTATCACGAAATAAATATACTAACTCCATTAAATAACCTAATATTTATTCCACTAATATCAGTAATAATATTCCCTTTATCCCTTCTAACGATTATACTAAAACCACTAGATAGCATATTATTAATTCTAATAAATCTATTAGAACAACTTTCAACGATAACACAAAAGACAAGTATAAAAATAATACTATGTCAAATACCATGGTATATAATAATACTTTATTACCTAACAATAATAATATTTATAAAAGGAATAGAAACAAAACAAATAAAAAAAATATTACCACTAATATTAATTATAACTATACATACAAATATAAAAAACATATCACCAATAACAAGAATAACATTACTAGATGTAGGACAAGGAGATTCAACACTATTAGAACTAAATAATAAAAATATATTAATAGATACAGGAGGAATAATAAACAGTAAAACATCATTAGTACTTAATAAAACAATACCCTACCTAAAATCATTAGGAATAAAAAAAATAGACTACACAATACTAACGCATGGAGACTTTGATCATATGGGAGAAGCTATTAATCTTGTAAATAATTTTAAAGTAGAGAAAGTAGTCTTTAATTGTGGACCATACAACGATTTAGAAAAAGAATTAATTAAAGTATTGGATAAGAAAAAGATTAAATATTATTCATGTATCAAAGAATTAAATATAGATAAAAATA
>DFLA01000038.1 GCA_002374055.1 Caryophanales bacterium UBA3631
TTAGTTATTGAAATAAAGGGGAGATAATTATGAAAATAACTAATTTAGAATTGAAAACGAACAATCTAAAAAAGAAATTAGCGTTAATAGTTGGATTAACAATGCCACTAGCGTCATGTGGAAAAACAGATGACAAAGAATCAAATAAAGAATCTGAAATAAAAATAGTAGGAATAGAAGATACAAACTCAACTGAAAAACCAATAGAAACAATTATTGAAGATGTTGAAATAAATACAAATGAAAATGGAGACTCTGTAAAAATAACAGAAGCAAAGACAAAAGATGGAGAAACAATAAAAATAACAGAAACAACAAATGAAAAAGGAGAAACAATAAAAATAACAGAAAAAACAAATGAGAATGGTGAAACAATAAAAATAACTGAAAAGAAAGATAAAAATGGAGAGGTTATTGAACACATTGAAAAAATAACAGAAAGTAAAACTAATACTGTTACAACTTCAAAAATAACTAATAAAACAACTACAACAAAATTAAAAGGAAAAACAACTGTACAAACAACAAGAGTTACAACTAAACCAGTAGTTACAGTAGTAAAAACACAGCCAGTTCAAACTCAACCACCTGTAACACAACCAATAGTAACACAACCTCCTGTAACAGAACCACCAAAACCAGTAAAAACAAGCTTCAATAAATATGATTTATTAGACCAAGATCCAGATGTTGCAGCACAAGCATTTGATAAACTAGCTGAACAATTATGGAAAGAATTATACAATGGAAAAGGATGTTACCGTGAATATGGAATGTCTAATGGATATGGAGAATGCCAAGTAGCACTAGCAATATTGAATTATGACCAAGGTATTAATCCACAAGTATTCTCTTATGAAGAAACATTAGGATGCTATGATTATCAAACTATTTTAGAGATGTCACATACACTTGATTTTGGATCAATCGAGCATTTTATCTCAGGAACAAGAGTTGATTTCAAAAAATATATGCTAGATGAAACAAAAGCTGAATACATTAATAATACAGCAAGTGCATGGATAGAAAATGAAAAAGGAAATGATGAAAAACTTTATAATTTACTAGAAAACTTCTATGCAAATATGTATAAAGTAGACCCAATGTTAGACTATTATACAGCAGGTTTATTTGAAAGTGACAATACTAATCAAAATACAATAGATATATTTCTTGAAGAACAAGGTATATATGATAACAGCGTTGTAACACCATTATACAACAGCTATGCACCATATATCGGTCGTTCATATAGAATAAAGTAATGCAAAAAATATAGTTAAAAAATATAAAAAAAGACATCAAAAAGTAATAGTCATTCATATAATATATATGAAAAAACTTTACATAATTTGATGTTTTTTTAATAAATATAAGCCTTTATAGCAAAAAATGGAAAAAAATACATTGACTTTTGTACGAACAAGTGTTAATATATGGGCAAATAGGCAGGAATAATGCTTATTAGTTATTGATATAAAGGGGAGATTATTATGAAGATAACTAATTTTAAAGAATATGCCAAAAAAGCTAAAAGAACAATACTTGCAAAAACTGCATTATTAGTCGGATTAACAGTTCCACTAGCATCATGCGGAAAACCTGTTGACAAAGAGACAAATAAATTATCTGAAACAAAAAAAATAGTAGCGATAGAAGATACAAACTCAACAGAAATACTAGAAGGTGCAACTATTGAAGAAGTTGAAGTAACTACAAATGAAAAAGGAGATTCTGTAAAAATTACAGAAGCAAAGACAGAAGATGGAGAAACAATTAAGATAACAGAAACAACAAATGAAAAAGGTGAAACAGTTAAAGTTACTGAACAAACAAATGAAAAAGGTGAAACAGTAAAAATAACTGAAAAAACAAATGAAAAAGGTGAAACAGTAAAAATAACTGAAAAGAAAGATGAAAATGGAGAAGTTATTGAACATATTGAAACAGCAACAGTAGAAAAAACAACAGGAGGTAAAACTAATACTGTTACAACTTCAAAAATAACTAATAAAACAACTACAACAAAATTAAAAGGAAAAACAACTGTACAAACAACAAGAGTTACAACTAAACCAGTAGTTACAGCAGTAAAAACACAACCAGTTCAAACACAACCAAAACAAACACAACCACCTGTAACACAACCACCTGTAACACAACCAATAGTAACACAACCACCAACTATGGAGTTAGAAATAGTTGACAATCCAAAGACAAATTTCACTAAGTATGATTTATTAAATCAAGATACAAGAATAGCTGCACAAGCATTCGAAGAATTATCAGATGAATTATGCCAGGAATTATTTAATGGATATCGTGTAGCAGGCGATTTTGGTATAACATCAGGTTATGAACAATCAAGAATACTATTAGCAGCATTAAATTATAACTATAACGGAGGAATTAATCCAAAAGTTTTAGCATATGATGAAGCATTAGGAAATTTATCTAGAGAAGATATTATAAAATATAGTATGTGTATAGATTTACCACAAGAACAACACCTATATGGAAGCAGAGTAGATTTTAATAAATATGTTTTAGATGAAAATTTTGCTAATGAAATTGAAGATATTACTAATAAGTATATTGATTGGGCAGATAATGGTAATTATGGACCATTAGATGATAAATTAAATAACTATTTTGCAAATAATAGAACCGATAATATTGAAGCAATAAAAAACTATATAGAGTTTTATTACATGAGCAGATTAGACAGTGAGACAATGGGAAACTATAGCGATGATTTCGAAAAACAATTATATCAAGATAGAGTAATAACTCCAATATACAATAGTTATGAACCATATAAAGGTCATTCATATACAAGATAAATAGTGAAGAACTAGTTAATATACTAGTTCTTTTATTTTTAATTATATAAATGTGTAAAGGAATGTGAAATTTTAATTTTTCAAAATATATATTAGAAAAAATGATTTTTTTTTATTTAATAATATGCTATAATTGAATAAAAAGATAGGTGATAGTAATTGAAAAAGAAACTAATAATATTAACAATAGCGATGTTCTTTTTAAATATATTAAATATACAGGCATTAAATTTAGGCGAGGTGACAGACGGAAAAAGTTCTATCGTACCGAATATTAGTCCATGTGCGGGGCAAGCTGATGGTTGCGCATGGTATAGTCAGGATTTTATAGTAAGAGTATCACTTGTTGATAAAAACTTGAATTTAGTTCCAGGAACAAAAACTGTGGAATTTAGCCCTTTAAATCCTTATTTTTCAGGAAACTATGAAACATATGATGTAGACAAAAGTAATTCTGATTATGGATATTATCAAAGAACAAGAATTGTATATAATTTTATAGGAAGCCATTCAGTTCATGTGAATGGTAATGTAACAGGCAGACAGCCACAATACATGTCAGACAAAGGATATCGAGTATACCTCGGATTTGGTAAGGACAAAGCTGTAGCAAATAACTCATCAGATTATGAACAAAATAGGAGAAACTTTATAAAATTTGTAACAAGATCAGAACATGGTATTTACGTCCAAGATATAGATAAAAAAGTAGACTTTCTAAGTTTTTTTCTAAAAGTATCAGGATATGACAATTTATGGGATTCAACGGATATTATAGAAAAACAAATTGATTTAGGGAAAAATCATGAATATTATTTAGTAATTGAACCTGTTTATTCCTATGGTGTTCATTCTAATGGAAAAGACTATACTGCTAGGGGAACCGCAAAACAATTAGCGGCAGCATGGACTCAAGCAAAAGGTTCAGTAAGAGATATGATGTGGATTGGCGGAATAAATCTAGGAGTAAGATATAATCATGTATGTAATTTTATGGATTATAATGATAAATATGTACAACTAGTAAAAAATTTAAATGTTAATTATCTTATACCTAATCCATCAGCAGAACAACTTGTAAAAAAATATACACCAAAACAAATTGTACAAATGTATGGAGGATATTGTAGAAATTGGGATGTGATGGACAAACTTGAAGCGAATTTCATTATGGGTTTACTATCAACACCACAATCAGGTTTCGGGGTTAATGTTATAGATATAACAGAAGTTATGGAGCCTAGAATAAAGGCATCCGAAGCAAGCTGCACTTTAAGTATAGACTCATGTGCGAAAGATGTAGAAAATAATGTTGAATCAAATGATGATTTTTATATTAGAACAAAATTAACAAATACAAAAGGAAATTTGGAAAATTGTATATTACCAAAAGTAGCAACAGAACAACAACTAGACGAGTATATATACCATGTTGGAGAAGGAAACAATCAATTATGGTGCTATGATGATATTACCTATGATTTTTCGAACTTAAAAAAATATTTAAAGGACAATACATTTACAACAAATCAATTAATGGAAATTCCAAAAGGAAAATTGAAAGTTGAAAGAACATGCTATGCAACTTCAGAAAATATGGAAAATACAGGATATCTAGAACAGGTATTTGTAGCTGATCCAGCGGAATATCAAACAAACTTCATATTTAATTTTAATAATAAAGAATTAATCTTTGAAAGAAATACAAATAAATATAAGGACGAAGCAGAAAACTATAAAAGAGAAAGTGAATGCACAAAAGGTAGAAGAAATGATCAATGTGAATATAAAAATAAATACACATCAACATTCTATTATGATTATGAACTAAAAGATTCTTTTTCAGGAAATCAATTAAACATTAATATATCTAATTTATCACTAAATAATGATATAAAAAATACAAATTCTATTGAGTTTATTACTCAATACCAAGATTCAAAAGTTTTAAGAGTAGATAATTCTTTTTCTGATGGAACATACACTAATAAACTATCAACACAATTAACGAATGGATATGGACTTACAAATAAAATGTACAATAAACTATTAAGCAAAACAACAAATAAAAAAACAATTAACAACAACACAGATGATGAAATAGAAATTAATAGATTAGATAATAATAAAGTATCAGAAACATTACAAATTAATTTTGAACAAAATAGAAAAAAAACATGTAATGTAGAAACTACTATTAATCAAACACCTACTAATGGACCTACTCAAATTCCTAATACAATGTTCAGAGTTATATCTCTAACAAATCCATTCCCTGCAAGAGATGGTACATCAAGATTACCTGGCTACAATTGGCTATCAAAAACAGATAATAATGTATATACATATATAGAAAACAATAGAAATATAAAATCTGAAAACAAAGATGCAGGAGCAGAAGCAATATATCAAAAAGAACCATTATACACAATAGCACTAACTCCATCAACAATGGTAAAAATAAGAGAATATAACAAATCACATACATATTCAGATTTTGATATGACATGTGAAAATGGAACAGGAAGAATGTGTATCGATAACTTTATTAGAGATAATAAATATTTACCTAGTATAGAAGGTACATGCTCATCAATTAATGCAAAAGAGATAACAAATATAAATAATAGAATTATAGAATTTGAAAAATCAGGATGTAATAACTATGCTCAATGTATGACAATGAAACAATCTATAGTTAATGAATTAGATTTTAATAAGGACAATTATGTAACAAGTGATGACTTATTAAATGCTGATTTCTATACATGTGCTGATAAAACAGCTTTAAGTGGAAAGTAAAGGAGGTTATAAAATATGCATGAATCGTTTTGGGGAACATTTATCATTGGAGCAGGAGTGCTTATTATAGGTATAATCTTCTTTATGCAAAAATTAACAAACACAACAGAACAAAACTATGTATTAATAAAAGAAACAACACAAGCAGCAATGGAAGATGCATTTGATTATGCATCATATATGAAAGATGGAACAACAATAAGAATAAATAGAGAAGCGTTTGTAGAAAGCTTTGTAAGAAGGTTCTCACAAAATGCCTCTCTAGCAAACTCATACGTAATAGAAATATATGATGTTAATGAATACCCACCTAAAGTAAGTTTAAAAGTAAAAACAAAAGAAGGAACAGTAATTGCTAATCAAGAAGTTGAATTTGATATAACAAATCAAATAGATGCAATACTGGAAACAACATATTAAAGGAGGAATAAAAAAATGAAAGAAAGTATAAGCTATTCGTTCCTCCTAAACATAATAATATTATTTATTACAGTCTGTGCAGCAATAATAATGGGAATATTTAGTTATTATAAAGCATTTAGAGCAAACTCAATAATAACAGAAACAATAGAAAAATATGAAGGATATAACTGCTTAGCAAAAGAAGAAATTGCAAGAAAACTAGGAGGTATCGGTTATAACACACCATTTAATGTAACATGTAATAATGATGGAAACTGTGAAACAGATAATGCAGAAAATGGAAATTATAAAGTAATATCATATAATCTAGATTTTAACAATAATCATGTACACAATGAGGAAATGAACTCTACATATAAATGTGAAGATAAAAATGGTATTAACTATTGTACAACAAATAAGCATTATCAATATGGAGTATATACATATATGTATGTCGAATTACCAGTTGTATCAAACTTGATTAGACTCTCATTCTTCTCAAAAACAAATCCAATGTATGAATTTAGGAACTTTTATGTAGAATCAACTGAAGATGATACACATTATATTGATGTGGAAACTGCATTTCCAAATACATATAAGAAAGAAAAAATAGATGGAAAAATATATGTTAAAGATGCATTTGCAGGAGAGGCAACAGCCATATATCATGACGCAAATGACAATGCGAAAACTATAGAAAATCCAACTGCGAGTAAAGTGCTAGAAAGAATCACTCTATCAATGTACGCAAAATTAGGAAGTACATTCGGAGAAGGAAGAAAATTTGGCGATGGAAAAATGAGTTATGAATTTCTATTTAATGATTTAACAAAAGAATCAGGTGTTAATCTAAGGACAAGAGCAGCCGCAGTTAATCTTGAGGAAATAAATGGTGGAGTATTCGATGCATCATTAACAGGATTAATAATGAGAGATGGATTACCTAGAAATGAGTGCGGTTTCATCAGAAATTATGAACAATTAAATTAGGAGGATAGAATATGAAAGGTGCAATAGGAAATGCTTTTATACTTAATATGGTAATAACATTCATACTAATATTCTATGTCCTACTAATAGGTTCAATGGCATACAGTAAAGCATATAAAACAAAAAACTTTATACTAAACACAGTAGATGAATATGTAAACAAAGGAAATGATTTTAGTAACTACACAGAAAGTGGTAGAGAATTTAATGACAAAGTAAATGAATATCTAGGAAAAATAGGATATCCAATAGTTACACAATTCGACCAATCAACATGTCCAGGAAAAGAAGGATATATAAATTGGAAAAGCCCATACGAAGGAGAATACGAATATTGTATATATAGAAAAAAACATATAGGATTAAGAGACAATAATTCCGTAGTAGCAAATAGATACAACTATATGGTACTTGTATATATGAAATTTGATTTCCCAGTAATAGGACAATTCATTAAATTACCAATAACAGGAGAAACAAAAACATACACAGAATTCAAATAAACTTGCAATCAAAAAATATATAAGGTATAATAGTACTGATACAGTAGAGAATATCATAAAAAGAATAGGAAGGGAGAATTTATGAATTCAATAGTAAGATTTCTAAAAAACAAAAATACTGTAACCGTAATAGGAATAATACTTATAATTGCTATATTATGGGCAGGATATTATTTCCAATTACAAAGAACAGTAAAACCAGTAAGTGTTCCAGTAGCAGCAACTACAATACAACCAAGAACACAAATAACATCTGACATGATAAAATATGTAGATGTACCACAATCATATATTTCAGAAAACGCAATACAAGAACAAGCAAACATACTAAACAAATACGCTAATTACAACACAGTAATACCAGAAGGAAGTATGTTCTACAAAGAAACATTAACAACAAAAGAAGCACTTCCAAACTACGTACAAAGCTTATTAAAAGAAGGAGAATTCGGAGTAGCATACAATATTAATGCAGCAGAAAATACAATAAGTTGGGGAATAATGCCAGGAGATAAAATTGACCTTTATATGAGAGTAACATCAGAAGAAGGTTCAGTAATGCTAGGAAAACTACTTGAAAACATTGAAATACTTGCAGTAACAGATGATAACGGAAATAATGTTTACGAAGTAAGTGATGGATCAAGAACACCTTCAAAACTTATATTTGGAGTAAAAGAAGATATATTCCTACTATTACTTAGATCAAATTATCTAGATATAGAACTATTCCCAATACAACATGGTGCATGGGTTGACGATAAAGAAGCAACAACAAAACTAACAACACAAGAATTAATAGACTACATAAAAGCACGTACAGTACAATTATCAACAGACCCAACAAGTAGTACAATAGAACAAGTAAGGTGATAACATGCATGAAAACATGTTTTCCCAAATAGACTTTGGACCACTTTTAAAATACTTAAAAGAAGACGATATAACAGATATATCATATAGTAATGGTGGACAAATTTGGCTAAAAACCTTGTCACGTGGAATATTTAGAATAGAAGATCCAGAAATAAACAACGAATTTATGGAAAAACTAGCATTCCAATGTTCAAACGTAATGGGAAAATCATTCAATTCAGCGCATCCATTACTAGATGCTGAAAGCGCAGAATTACGTTTTAACTTCGTACACGACTCAGTAGCTAAAAACGGAATAGCTGCTGTTTTGCGTAAAACTCCTGCAAAAATAAGACTAGAAAAAGAAAAACTTCTAGAACAAAAATATGTAACACTAGAAGTACACGATTTCCTACTAAAATGCGTAGAAGGACACTGTAACATAATAGTATGTGGAGAAACAGGTTCAGGAAAAACAGAATTTGTAAAATACCTAGGAGCACATATAAAAGAAAACGAAAAAATAATAACAATAGAAGATACACTAGAACTTCACCTAGATAGAATATTTCCACATAGAGACATAGTAGCTATGAAAACAAACAACGTAGCATCATACTCAGATGTACTTGTTGCCTGTATGAGACAAAACCCTAAATGGATATTACTATCCGAGGTACGTAGTGCAGAAGCCGTAATGGCAGTAAGAAACTCAATATCATCAGGACACTACATACTATCAACAATACATGCCGATAAAGCAGAATCAATTCCAAACCGTATGTACAGTTTGCTAGAAACAAATCAAGAAATTGATCAATTCTTAAAATCAATATATAGATACGTACAAATTGGAGTATACATAAGAGGATACCAAAGCAAAGAAACAAAAAAATTCGTAAGAGAAATAGCAGGAGTAACAGAATTCTATGTAGACGAAAACAACAATGCAATATACAATAATATATACAAAAAAGGAATGGATGGAAAAGTTGCAAAGAAAAATCCATCAAAATACCTATTAGAATACCTATCAGCACAAGGAGTAATACTACCAGAAGACTGTATTATACCTAAAAGTGCAGAAATAAAAGAACAAGAAACAGATGAATTTATCTTCGAAGAATAAGGAGGTACCATGGAAAAATTAATGTTTATAGCAATATCCTTTATAGTAATATATATAGTACTATATAGAAAAAATAAAGGAGAAAAATTTTCAACATACGTAACAGAACAAATTGGACAACTATACGAAAAATATGCACCTTATTCCTTTAAAGAAGTAAGATCAAAAGTAAAAGAATTAGGACAAGAATACACAACAAGACAATATGCACTACAAGTAGCAGTATTTGGAATAGGATTCTCAGTACTTGGATACCTATACTTCTACAACATAATAGTAGCACTAGTATATGGACTAATAGCAATATGCTTCGTTCCATATCTAGCATACCTAAGATGCAAAAGACTTTATAGCGAATTTATATTCGAACAAATACAAGTATACACAACAAACGTTATAATGGAATTTGCAACAACACAAGCATTCGTAAAATCACTAGAAGGAGTATATGCATCAGGAGTACTAGAAGACCCAGTAAAAGCAGATGTAAAAGTAATGATAGACATGTCATATGCAAATGGTACAATAGATGCAGCACTTGAATACATGAATAGTAAATACGATTACTTTATAGTAAGAAACATGCATCAAATATTCCTACAAATAACAAATGAAGGATCAAGAGATGCAGGAGAATCATTAGAAAACATGTCACAAGATATAGATATGCTAGTAGAATCAGTATATAGAGATAGAATCGATAGAGCAGCATTCTACAAAAAATTCGTACAATTCGGAATAGTACTATATCTAATGGTAATGTTAGTACAATTTATCTTAGGAGTACCAACATATATAGAAAACCTAAAACAATGGTATATGGTAGTATTACTACACGGAGTAGTATTTATAAACACAGTATTCCTAATAAGTGGTACAAAATTTTATAACGAGAATGTAGGTGCTGAATAATGGATATAACAGTATGGATGTTTATTATAATTGCAGTAATCATATTTGCAATTATGATAATAAATAAAAAACTAGACCATAGAAAATTTATACAAGAACTAACACCATATTTTAACTTTCTAAAAGAAAAAGACTATGATTTTCTATTAAAACTAAAATATGGAGATGATATAGATAGTACAAAAATGTTCAACAAAAGAGTAAAAAATGCAGGATTAGCATTCGTAATGGCATTTGCAGTAATATTTATATCAAATGTTGGATATATATATTTATTACTATCAATAATAGTAGGATTCTTAGTATTCAAATCAGAACACATGAATCTTGTATCATTTAGAAAAGCACATATGCATAAAATAGATCTATTACTACCATATTACCTAAAGAGCTTAGAAATACTAGCTCAACATTATACAATACCAGTAGCGCTAAGAAAATCAATAGATTCCGCACCAGGTGTATTCAAAAAAGGACTAGAACACCTATGTGATAGAATAGAGGCAGGAGATTCAAGCGTTGACCCATACATGGAATTTGCAAGAGAATATCCAGTTAGAGATTCAATGAGAATGATGCGTTTATTATATCGTTTAGGAATTGGTTCACAAGAAAACAAACAAGAACAATTATTAATGTTTTCAAGAACAATATCATCACTACAAAATAAGGCAAGAGAACAAAAATACAAAGAAAGACTTGAAGGAATGGAAAAAAGAACTCTTATAATGCTAATATGTACTGGTGGTGGAGTAATGGGAATAATGATGATTGCTATGATGGGTATGATGACAACATATTAAAAAGCTAACCAAAATGGTTAACTTTTTTTCATTTCTATATGTTGATACTTTTTTACTTGCTCAACAGGAATTTCTAAAATCTTGGAAATCTGTTCAATAGGTAAATTTTCTTTTAACATTTGTATTAATGTTTTTTGTTTTTGCTGTCTCTGACCGAGTCTCTCACCACGTCTTTCACCTATTATTTCTCCTTCATGTCTTTCACTATTTAGTTTAAATTGATAATCTTGTTCTTCTGTTATATATTGTCTGTATTCTGGAATTTTATTTACTTTTTTTAGTTCTTCCATATATTTCACTATCCTTTCATCATTATCAGTTATTTTTATCAATTCTTCAAGTTCTTCTAGATTTAAGTTCATCATAATAAAATACTTATATTTTATTATATTCTCTTCCATATTAACCTCTTGTTTATTTCTATTATACCAAAATTTCATAATATAATCCATATAAACTTCATAAATAATGAAATTTTCTACAAAAGGGTTATCATCACTCCTATCTGTATTTAATATTTTATATTTTTTGATAGGTACTTTACTCCTTATACCATATGTGTAGTTTATTTGTATAATTTGCTTATCTTCAGTATATTCGTTATTTACTAATGTGTAATTAGAATAACAATCGCACATAAAAGAAGTATTCCTAGGCCTAACATATTTTCTATTAAATCCATTAATCTCAATACTAACAATTGCTTGATTACTATCCAAATATAAATCTAAGTATTTTCTTCTAACATACATATTAACATTTTTCTCAATATTTAAATATACAATGTTTTTAAAATCTAAATCTGTTGATTCCTTTATCATTAATGTTAATAAATCTTGATTTAGGGGATTTAAAAATAAGCACTTAAAACATTTATCATTTTTACATGTATAAAAATCCATTAATACCTCCTTAATTAAGACGTCTTAAAAAGAAGATAGCACAATATAAAAATACATACAAATGAATAATTTTAAAAAAATATATACAAAATAAAACAGATTTTTAAAATCTGTTTAGAAAAAATTAAAAAACTAAAAAAATCTAATAACAAAAATTAAAAAATTGTAAAATCGCAAAAAAATGTAAACATAAAAAATCTTTTGAACATACTTATTTACTAAATATAAGTAATATGATAAAATAAACTAGAAAGGATGGTTCAATATGAATGTTATTATATCAAATAAAAATAAAGAAATATTAGATAAAATGAACATAGAGGTAATAAAAAGATTAGATGGAGAATACACAGTAGATGAGATAATAGAAATATTTCAAAACTTTTTCTATAACAAAATGATTATTGATATAACAGCTATAAAAGACTATGAAAACATTAACACAATTCAAAAACTATCAATTTCATTTGATATGAGTAAAATCATTTTATTACTAGATCCTAAATCAAGCCTTGCAACACCAGAATATATCTCAAGAATAATATCTATGGGCATATATAATTTCACAACAAATATTGAAGGATTAACATACTTATATGAACATCCAAATACATATAGAGATGTTGCTCAATATCACCACATAGATAGCATGATAGTTGAAGAAACAGAACCAGAGCCACAAATGCCTCCAATCTTTCAAACAATAGAGCCACAAAATCAAAACATAGAAGAGGAACAACCAAACACAATAGAAAACAAAAAAATAATACTAGGAATAAAGAGTATAACACCAGGAGCAGGAGCAACAACACTAACATACCTGATGAAAAAACAACTAGAAAAAAAATACAACGTCCTAGCAGTAGAAGTAGAAAAAAGAGATTTTATCTATTATAATGATAAAACACTTCTATCATTAAGTAATGGTGTAATAGGAGAAACATTAAATACAAATAATGATAAAGATGTAATATTAGTAGATTTAAATGGAAGTCCAACAGCAGAAAACTTCTGCACACAAATAATAAACCTAATAGAACCATCAATAATAAAAATAAATAGATTATTATCTATAAAACCAAAAATACTAAACGAACTAAAAGAGAAAAAAATAGTATTGTGTCCAAGTCTATTATCAGATAAAGATGTTAAAGACTTTGAATACGAATCAAGACTAAAAGTATTCTATAATTTAAAACCAGTAGATGACCATTCACAAAGTGAAGAAATAAAAAATCTACTTATAAAATTAGGATTTAACAAACTAAAATAACAAAATAATTGACAAAAAGTAAATTTTATTGTATTATATAATCAAATGAGGAGGAGTTTTATATGAATTTATTACAAACATTAGTATTAGAGAGCAAATGTGGATTTGATATTCCTGATAGATTAGCTTATGTAATAAGCTTGATAATAACACTTATTCAATTTGGTGTACCACTATTATTAATTATTTTTGGTATGTTAGACTTAGGAAAAGCAGTTATAGCTTCTAAAGAAGATGAAATTAAAAAAGGTCAACAAATGTTTATTAAAAGATTAGTAGCAGCTGTAATAGTATTCTTTGTTGTAGCAGTTGTTAAATTAGTTGCAAGTCTAGCAGCAGACGGTGAGGATAGAACATCAATCCCTGATTGTATAGATGGAATAGTAGATTATTATAAAAAGACTAAATAATGCGTAACAGCATTATTTTTTTTTTACTTTTTTTACCTGATTATTAAAATTAAATAAATATATATTTAGGATTTAAGAAATCTGTGTAGTTTTATTATACAGATTTTTAATATCCTTTAAAAATCATAAACAAATTATTAAAAAGGATCAATTTGATTTAGTTTTCTTATTATGTTAATCTTTTCATCAGGAATTAATTAGGCCTTATTATTCCTTTGAAAGGACTGATTTTATGATTGATTATAATAAGAAAAAAATATTAGAAGAAAAAGGATTTAAATTTAAATATCCACCAAAAGAGGGATATGTTGTACCACTTACTGATGATAGAATATTTAGAATTTTTTGTCGAGATAGGAAAAATAGAAAATTTGTTGCGAAATTGATTAGTTTAGTAACCGATATTGACTATGATTTACTTGTTGAAAGAATGATTGTTGTTGATTCTACTGTACCGGATAATAGTGTCTGTAATCATTTGAACGAACAAGATGTTATCGTAACAATTAATAATACTACACTAAATTTAGAAATGAGTTCAAATGTTTATTATAATAAAAGAAAAAATGAAAGAACAGCTTTTAAGTATGCTGGCAATCAATATAAAGTTGGAAGCTCTATTGAAGATGAAACTTATATTTTTTATCAAATATGCATAGAAAAATATGATTTATTTAAAAATGATTACCTAATTAACGAAGTAAATATGATTAATGTTACTAGTGGTAATTATGAAGTTGAAACAAATGAGTTTAAAAAATTTCATGTTAATTTAAAAAAATTAAAAAAAGTATGTTATAATAGTAACGAAGAAGTTAATAAATTTTTTACTTTAGAAAAAGAGAAAGATTTAGAAGAAATATCCAAGGGAGATGAAATATTGATGGAAGCATATAAGCATTTAAAGGATTTAAGTCACGACTCTGTACCCATGAGTAAACTAGAAGAACAAGAGTTAAATGAATATTGCCAGAGACTAGCTATTATGGACGCAAAAAATGAAGGAGAAAAATCAAAACAAATTGAGATAGCTAAAAGAATGATAAAAAAGGAAACTGATATTAATTTCATTTCTGAGTGTACAGGATTATCAATAGAAGAAATAAATGAACTAAAAGTATAGTTAGACTATGCTTTTTATTTTTAAATAAAGATACTGTCAAATATAAAACAATAAAAGAAAATTAATTGATAAATTGACTAATTTGTGATATTATAAGATAGAGAAAAAAGGACGTGTTTAAGAATGATACTAACAACAAATAGTGTATGTGGTCTAATAGATAATAATTTAGCAGACTTAATCCATACTGTAATAACAATAATAAAATTTGCAATACCAATACTTTTAATAATATTTGGTATGCTTGATTTTGGAAAAGGCGTTATGGCAAATAAAGAAGATGAAATAAAATCAGGACAAAAAAAATTCATTAAAAGAATGATTTCAGCTATACTAGTTTTCTTTGTAGTAACAATAGTACAACTAGTAATAGGATTAGCAGATGATAAAAATGATTCAAATGAAAGTGATGTATGGAATTGTGCAAATCTAATACTAAATGGAAAAGTATCAAATAGTTCTGGAAATAGTTCAAGCAGTAGTGAAAAACAATTAATAAAAGAATTAAATAATTGCTGTGTAAAATCAAATGGAGTAGTAACAGGAGATTATTCTTGTTCTGGATATGATGAATCATATATAAAGTGCAGTAATGAAGTTAAAAATAAATATAATAAATAGGAGGATTATATGATATTGGATGTTAATGAAATATGTTCAAAAATAGATTCAGATCTAGTAACATTTATTCATAATATTATAGTAATAATAAAAATAGCAGTACCAATTTTTTTAGTAATATTTGGAATGATAGACCTAGGAAAAGGAGTAGTTGCGAATAAAGAAGACGAAATAAAAAAAGGACAAGGAGTCTTTATTAAAAGATTAATAGCTGGAGTAATAGTATTCTTTATGGTTACAATAGCTCAATTAGTAATGTCAATAGCAGATAAAAATGGAGACGGACAATTCTGGACATGCGCAAATGGAATAATGAATGGTACAGCAAAATGGACTGAAATTCTAGAAAACTCAACTGAATATTCAGATGAAGAAGAAAAAGCAAAAGAAACAGAATATAGAAAATGTCGTACAAAAGAAGCACAAGACGAATATAGTAGATGTCTAAATTATCAAGGCCAAAAAATGTGTGATACAATCTTCCAAGAAGAATGTAAAGTAAAAGCAGATAATAGATTATGGATATTAGATAGAACAGATACAAACTTTATCAAACAACTACTAAGCGGTGGCGATGGCGGAGGAACATCATACGCAATAGATTGCAGTAGTAATTCAGAAGAACTAGAAACAATGTATTTAAGAAGTTTTTATAGTTGCTTATATAAAACAACAAATATGAATACAGAAACATGTTCAAAATATTTATATCCATTCTGTAAAGCAAAAAACAACACTGATACAAAGAAAAGTGATTGTTGTTATGAAGCTGGTGGAATAATTGGCAATAATGGAAATTGTGTAGATTTTGATGATTATTCAATGGTAAAAGAAAATGAAGGAAAACCAACAAGAAAAACAGTAGATACTGAAAAATATAATAAATGTATGGGAAATTAATATAAGGAGGAACAAAAATGACAGAAATACAAAAACTAAGAGAGTCAGCAGAAAAATATGCATCCCAACTTGGAAATTCATATAAAGAAGTTAAAGGTTATAAAAAACAAAATGAAGAAATAAATGAAGAAATCTTAAAAAAAACAAATTATAAAAATGGTATACAGAAAAATATAGATGAACTAAACAAACAACTGGATGAAATTAATCAATACAATTTATATGGCGGAAATAAAATAAGAGAAAGCATACTTGAAGCAAGAGATGAATTTGTGAAATTTAAAAACAAAGTTGAACAAGAATTAGACGATTTACAACAAGAACACGCAAAAAATTCAGATATTATTAAAGAACTATCAAAACAAGATGAGAAAGCATTAAGAATGTTAAATAAAATATCAGAACTTTGTGAAGAAAATATTGAAGATATAAAAAATGATAATAAACAATATAAAGAAGATTTAGAACCAATCATAAAAAGATATGGTGAAGTACAAAAAGAATTATCAGAATTACATGAATATGAAAAAGAAGATCTATTAACAAAAAAAGATGAAGATAGGAAAGAATCTCTTGAAAAAGAAGAACAAGAATTAGTTAACAAATATGGAAAATTAGTTCCTGATTTAAGAAAAGAAATTGTGAAAAAATGCCTTGAAGGTAATAAAGATAGAGAACAAGTTAACAAAAGTAATGAAGAAATAGTTGAATTAAGCAAAGAATTACAAGAAGAAATAAATGAATGCATCGAAATATATGAAAGACGTAAAGAAAAAAATGAAACAATAGACGACAAAAAAGAGACTGAAATTATAAATGAACCAGATTATATAAAATATAATTTTATGTACTCACCATATGAAATGAACAATAAACAACCAGAACCATATAATTCTATATATCCAACGTATTATGAAATAAATAATAAACAACCAGAACAAAAAACAGAAGAAGTAATAGAGCCAACAAATGATATAGATATTCCTATTCCGAATGAAAATAAAGATGAAAAATTAAATAAAAATGCAAATTATAATACATATAATTATCACGCAATACCAAATACTAATATAGGCAATAAACAAACAAAAAACACAATAAATGAATATAAAGAAAATGTAATTGATACTACTAATGATATAAATATAGATATTCCTATATTAGAAGAACAAACACCTATATCAAAAGAAAATACAACACAAAATAACCAAAAAGATATATACACACAAGTTAAACAATACGCAGAACAAGAACCAGAAATTAATACACCAAAACTTCAAAGAAAATTTAATTTAGGATATATGGAGGCATCCAAACTATTAGAAAGATTAAAACAAGAAGGAATAGTGAATTTTAATGGAGTTTATAAGCCATTAAAAAAAGTTGAAAAACAACAAACAGCAGTAGAACAACAAGATGACAAAAAAGTAACAGATACAATTGATTTCCCAGAAATGCCAAAAAATGGTGTCTATAACATAGATATTGATATAAATCCTAAAAATGAAAAACAAAGTGAGTCAATAAATAATACACAAGAACAACCAAATCAATCACAACAAAATACACAAGAAAAAACTAATAGCGAACATGATATTGTGATAAATGATTATTTAAGATTTATCAAAAAAGGTTCAACAACAGAAGAAATAGATAAAAAAGTAAAAAGAAATGTTTCAAAAGAACATAAAGATGGATTATTAAAAAGGGCTTATGACAACCTAAGATATTTCTTTGTTGCTACTGAAGTTATAGAAGAAAAAGAAAGAAAAAAAGCAGAAAAAGAAGCGAATAAAAATGGTGGAAGGACTAGATAATAATGGAAGAAGAAAGAATATATAGGCTAAAAAATGGTGAAGAATATGTTTTACTAGCAACTACTAATTATAATGACGTAAGACACCTATTATTAACAAATGAAAAAACAAATGACATAAAAGTAGCATTTGAAGAAGATAAAAAACTAGTATTTATAGATAAAGAAAATCCATATTTTTCGGATATACTACTTATGTTATTTAAAAAATTTAAAAATATAGTGGATGAACAAAATTTGACATAGAAATAAAAAATTAGTATAATACACAACAAAAAAAGGAGGAATAATATGAGAATAAAAGATTACTTTTTAGAGCCAGTACCACAAGAAAATATTTCTAATTCATCAGGAAACAATAAAATTATAGCTAATACAAAAGAAAAAGACAGTATTCATTTAAGAAATGTTGATATAATTCATAAAACAGCTTTTCTCATGGGAAAAATAGAAGCTAACGAAATATTAGTAACAAGAAATATCTTTACAAACCATTATGAAAAAAAAGGAACAGGATTCCATGTTAAAATGCCATTAGTAAAAGAAGCATATATCATTGATATAAGTGATTTAATTTTGGATATTGATAATCCAGAAACAAATGACGGTAGATATAAACAAAGTATAGGCGCAGGAGATGATATATCACTTTCGTTGAAAGTAACAATAAAAATTGCGGATGAACCACAATATCTTTCACAACTTATAAAGCAACAAAAAAGTTATAAATCGGCAATAAGAAAAGTAAGTGAGAGACTAATGAGATTACAAATAAATGAAAAGTTTTTAATTACCAATCTATCTGATGAAAAAGTTTTGGAAAAAATTAGCAATACCAATTCTAAAGGACATTATTTTAATTTTGAAAGGGATTTAGATCTTAATAATAAAATACATCAAGAAATGTTAGATATTAGTGCTGACTTTTTAAAAAATTATGGACTAATAATATCTGATATAACTTTTACAGATATAGATCCGCCAGAAAGATTAAAAAAACTAATAAGTGATAGAATTGAAGAACTAAATACATTGAAAATGAGAAAACAAAAAGCTGATACAGAAAAATACGTTGCAGAAAAAGAAGCAACTGCATTAAAATCAAGAGAACAAGCAAAAATAGAAATGTTGAAAAAAACAAAAGAAGATTTATTATTATCAGAAGCACAAATGGCTGAAATATTAAATAGACAGTCAATGCCTGCTGGTTCAGTATTTATATCATCAAATCAAAACGATAATTTAGTTAACTATATGGCTGCAAATGCAGCATATGATCAAGTAAAAAATAGACCAAAAGAAAATGGTGGAAGATCATTATAAAAAAAGGGAAATATAAGTTTTTCTTTTTTTTATTTTATACAATTAATGTTTGATATGAAAAAAAATATATGATATAATTAAACTAGTATCTATTGGGAGTGATGGATGTGAATATATTAATAAAAAATAAAAAAAATAAGCTAATAAAATTATTGTTTGTAATGATGATTTTTTTATCATGTATAACCGATATTCATGCATTTGATTGGCCATGGGATAAGGTAAAAGAAGAGAATAATGGCTCTGAAACAGAGAAAAGTGATGATTTGTTTAAAAATTGTAAAAATCCATCAGAATGTATTCCAATATGTATATATCAGGATACTGATCAAGATGATAGAGCGTACATAGGCTACCATGCGTCAACAACTGGTTGGGATATAACAGCAAATTATGAAGGAGAACTATATATTTTTAAAGATCCATCACGATTGCCAGAAAAAAATATATACTGGGAAAGCAATCCTGGTTGGCAGGGAAATGAGGGCTATAATAATTTGCTTAATAAACTAGAGTGCCCAAATTATTTCTATCTAGATACGAAGTATTTTCAGGAAATATGCTTTGCAAACGAAACAGATAAATGTTCAGAACTCGAAGGACGTTCAACAGATTTTGGTTATCATAGGAGTCTAAGTTATAGCTTCGAGGAAGAAGCAAAAAAAGTATTATTAGAAACTTCAACTCAATTAACACTGTTTAATACAGAAGTAATTAATGAAATAAAAAATGGGACAGGAATATTCGGAAATTTACCAAAATTTACAACAGAAGAAAGTAGAACAAATGAAATAGAAAAAATAAAAAAAGATAATATTGAATTTTTAAGTAACTATGATAGTGATGTGAAGTATGATGCGTCATTATCGGCAGAAGAAAATATAAAAAATAACTGTAAATACATAGAAGAAAATGCAAAAGATATTGAAAAATATAAAAATAAAATATTAACATCAGATAAAATTAATAATTATGATAAAAATGTTTTGAGTAAAAAAATAGCTGAGGTATCCAATAGATTTAATGTACGATACCCAGAAGTATATAGTGATTATTCGTTATTAGAAAAGTTAATATCAGTAGAAACAAAAGACAGGCAAACTAAAAAAATTAAAAGAACTGAAAGAGTATCAGGATACAATTCAATACGTGCCTTACTACCAGGTAATTTAGCTTCTTCAGTTGGAATAATAATAGATGGGTGTAATGCAACTAACAATTCAAATATTGAATACAATGAAGATGAATTTAGAGAATCTGTTACAGAAGTTTATTCATATGTAACAAGAGATAACCCAATTATAGATGTAGATACAGAATTTACTTGTAATTCAATATTCACTCCTGAAATAGCAGATTTAATTAGAAAAGCATATTTTGCAATAGAAATAATAGCAATAATTATATTAATCGGATTATCTTCACTAGATTATGCAAAAGTAATATTAAGTGGAGAACAAGATGAAATGAAAAAGACAAATCAAAAACTAATAAAAAGATTAATTATAGTAGTAGTAATATTCTTATTACCTGCATTAATCAATTTGATTTTAAGAGTTGTACATATAGAAGGATTTGATTCAGAACACCCATTATGTGTTCAAATAAAAAATAAATAGAAAGGAGAAATTATGGGGCAAATATTAAGTTTAATACTAAGATTTTTATTTGCATGGATAGATGCCATATTAGCTAAATTAATAACAAAAGTATATGAAATTCTAATGGATTTAGCTAATTTGATGTTATCTGGTGATAACATAGTTAAGGGAATTGGTCAAAGACTAGGATTAATACTTGGAATATTTATGCTATTTAGACTTGCAATTACTCTTATCAATTATTTAATTTCTCCTGATAAATTGAAAGATGCATCAAAAGGAGGAGCAAAATTAATAACAAATATTATATTTTCCTTAGTATTATTAGGAACAGTTAATGTAATATTTAAAGAAGCATATAAAGTACAAAAAACGTTAATAAACAGTAAGATAATAGAAAACGTATTCTTTGGAAAATCGGATCAGCAAAATGTAGATATTGGATACTATCTATACTCTTCACTTTTCACTCCTAATGAAGATGCAATTGGGAGCGATGCATGCTCTCAATTATGGGATTTGACGTATCGATTCAGTGGTTCAGGATGTGACCTAGTACTACACAATAATTTAGATATATCCGCTGTAAATGCAATAGCTGATGCAAAGAATACACTAAGTTTTTCAAAGGTTTTCTCGGACTATTCATTGGTAACAGCGCATACTGGAAGTATCACATCGGGTGAATTTTACTTCGACTATACTCCGATACTTTCAAATGCAGTAGGCGTAATTGCTTTATTAATTTTAATAAGTTTCTGTATGGACTTGGCATTAAGAGCAATTAAATTATTATTCTTACAGATAATAGCACCAATACCTATCATTTCAAATATGGATCCAGGTAAAGGAAAAGATACTTTCCAAAAATGGTATAAAGAATGCTTTAAAACATACATAACTGTATTTATAAGATTAATTACAATAAACTTTGCAGTATTTATGTTAAGTTTAATAAAGGGAAATTACAAAGATATATTTAATAATAACTTACTTCTTAATGTATTCCTAATAATAGGATGTTTACTATTTGCAAAACAAGTACCAAAACTAATAGAAGATATGTTTGGAATAAAATTGGATGGAATGGTTTTACATCCTATGAAAAGATTACAAGAACAAGCAGTATTTGGAAAGAATATAACAAGTCTTAGAAATGCAGGAATTTCTGGTGCAATGGGGCTTGGTGCAGGACTCATAGGAGCAGGCGCAGCAAGCAAAGCGTTGGGAAATGGATTAGGAAAAAATGCATTATCTGCTGCAATAGGAGCAGGAAGAGGACTTGTAGGTGGCTTGGGTGCAGGATATAAATCTAAAAATACATTCGATGCATTTAAAACAGGAATAGCAAGAAAAAATTCTGAAGCAGAACATGTGAATTCGTTAGATGGGACAACACTAGGAGGAAGATTTAAAGCTGGAATTCAACAAAGATTTAGTCTTCCGACCGATGAAGAGCAAGTAAAAAAAGGGCTTGGAAAGCTTGGAGAATATAGCTCATCAATAGATGCAATGCTAAAAAGGGCAGAAGCAGAAAGCATAAAAAAACCTGATCTTCAAATAAAAGATTCAGGTGGCAATTTACTTACAATGGAACAACATAAACAAGAACAAGAACGTTTAACAAGAATGAGAAATGAAGATGTAATGGACTTTGAAGAATATGCAAAATCGGAAGGCATAAATACTAAGATTAAAGATTACAATGAATTTGCACAACAATTCAGAAATGGCATGGGTAGAGATGCAAATAGCAGTGATTATGAAGCATATAAGAAACAAATGCAACAAATGATAAATAGTGCAAGAGAAAAACATAATAACTACAAATTAGAACATGATGCAGAATTACAAAGATTAAATGACAAAATAAACAAGGATACAAAAATATTTGCTAATGAATATGCAACACAAGTTTCTCGAGGAAATATAACAGATGCAGAGACAAAAGCATATATTGAAAATGTAAAAAAGACAAGAGAAGAATTAGAAAAATATATACCAGAAGAACAATTTAAGAAAGATTTCGATATATTTGAAACATATACTGATGCAAATGGACAAAAAATAAAATATGTATCAGGTGACAAAGCTAAAAAATCAAAAGGATCTGCAGACGCACTTAAATACAGTGTTGAACATTCAAAATCATACGAAACAGCAAAAGCAAATGCAGCCGCAACAAAACCAAATAAGAAATAAAAAGGGTGTGATATATAATGAATTATTTAATACCTGCAAATACAAAGAAAAGTCAACTATTTTTTGGACTATTCAACACGCATGACTTAATATTATTTGGAACAGGAATCGGAATATCACTATTACTATTAGTAGCGCTTCCAATAGAAGATATAAAATGGGCATTACTTGCTATTGCCCCAGGTTTAGTAACAGGATTTCTTGTATTTCCTATTCCAAATTATCACAATGTATTAACAGTAATAAGAAATGTACTTACATTTTATACAACAAGACAAGAATTTGTATGGAAAGGTTGGTGTGTAACTAGTGAAGAAGAAAGCTCAGACAAGTAAATATACAATAGATGATATTCCAGTTAAGAGTATTGTAAATGGGACAATCCTGTTAAAAAATAATCAAAAAGTAACTGGAGTAAAAATAGAACCAAGAAATATATTTATACTTGAAGAAGATATGCAAAATATGATTATTGCAAATCTTAAAAATGTATATAACATAATAGATTATGAATTTTGGATAATTGCTGCTGATAGACCAGTAGATATAAATGTATATTTATCTCAACTTCAACTACTATACAATGCAACACAAGATGTTGCTAGAAAAAAACTAATACTACAAGATATTAATAAAGCAAATATGTTCGTAAATAATAATGTTGTTGATACAGAATATTATTTACTATTTAAAGAAAAAGACAGTGATTTAATAGCTAAAAGAATAAGAAATCTAATAAACAGCTTTGCACAAGCTGGACTATCAACTAGACAAGTAACTAATGATGATTTAAGAATTATATTAGATAATTTCTTAAATGGTGGACAAACCACTACATTTGGGACGGTGATAAGTTAATGGATATAAGATCACAAATAGCGCCAAAAGGGCTAGAATTCAAACCAGGTCACTTTATAATAAGTGATAAGTATGCAACAATACTAACAGTAGTATCATATCCAAAAATTATAGGTCCAGGTTACTTATCAAACTTAACATCACTTAGTGGTGTAAAAGTAGTTATTAAGCATATTCCTTTACCATTTAGTGTAATAACTAAAATGATAAACAAAGAAATAGCTGATTTAAAAGTAAGATATCAAGAAGAAAATGATAAAACAATTCAAGAAAGAATAAGATTAGACTATGAATCACTAGAACAATTCATAACAATGTTAGCATCAACACAATCAAAAATATATGATTTTCAAATGCATATAATGATAACTGCTAATAATGAAGATGAATTAACAGCAAAAAAACTTCAAGTAAAAAATTACTTAGAAGCAATGGAAATGCATGCAATTCCATTAAGATTTGAGCAAAAAAAAGTTTTGCACTCAATTATACCAATTTATCCAAAACAAGATATCGAAGATAGAATTGGAACACCAATTCCAGCACCAACAATAGCAGCTATGTATCCATTCATATTTGATAGTATTAAAGATCCAGGATTATCAACACTTCTTGGAGTTGATTTCTCAGGAGGAGTTATTCTATTTAATCAATTCTTATAT
>DFLA01000022.1 GCA_002374055.1 Caryophanales bacterium UBA3631
ATTATTTATAAAAATCAAAGTATTTTTTTGAAACTCTACTAACAATTCTTTTATTTACATTACTTTGATAATTAGAACCAGATTCATTATAATACACATCAGGACTTATAACCGTAAAACTAACACGAGGATTATCATAAGGAGCATAAGCAATAAAAGTAGTAGTTATAGTCTCAGTATCAACAACACCATCATCATCAGTATCAATAAAACTCTCACTAGTACCAGTCTTTCCAGCAGGTTTATAAGAAAGATCAATATAACCATAACCAGTACCAGAATCAAGAACTCTTTGAAAACCTAACTTAACCCTATCCAAAAACTTAGGATCAGTATTAACGTTGTTCAAAACAATAGGATTAACATCCCTTATCTTATCCTTTAAACCATCCTTACCTGGATTGTAAACAGATTTAAGTAAAAAAGGTTTAAGTCGTTTTCCTCCATTAGCAACAGTATTTATATATTGAGATAACTGAATAGGAGTATAAGTATCATACTGTCCAATTGAAAAATCAAGCAAATGACCTGGAAGAACACTATCACCCTTATAGCCCAAACTTTCAACAGGTAAATCAATACCAGTAGCTACACCCAAACCAAATTCAGCAAAAGTATCACGATAAATCTTAAAAGCAGAAGGATCAATAACTAAAGGTCCATCATAAGAATAACTACCCTTACCAACACGAATTGCAGTATTATACTGATAAGTATTTGAAGAATTCTGTAAAGCACTTATATCATCTAATACACCCAAATACTTCCAAGAACACTTCAAAGGCGTAGCAGCAATTTTTAAACAACTATCATCACGAACCTCACCTATAGACAAACTACCAGTATTATATCCAACAATATGACTTGCACCTTTAACAACTGAACCAACAACAACAGGAGAAGTAGTAATACCAGGAGTATAATCATAAAATTTATAAGAAGAACCACTTGGTACAATCTGCTTACCAGCCATTGCAAGAATTTCACCAGTATTAGGATCACTAACAATTACAAAAGACTTATTATAAAATCTAGTATTAGGTTCCTTCTTAGTAGCTAATAATTCCTCCTCTAAAATTTTCTCAATTTCAGCTTGCAAATCAATATCAATAGTAAGCATTATATCATTACCGCGTTTACCCTCTTCAAGCAAAATATACTTTCCATTAACAACTTGATACTTATTCTTAACACCACTCAAAATATCCTCATATTGATATTCCAAATAACTAGTACCAACCCTATCATTCAATGAATAACCCTTATTCAAATAATAACTCTTTAACTCATATGGAATACCACTATCACTACTTGAAACAGTGCCCAAAATAGTCTTAAAAACACTTCCATATAAATATTCCCTATTCCAATCAAGCTTAACACTAACTCCAGGTAAATCATTCAAATTTTCAGCAATAACAGCATACTCACTAGGAGAAACATCATCCTTCTTAATAACCTTATCCTCATAATTATACCCAGTATTCATCAATTTAAAAATATAAGCAGCCTCTTTATCTGAATCAGAATAACCATCCAAATATTTCTTAGGAACACGCTCCATTTTAAAACGTTCAATAGTATCAACATCAATTTTTCTTTCATTTAAATCATTATATTCCTGATCAGTAATCAAACTTCGTGCTAAAGAAGAATTTCCCTTGATCCAAAAACTCCTTAAATCATCATCACTTAATCTCTTAAAATCAACATCAATCATAGACCCAATCTTATAAGCTAAACTAATCTCCTCATCAACAGACAAACCATTCTTCTTATAAACAATAGTCCTAACAGCAATATTATCAACAATCAACTTACCATTTCTATCATATATTCTTCCCCTAGGAGCACTATCTCCAAGAACAACCTTTATAGTCGCTAAATCAACTTTCTCCTTAAAAAAACTTCTCCTAATAATTTGAACATAAAATAAATAACCAATTAAAATACTCAAAACAATAAATATTAACCATATTAAAACCTTAAACCTTTTCGTAATTTTATTCTGTCTTTCCTCATAAACCTTTCTCTTACTAAACTTAATCTTATACTTTTTACTTTTTAAACTCATTTAAAAACAAATAAGGAAAAACCAAAAAAAATACAATTAATATTTATACTCATAAAATACCTCCATAAAATTTATTAAACATTCAACCATATTTGAATATAATTAATCAGGTGATTAAAATGTATGAATTTCTAATTAAAAACTACATATCAAAATTAAAAACAAACGACATAAAACAATTCGCACAAAAAAATGGTATAGAACTAAATGAACAAGAACTAAAAATTATAGAAAAACACATAAAAAATGATTGGCGTACAATACTATATGGAAACCCGAGACCAATACTTGACAACCTAAAAACTAACCTAAATGAAATACAATATCAAAAAATTGAAAACCTATATAAAGAATTCAAAAACAAATACAAAAACTACTTATAATAACTTATTACGTCCTCATATAAATTATCATTAAAACTTTCATTTTTAATCATATCAATTTCAAATTTATATGGAGGATAACTTAAAGCCTCATCCTTAACATAAGGTGTTTCTAATATTTTAGGAACATCTTTTATTCTTTCATTATAAACAATACTAATAATATTATTAAAACCAATAAACCCATAGCCTATATTTTCATGTCTATCCTTATGAGCACCAATTGGATTCTTACTATCATTAATATGAATACATAATAACTTATCCAAACCAATTATTTTGTCGAATTCAGAAAGAACACTATCAAAATCATTCAAATCATAACCAGCATCATGTATATGACAAGTATCTAAGCAAACACCAATCCTATCCTTATATAAAACGCCATCAATTATAGACTTAATCTCATCAAAATTAACTCCAACCTCAGTTCCCTTTCCTGCCATAGTCTCAAGTAAAATCTTAACAGAAGTATCTGCTAAAACATTATTCAAACAATAAACAATATTTGAAATAGCCTTTTCACTACCTACACCAACATGACTGCCTGGATGAAGGACAACCTTATCAAAACCCAATTGCTCAACCCTTTTAAGTTCATCCCTCAAAAAACTAATAGAAAAATCAAAATTCTTCTCATTTGCCAAATTAACAACATAAGGAGCATGCACAATAACATTATTAAAATCAATACCATTTTTTTTCATCAAATCAAAAGCACTCTTAGTAAGGCGATCATCTATAGGTAACCTTCGTGTATTTTGAGGAGCGCCAGTATAAAACATAAAAGTATTTGCACCATAAGAAATACACTCTTGAACACTTCCTACCAACTGATTACTCTTACTAAAAGAAACATGTGAACCTATTATCATATAATACCTCTTTTCATATAAATTATACAATAGAACGAAGATAAAATAAATATATATAAAAAAGATACTTAATAAAGTACCTATTTTTCTTCATTTTCTAATTTATTTAAAACTTCACGAGTTACCTCAATAGCCTTTTGCCTAACAGCCTCAGCACTGCTTTCTAAAACAGGTGTTCCCTTAGAAACAGCATATTGTACTAACTCTTCAGCCATATCTTGAACTTGCTTAGCCTTCTTCTTAGCAATCTTCAATACTTTTTCCTTATCTAAATCAGATAATTCCTCTCTAATTTCAGCAATTTTAATCTCAATATTTTCTTTAACCTCTTCAATATCAATACCACGTGCTTTATCAACTAACTCATCCATTTTTTTCTTTAATTCACGTCTTGTTTCACTACCCTTCTTAGGTGCGAATAAAAAACCAATACCAGCTCCTATAGAAGCCCCCAAAATAAACTTACCTAAACCATTCTTCTTACTCATCAAAATCATCCTTTCTCTTCTTAAAAATTTTAAATAAAAACTTTAAAACACCTTCAGAAACTCTATTTGTAACAGAATTAATAGTACTAGTACTCTTATCGATTACTTCAAATAAATTATCCAATTTATGAACCTTAACAATAACATCATCAAGTAAAGTATTAGTCTTATTAAGCATAACAATCAACTTATAAACAAATACTATAATAAATACAATTAAAGCGCAAATCAAAGAATACATCAACATTGGCAATAATTCATTACTCATTTCCATTATTATCATCCTCTTTTTCATACATTGAATCAATCAAATTAAATAAATCACTATCATCAACATTATCACTTTTCACACTTTTAGAATTATCCAATAACTCATCAAACATATCTAAATCATTATCAAGTTTTACTTCCTCTGGTTCACCAAATAAAGTAACCTCCAAATCATCCTGAAGAGTTCCATAAGCCTTCTTCCTTATATCATCAATACTTACATCCTTATGATTATAATATGTAGAACCAGAATAATTATTCCTAACTTTAACATCTTCCTTATGATAATTCTTATCCAAAACACCATATATAGGAGAAATAATAGGCGTAGGCTTAAAAACCTTTTTAGACTCTTTTTTTACATCACTCTTTTTAGCTTTATCAATAGAACTGCTCTTCCTTACCTTATCATTTTTCAAAACCTTCTTAGGTGGCTCCAAACTAGCAAAATCATTATCATCAAAAAATATTGGTTGTTGAACTCTTTCTTCCTTCTTAACAACAACTTCCTCAGTAACTTCTTTAACTTCCTCTTTTTGTTGAGGAGCAGGAATATCAACCTGAATAACTTCCTTTTTTATTGGTTCCTCTTCATCAACTTCAACCTCTTCAGTAAACATATCACGTAACTTGTCCATCAAACCCATAAAATTCACCTTCCTATTCACTAAACTCTAAAATGTTATCATTTAAATTTTTTTCATCATTAAATAATTCAAACTTTTCCTCTTTATACTTAAAATAATTCTCATCCAACATAATTCTAATAACCTTATTATTAAACTTAACAGTCGATAAAATATATGAACAATTCAAAATCACACTATCAATATTCTCCTTATCAACAAGAGACTCAATACTAGCATAATTATACATAAAATTAATTAAATATTTATCATCAACCTTTTTAATATTGATATAACCCTTTTTACCATCAATATTAATTTCCCTATAATAATAAGAATCATCACTCTTCTTATAAGTTATATCCTTTTGATAAAAATAACTTATAGCATCAATATATAAATAATAATAATTCCCATCAGAATAAAGCCTATCATTAAAATCAGTTGTATCTATATAAATAACACCCCTTGGAATATAATACTTATATCCTTTACCAATATGATTATAAAGACTATTATCCTTAGATAAAACAACATTAACTATATTATCAATATCAGCTGTATCAATCCTTACAGCAGTACATCCAGTAAGAAAGAACATACATAGAAATATACCTAATGTCATGAAAACTGACTTTCTCATGATTCACCTACTCTCCTAAATTATAACAAATATTTAAAAAAAATAATACAAAAATAACTTTTTTTTACTACTTTACATGTCTACTTATGTACACTAATTCTGTAAATAATATTACCATTTGAAACAAACTTCTTCTCATACTCAGTTTGAACATTAAATTTTAAATCATCAGAATACAAATCCAATGAAATATCATCAATAATATAACCATAACTACTAAAAGAAACTATAGAATACTCAAACAACTTACGATTATCAGTCTTCATTATAATCCTACAAACATTAGAAAAAATAGAATCATACTTATTCAAAAAAATATCACTTGTAAGTCTCCTCTTACTGTGTCTTTCTTTTGGCCATGGATCAGAAAAATTTAAATACAAACATTCAACTTCCTTAAAAAAAACATCATTAATACCATTAGCATCCATTCTAATTAAACGTAAATTAGGAATATTTAAACTTTCCAACTTTTGAACAGCTCTAACCAAAACACTATCAAACTTCTCAATACCTATAAAATTAATATTAGGATTAGCAAGAGCCATACCAATAATAAAATCACCCTTACCCATTCCTATTTCAACATGTATAGGATTATCATTACAAAATAAAGATTTAAAATTACCCTTATAACTACAATAATCACTTATAATGTAACTTGAATTTAAAATAGTAAGAGAAGCACCTTTTACATTTCTAAGTCGCATAATATCACCAACATAATTATACATGTTTTAAACCATTTTATCAATAATAAAAGGATTACTTATCTTTTTACCACAAGATTTAACCATTAAACATCTCTTACCATATGTAATTTGAGAATTCTCAAGCAATAAACCTAAAGAAATAAAGTCAATCCCTTTAGGATCAAAATATACTTCACCATTATAAAGATAATAAACACCATCAATATCAATAACATCATCCAATTTATAAATAAATCCATCAATTTCAGAAATAGAAATATCAATATCAACAATATTATAACAATCAAAACATTGAGAATCCTCAATAATCTCCAAAATAGCTCCATAAAACTTATCAAGATAAACATTAATATTATAACTACCACATAAAGAAATATTATAGGTTTTTTCAATCGAAAACAAAATATCCCTTATATATCTTTCAACCTCACACTTATTTAAAAAATCAACCTGACTAATTTTTTTACTATTTAAAAAAACTATTAAATTATTATCCATAAAATCAATCTTCATAAATTCACCTAAAATATTTTATGAAAATAATAATTTAATGAGATAAAATTTAAATAGTTCTCTCTATCTTTTCAACAACTTCACTCTTGCCCATCTTAGTAACATTAGAAAACATTACAAATTCATCACCAACAACAAGATCCAAATCAGCCAACAATAAATTACGTTGTTTCTGTTGCAAAGTAACCCCTATCTTATCAGTCTTTGTTGCAACAATAACAACAGGTAACTTATAATACTTTAAAAAATTATACATCATAATATCATCATTTGATAACCTATGTCTAAAATCAACTAACATAAAAACACATTTTAAATTAGCTCTATTAACTAAATAATCTTCCATCATCAAACCGAACTTTTTTTGCTTAGCCTTACTTAAATTTGCAAAACCATATCCAGGAGCATCAACCAAATAAAAACTATCATTAACCAAATAAAAATTAATAGTTTGAGTCTTACCAGGATTAGAAGATGTTCTTGCAAAATTTTTTCGATTTATTAAAGTATTAATAAAACTACTCTTACCAACATTTGACCTACCCACTAACAAAAACTCAGGTTTATTATCAGTAGGATACTGACTACGCCTAACAGCACTAATTTCTAAATTTACACTACTTATCTTCATACACATCCTCCAATATATAAATAATTATACATAATTTTAAACCAAAAGAAAACAAATTTAAAGACTTTTTATAATATTTCTAATACATTCACCATCATTAAAAGGAATCCTTTCAGAACCAATCTTAATAACACTTTCATGTCCTTTACCTAAAACTAATAATATATCATTGTGGCGAAGCATTGAAACACCCTTAAAAATAGCTTCACCTCTATCATAACAAACACAGTAATTATTAAAATTAACACCATTCAACATATCAGAAACAATAGAATCAAAACTCTCATCATATAAATCATCACATGTAATAATACCAAAATCACATTTACTAAGTAATAATTTAGTCATAATAGGTCTTTTTAATCTATCCCTATTTCCAGTACAACCAAAAACAACATACAATTTGTTATAACCACTAATACTAGATAAAACGTTTTCAATAGCATCAGGAGTATGAGCATAATCAACAATAATACTATTATCAGAATAATTAAAAACTTCCATTCTACCACTAGGAGCATAAATATTTTCAATAACAGTTAAAATACAATCCATTGAAAAACCCATCTTTAACAAAACAATAATACACGACATCAAATTATAAGAGTTATACCTACCAATTAAATTATGCTTAACAACATGACTACAACCATCAAAAAAACTAAATCTATAATCAATAGAATCATAAATTCTATAATCACACTTACCAAAACCGTATGTAACTAAATTATCACAAGAAAAATAATTATGATAAGAATCATCACAATTAACAATACCAATACCATTACTCTTTAACTGGCCAAATAACTTCTTTTTAGCACATACATATTTTTCAAAACTTTTATGATAGTCCAAATGATCATGAGTTAAATTAGTAAAAATTGCATAGTCAAACCTAACACCATATAACCTATCCTCAGCCAATCCTTGACTACTAGCCTCCATTACTACACACTTATACCCACTATTATAAGAATCCAGCAATAACTCATAAATCAAAGCCAAATCAGGGCAAGTATTAGATAAATCACATACCTTTCTATCTCTATAATACCCTAATGTACCAATCATTGAACATTTAACACCAAGCTTATTCAAAGATTGATATATTAAATAACTAGTAGTAGTCTTACCATTAGTACCTGTTATACCAATAATTGTCATATCATCAATAATACTGCTATAATTAGAAAAAACATAATCCTTTAAAAACTTTCTAGTATCATCAACTATAACAGTATCAACACTATAACTTCCATGAGTCGCAATAACCTTACTAGCGCCATTATTAATCGCATCAACTATATAATCATGACCATCACTTTTAATACCAGGTAAAGCAACAAAAATATCACCATTCTTTATTCTTCTAGAATCAGACTTAATCATAAAACCACCTATAAACACGAATCACTATAATCTATACATCCACTTTCAAAAGGGCAAACCAAATAACTATACCTTGAAGAATTATTAGAAATCTGAACATAAACATCAGTAAAAGGCAAACCAGTTTTAGGATTTTTAACACCTTCCTCAAAATAACCATTACTAACAAGAGAATCTAAACTAACAAAACAAGAATTACCATCACTAGGCTTAAAATTATCAGAATAATAACTTTGTCCAGCCATACGTATATTCTCAATTTGTATCTTATACATATCATCCTTAGACCTCTTAACATTCTTATCAATAATTGGAATAACAATTAAAGACAAAATAACTAAAATAGTAATAACAGCCATTAATTCAATCAAAGTAAAACCCTTATCATTCATATTCTCACCATCTTATCCTAAAACAATTATAACAAATAAAAAAAAAAAACTCAAACCTTAGTTTGAATTAATAAAAATACAAAAAAATAATTAAACAATTTAAGACTTATCAGATTCTTAATCTAACTTATTAAATAACTTTACATTTAATTACTACTTATTATTCAATCATTATTATTAGGATATCTTACCAACAGATTTTTGTCATTTATATCAATTTTTTTATAATATAATAAATCATAAAATATTTCAGGAGATATTAACTTATTATATGCATTATCTATAAATTCGTTTTTTATTCCTATATATTGCAGTATTTGATAAGCCTTCTTCTTTGGGATTTTAAAAAATACTGTTTCATCTTTTAACATATTTCTTATTTCTATATCAAAAGTACAATCCATTTTTTTCTTAATTTTATAATTAATATTAGTCTCATTCAAAATGTTGAGACATTCAAAAGTATTAACATCATCCATTATACTCAAACCCCTTTGCAACTTCACTTCTATTTTTATTTGGGAGATATTTTCCATCATGAATATTATCACAAAAAGCTCTTTCACTTAAAATTTCTATTCCTAATGAATTAATTACCATATATCCCATATTCCAATTCATATATATTGTTTGTATATACTTATCAACATCTTTTACCCACATTTTTTTGGGTTCATAGCCTTTTAATTCTAATATAGGAACCATATATTTAAACACTCCATCATTTCCAATTAAATGTATTTTATCTAATAAAATATGAATCCATTCAATATCATCTTTTTTTTGTGTATCTTCTTTAACCTCTTGATCAAAATCTTTTTTTGATTTTCTATTCAAATTTATTTTTTCCAAAGCATCACTTACAATATTCTTTTCATCACTGACAATAGTAATCCCTTTTATTTCTAAACCCAATTTTACTCTATTTAAATCTTCCGCTTTTATAAAATCATCTGCATCTATAGTAATCATAAAATCATTACTAATAACAGCAGTAGCGTAATGAGATTCATATTCATCAGAAACTAGAAAAACATCACATTCCTCATTTGCCAACTGTTTTATTCTATATGCCACATATCTTGATAATTCAAAGCATATTCTTCTGTTATGTTTTTTTCTTGCCTCCAGCCACTTATTATTCGGATTTCTTCCATACTTCTCATCTATAGTACATACATTCTTTTCTTTATCAAACTTTCCTAAAAAATAGCAAAAATCATCAAATACAAAAAAATTACAAACCATAAAATGTATTTTTAATATTATATCAATCAAACTAAGGTGCTCTGCATTTTTAATTTTATTAATTTCATATAATATAAAATCATCTTCAGCATTCCAACCAATATAATCATACTCAACTCTTGGATCAGTTATTTGCTCATTTTCGTCAGGATTAAGTTTTATTTTGCACCAATTCATATGATTTTTAATTCTTTCTAAATTAGTAAAAAATTCTTTTCTTTTTTCTTCCTTATTCATTTCCATATTATCACCATAAAATATTAACAATTATTAACAATATTTTTTCACTGAGTTTAATAATAACCTTCTAATTCAATGAAATTATATCATTTATATGATACCAAATCAAGTATATTAGCATTTAAATAACATCATAGTTATGTTTAAAAACAAAAAAACTTATCTTTCGATAAGCTTAATTTTTAATATGGAGGGCCTAGTCGGATTTGAACCAACGATCGGGGAGTTGCAGTCCCATGCCTTACCACTTGGCTATAGACCCATCACAAGCACAAATAGATTATAACAAAAAATAAAAACTTTGACAATATATTTTATTTGTATTTTTAATTTTTTATTCCAAACATTGTTTTAAAAATAAAACTATGATAAAATAAAATAGTAAAATAAAAAAGAGGATAGATAATGAATAAGGTTAATAAAATAATAGAAAAAAATATAAAAAACATAATACTAATATTCCTATACCTACAACCAATACTAGACTTAACAGCAGGAATAACACAAAACATACTAAAGATTAATATAACAGCTAGTTCAATAATAAGATTAGTCTTTTTATTTTTTTGTATATATTACACACTAATATTAGATAAAACAAAAGAAAAGAAAAAAAACATATTATTAACAACAATAATAACTATATACACAATAATTTTTTCACTAATAACAATAAAATATAAAAGTACCAATGCCTTATCATATGAACTAAAAAACACAATTAATACATTCTATCTTCCAATTATTTTAATCACACTAAAAAACATATTCAAACAATACAATATAAAAATCAATATTAAAAACATAATATACATATATATGACCTATATAATATTAATACTAATACCAAACATAACAAAAACAGGATTTCAAAGCTACGCAATCGCAAAAGAAGGAAGTTCAGGATGGTTCACATCAGCAAACGCAACAGGAAATATACTAAGCATACTACTACCTATAATAGTATTATACCTAATAAAAATTAAAAACATAACAAAAACACTAATAATAACCACTACAACACTATATGTATTCCTAAGCATGGGTACAAAAGTACCAATACTTAGCCTAATAATATGCCTTTTAGCAACAATACTCTACTACATAACAAAATGGATTAAAAACAAAGAAAAAACAAAAATACTAATAACAACAATTACAACAGTAATTATAACAACAACATCAATACTAATAATACCTAAAACAACATTCTATAAAAATATACAAATACATAAAGAATACCTAGGATTCAAAAACTACACAGAAATACTAACAAACTACGAAATACTAGACCACTTTATATTCAGTCAAAGACTAACATTTTTAAAAAACACAAATAAAAATTACATAAAATCAAACATACCACAAAAAATATTCGGAATTGGATACATAGAAAACTATGGAACAGATAAAGTAAGTACAAAAACAATAGAAATAGACTACGCAGAAATATTTTATAGAAATGGAATAATAGGATTCATAATCTTCTTTAGTATTCTAATTCCAAACATAATAAATAACTTAAAAAACAAAGAAAAATCGATAACAAACACAGAATTAAAAACAAGCATAATACTAATACTGCTATTATCACTATTCTCTGGACATATATTAGTAACACCAGCAGTAAGTATTTTCGTTGCAATAATTTTACAAGGAGGCATAAATGAAAAAATTAATTAATGATAAAATAAGTTTTTCACTTTTGATATTCAACATATTATTATTATCAATAAGTATAGGATATTTCACCTACTCACTAATGCTACTAAAAAGCATAGAAACAAAAATAAGAATAGGAATAATAATATTCCTAATAATACTTTCAATACTGTTCATAAAAACAATAATAAAAAATATCTTTAAAAAGAAAAAAATAAAAACAATAATAATAACAATTATATCATTAATAATTTCAGCAGGAATAATAATACTTGGATATAACATCAACAAAGTATATTCAGCAATCGCAAATATTAGCTCAACATCACAAACATACTCATCAAGTATAATAACAAGAATAAATAGCGAAATAAACGACATAAAAGACCTATCACAAGAAAAAATAGGAATACTAAGCGATAAAGAAAGCATAGACGGATACCAAATACCACAAGAAATAATAAGCGAAAATAAACTTGAAAACGAAATAATAGAATATGATAACTACCTAGAACTAATAAACGCACTATTAGATGAAAAAATAAATGCTATATTCCTACCAACAAACTATCAAATACTATTTGCAAACATACAAGGACTTGAAAATCTAAAAGAAACAACAAAAATTATATATACAAAAGATAAAAACGTAAAAGTTAAAAAAACACTAAACACAAAAAATCTTGACGAACCATTCACAATACTACTAATGGGAGTAGACTCAGAAAATGAAGAAATAAAAGGAAGCTCATTTAACGGAGACTCACTAGTATTAATAACATTTAATCCAAAAACATTAAATGCTACAATGCTAAGTATACCAAGAGATACATACACACCAATAACATGCTTTGCAGGACAAAAGAAAAACAAAATCACACACGCTGCATGGTATGGAGAAACATGTATGATGTCAACAATAGAAAACATGTTTGACATAAACATAGACTACTACGTAAAAATCAACTTCAAAGGTGTAGTAAATATAGTTGATGCTCTAGGTGGTGTAGACGTAAACGTACCATATAACTTCTGCGAACAAAACAGTAACAGAGAATTTGGAAGTAATACAATATATGTAAGAGAAGGACAACAAACACTAAACGGAGAACAAGCACTTGCTCTAGCGCGAAATAGACACCCATGGACAGAATACTGTTCATACGAATGGACAAACTACAATAGCAACGACTTCATAAGAGGACAAAATCAACAACTAGTAATACAAGGAATGCTAAATAAAATTAAAAACATAAACTCAATAGATACATTCTATGACATGCTAGATAGTATTAGTAAAAGTATGGAAACAAACATGTCAACAGATAATATTCTATCATTCTATAACATAGCAAAAGACATACTTTCAAAAAATACAAATAATACATCAGACCTATCAAGCCTAATAGGATTCGAAAAAATGTACCTTAGTGGCTATGATCAAACTATAGTAGACTATGATGGAATAAACAACACAGGTTCGGGATTAGCATTATACAACTTCGTACCATATAGTGGAAGCATCAAAGATATAAGCGATGCAATGAAAGCAAACCTAGGATTACAAGAACAACAAATAACAAAAAAATACGAATTTGATATAAATAATCCATACGAACAATACATAATAGGTAAAGGAAATTATACAGACTATAGCTTATCACTACTACCATCATTCGTAGGAAGAGACGTAAGTGAAGCACAAAGCTACTGTAATGCAAGAGGAATATCACTAACAATAAATAAAGTAGAAACAACATCATCAAGCTTAGATGGAGAAATAATGACACAAAGCCTACCTAGCGGAATGGATGCACAATATGCAGGAAGCATGACAATATCAGTCGCAGAATATAAAGGAATAACAAAAAAAGACGATGAGCCAATCATCAATCAAAATACAACTACAAATACCACCGATGATGATGACGATGAAAAAGATGATGATACAACTAATAATTCAAACAATGAAATAATAGATGATAATATAGAAGACATGCTTTCATCAGCAAATACAGAAACTGATACAAAAATAAATTAAAGACCTAAGAATAAATCTTAAGTCTTTTTTTATAGAACCTCCATTTTAGAAATTTCCAATTTATCATTATTATGAATTAAGACAAGTCGTACATCACTAGGATACCCCATATCCTTTTCATAATTAATCTTATAAACAATAGAGTAAGCATCATAATCTATATCATAACCATACTCAAAGCTAAGAGAAGAAACATCAACCTTATCAACACTCTTTACAACAGGTAAAGATTGCTTCCTATCACCATACACATTACTCTGCACACTCTTATATACAGTATCTATTGCACCCTTTTCAAAATCCTCACGATAATCAGAATAAACAAATTGAGTTCCACCAATGTCACCTTTCATAACCTTACTATCCAAATCATAAAAGTCAGCTAAAAACAGTTTTCCAACTAAAACACCATACTCTTCCTCATTATAATCATCCTTGCTCAACATATCCTTCAAAGAATTAAATAAATCAGTATAATACTTAGTCTCATTATCATTTAACTGATAATCAAAATTATCAATACTATCAATTACCTCAATCTGAACACTTTCCTGTTTCTTTGATTTCCTAAAAAAAGCAAAATAAACAACAAAAACAATTAAAATAATAATAATAAATAAAAATATCAATTTTCTTTTCTTAAACTTTCTCTTTTGCTTAGCCATCCTTATTCTCCCTTTTTCATAATATTATTCTGTTTTTCAATACTCTGAATCATATCATAAACAATTATTGAATTAGAAACAGATATCTTATCATCAGCAATCTCACTATTTTTTTCTATATAATCAACACTTATAGGTGAATCAGCATCAAATAATAAAGCCTCTTCCCTCTGACTATTATAATACATCTTATCAGAAATCCAATTACCATCAGGAAAAACAACTAAATTATCACTTACACTAAACAAATCATGTCCCAAAGCATACTTACTAGAAAAACCAAATAAATTACCTAAAGTAGGCAATACATCAACCATGCCCCCTACTTTATCACTCTTATACTTAATACCACCATTTTTTGACCATATTATAAAAGGAACTTTTCTATTAACCTCATACTCATAATCAGTGACCTCATGATAATTAGGATCAGAACTACTTAAAGTAGAATCAGTCTTATAATCATAATTATAATAATACTCATACTCAGACTTCTTTATCTTTGCATCATGATCACCATAAATAACAACAACAGTATTTTCAAGTAAACCTTCCTTATCCATATCCTTAATCAATTGACCAATAGCTTCATCTGCATAATGAACAGACTTAAAATAATTTCCTAAGACCTTTCCTTCCAAAAATGGAGCTTCCTTAGATACAGATTTACCTGTCTCCTTATCAACCTCAGTATATTTATATGTAACATCCAAATCACTATAATCAGTTATATAAGAAAATGGAGTATGATTAGTAAGCATAATCATAGTACCATACCAATTCTTATTATTAGAATTAATATCCTTTAAATAACTAATTGACTGCCTAAAAAACGACTTATCAGATAATCCCAATCCAATTGTCTCATCAATATCATAAGAATCAGTATAACAATAAAACTTATCATAACCAAAAGACTGATGCAACAAATTCCTATTCCAAAAAGAACAATTATTACCATGCATACTAAATACATAATATCCCATATTCTTAAACAACTTCTGAATAGTAGGATAATTTCTATCCCAATAATTAATAGCAACAGTACCACTAGTAGCAGGAAGCAAAGAAGTAGAAAAAGTAAACTCAGAATCACTACTAGTACCAACACTCTCCTCAGCATAAAAATTATTAAAATAAATACCCTCATTAGCCAGCTTATTCAAATTAGGAGTCAACTGAACACCATTTATACTAGTATCCATCACAAACTGTTGAATACTTTCACCATGAATAACCAAAACATTCTTACCCTTAAACATATCAGTATAATCATTACTAGTAGAAACATAACTATTACTATCATAATACTCTCTAAATAACTTCATATTCCTATCATAACCAAACATACTGTTAATAGCAGGAGTTAAAGAAGCAAAAATATCACTAAACTGATAAGTATATATACCATATCTCATAACAATATACTCACGATTCCATTGCTTAGTAATCCTTCCAATATCAGTAGCGCTCAAAGTTAATGAAAAAACCACTAAAAAGAAAAAACCACTTAATAAAGCATTCCTAAACTTCTTTTTAATAAAAGAAACAGAATCATAATATTTAACCTTTGATAACCTAATATGAACTAAAACAATAATAAGAATTTGCCATAAATAACAAAAATCCTTATATTCCATAACATTCTCTACAACCGCATCACCAACATCAACAATTAAAAAAGAAGTTGCTAATAAAGAAATTGAAGAAAAAGATAAATAATTTGTATAATACATAGAATTAACAACACAAATAACAGAATATATAATACTCCATATTAAAAAATATATAAATCTCTTCTTAGGCTTTATCAAATAACCAAAAGATCCAATAATAATAACCATAGCCAAATCAGCCATTAAAGGACGTATATCTAAAACATTTTTTACAGTCAAAAAACGTATTAATAAACCATTAATAACAGATGAAAAAACAAAAGTTAAAAATAAAACATTATTCTTACAAAAATCTTTATAATTAAAATTTACAAAAAAATTTTTTAACTTAGTTATCACTAAAAAACCACCTCAATTGTTCATAATAAAGTATATCACGTTTACAACTAATTTTCAAATAAAAAAAGCTGATTATATAAATCAACTCAAAAAAATAATTACCTATACTTAAGCTTCTTTACAATAAAACCATAATATTCAAATCCAGAAACAACAGATGTAATAGTCGCAACTACTAATAATATATCCGCAATTTTTAAATTAAATAACTCAAAAGGTAAATTATAAAACAATATCATTGAAATAGACACCATAAATAAAATAGTCTTTACACGAGCTAATTTAATACTGCCTAATACCAAACCATAACTAGCAGCATACCTTTTAATAGAATCAACCGCAATATCCCTTATCAATACTACTACAGCAATAGCAGGATGAATAAATCCAATAGTTGCCAACAAAACCAATAAAGAATCAATTAAAATCTTATCAGCAATTGCATCAATCATTTTACCAAAATCAGTACAACAATTATTCTTTTTAGCAATATAGCCATCAAAAAAATCAGTAAAAGATGCAAAAACAAACAAAACTCCAACAATAATATATTTTATATCAACAACAATGGATTCATTAACAAAAAGCTTTAAAGTATTAATACCAGCTGAATCAAATGGAAACAATAAAATAATAACAATAATTAAAGCTATCAAAATTCTTGAAAAACTAATCTTATTAGGTAAATTCATAATACCTCTAAACACTCATTACAATTAGGAAAAATAATATAATAATTAAAATTCCTATCAAAACATATATCAAAATTGGTGGTATATAAATTCCACTTTTTCTTTCAATAGTATATGGAGACTTAATCTTCTTTTCAATCTTATCCTTTTTTTCTTCCTTTTGAGCCTTTTTAATCTCTTCCAAAGATAATTTAGAAGTATAATCAAATAAATATTCATTGAACTCATCAACTAAATCCTCTTTATTAAGACCCAAGTATTTAGCATAATCACGTATAAAATACTTTAAATAAAAAATATCCTTAAAAGCTTCCATATTACCACTTTCAATATTTTCTATCTGTTTCAAAGTAACATTCAAATCACTAGATACCTCTTGAACAGAAATACCCATATTCTCACGTGCTTCCTTTAACTTCTCTCCAATTTCTTTCATATAACACCAACTTTCAAACATAATTAATCATATAAGCCATGTTCTGTACCTAAAAAGGCGACAAACATTTATCTATTGGTATATACCAATCCTAAGTTTAATTCTAATTCTCAAACTTAAGCTCCCCTACCATATTTTGGGTTTCTCGCTCGTGGGGTTTACCGCGTTCCACTCTATTCATTTCTAAATAGTTCGTCACTATGGCACTTTATGTCCGTAACCATATCAAAAGACTTAGGTTACTAAGACGCCGTTAGATAAAATCTACCGTAGGTTATTTTTTCCCTACGCACGAACACTACAATCGTCACAGACTGTGCGAGCATGGACTTTCCTCTACATTATAAAAATGCAGCGTTTGTCCGATTAATTATTCTTTCCATAAATTATTTTTTCAAGATTTGATAAACGCCTTAAAACATCAGCAGTATTTGTTCCATTATTTGTATTATCTTCCAAAGCCTCAAGCTTAATAGTTAAATTCCTAACCTGTTGCTTCAAACGCATATTCTCTTCCATTAAACTTTTGTTACTTTCATCCATTTCCTTAATACATAAATTAAACTCATCATAATCCCTTATGACAACATCCAAAAACTTATCAACCTCTTGTGGCCTATAACCCCTAGTATCAATCTTAAATTCCTTATCCAATATATCCTGACTATTAAGCATAAATCTCTCTTGATACATTAAAGTCACCTCTCTTTATTCCATCTATATTTTATAAAATTAAAAAGAATTTGTCAATTATTTAAGCATCCATACTAAAATTACCATTTTCAAATATTAAAACACTATCACCATCATAAGTAACACCCTCAATTCTTAAATCACTGGTACCTATCATAAAATCAACATGTACATCACTTACATTAAGACCCATAGAAATTAACTCATCCTTAGACTTGCCATCAGTACCATCTAAAGTATTAGGAAAACCAGTGCCTAAAGCCAAATGACAAGAAGCATTCTCATCAAACAAAGTAGTATAAAATAAAACTCCACTATTAGAAATAGGACTATCATAAGGAACCAAAGCACACTCACCCAAATAACACGAAGTCTCGTCACCATTAATAATACTCTCTAAAATATCCTTACCCTTTAAAGCATCAAAATCAACCACTTTTCCATCAGAAAACCTAATCCAAAAATTATCAATAATAAATCCATTATAAACAAGAGGTTTAGAACTATAAACAATTCCACAAGTCTCTAACCTATTAGGACTAGTAAAAATCTCCTCAGTAGGAATATTCGCAACTATTCTTCTACCATTAGGCATAACTTCACCTGCTCCACACCACTTAGTACCACTAGATAAACCGACATATAAATCAGTACCTAAACTATTTGTATAATGTAAAGTCTTAATATTCAATTTATTTAAAACTTCACACCTTTTAGAACTAATCATTAACTTATTTTCCCACTCACTACTAGGATCATCCTTATCAACTAAACAAATAGAAAAAATCATATCCCATAATCTATCAACACAATCCTCACTATCATTAAACACCTTCTTAGCCCATCCATAAGTAGAAACAGACGCAATACACCAAGCAACATCATTAATAGCTTGACGCTTCTTATAAAGTGGTCTACTAGTACGAGAAATAAAAGAGGCATGACTCAATTTAGAACTATCAACATCACTCATAATATCAGGATCCTCAGACACCAACATTAAAAAAGCTCCATCCTTCTTCGCATACTCGTCATAAATCTTCTTATTAAAAAACAAACTATTAGAAATATCATCATTAGATAAATACAATAATTGTTGATGTTTTAATTCATCATCAAACCAATCATAATAAATATCGACAATTCCTCTATCCAAACAACATTTAGATAAAACACGAATAAATTCAATAGACTCTATAGGAGCAGTAATAACCAAAGGCTGACCTTTTTTAATATTCAACCCTTTATCTAACAATAAACAAGCATACTTATAAAAATTATCTTTCATATCATCACCATAATAATTATATAACAAATAAACAAAAGAAAAAAGTAGAATTAACTACTTATCATTAAAAATAAATACAAACCTATCCCTACCCGATAAATCCTTTTCAACTGAAACAGAAACATCACCTAAATACTTTAAAGCCATTTCCTTAATCCTATCACCCTGAGTACAACCAATCTCAAAAGCAATTAAAAATTTATCATTCAAATAATTCTTACAATTCTTAAGAATTTCCTCATAAAAATACAATCCATCATTATCCGCATATAACGCAAGACTAGGTTCATTTTTTCTAACAATCTCATCAATTTCCTCATCATAAGAAATATAAGGAGGATTACTAATAATAATATCATACTTATCGTGAAGAGGTTCCAACATATTACCTAAATAAAAATTAACAGAAGCATTATTTTTAACACAATTTTCACGAGCCACTTCTAATGCATCAGAACTAATATCAACTGCATCCACAGTTATACCAAGTTCTTTAGACAAAGTTACACTTATACATCCACTTCCACATCCCAAATCAACAATTCTAACAGAACTATCAAAATACTTTTGAACATACTTAATAGTTCTATCAACTAACTCTTCGGTCTCAAATCTAGGAATTAATACATTATTATTAACAAGAAAATTATAACCATAAAAATCAACATTTCCAACAATATATTGAACAGGAATACCACTACCTAATAACTTCAATGCATCATCAAGATTTCCATCATAATACTTCTTTAAATACTCTATATCATTCATATCTCACCATAAACAAAAAGAGATTACTCTCCCCTTAGTTTTCTATTTTGATCCTCAGTAATTAAAGCATCAATAACCTTATCAATATCACCATTCATAACACGATCCAAAGCATTAATAGTAAAACCAATTCTATGATCAGTAACACGATTCTGTGGATAATTATAAGTCCTTATCTTCTCACTTCTATCACCAGTACCAATCTTACTACGTCTCTCAGCACCCAACTTTTCTTCTTCTTGTTGTCTATAATAATCATACAATCTAGTTTGTAAAATCTTAATAGCCTTTTCCTTATTCTTAATTTGACTTCTCTCAGTTTGAGAATAAACAACAATACCAGTAGGAATATGAGTCAAACGAACAGCACTATCAGTAGTATTTACACCTTGACCACCACAACCAGAAGCACGAGTAATATCAATTCTTACCTCATTCATATCTAACTCAAAATCAACTTCCTCAGCCTCAGGCATAACAAGTACAGTAGCAGTAGAAGTATGAACACGACCTTGAGTCTCAGTAGCTGGAACACGTTGAACACGATGAGCACCACTTTCATACTTAAGCTTAGAATAAACATTCTCACCCTTAACCATAAAACTAATTAAAGAATATCCACCAGCTTCACTTCTCTCCTCATCAAGAACTTCAATTTTCCAACCTTCTTTTTCAGCCAATTTTCTATACATTTCATATAAATCACCAGCAAAAATATTTCCTTCATCTCCACCAGCTGCACCACGGATTTCAACAATAACATTCTTACCATCATTAGGATCCTTAGGTAACAATAAAATTTCAATTTTGCCCTCTAACTCTTTCTTCTCATCCATATACCTATCCAATTCCTCACGAGCAAACTCAGACATATCAGGATCTTTAACCATTTCATTAGCAGCCTCAATATCATCAAGTAAATTCTTATAAACTTGATATATTTCATAAGCATCCCTTAAACTAGCCTGTTCACGAGTTAAAGATAAAGTCTTTTTAATATCAGAAACAACATCAGGTCTCATCAATTCCTCATTCAATTCATTATAACGCTTTTCAATATTCTCTAATCTTTCTAACATAAAATGTCTCCTTAACTAAAATTCCTTTAAGATTATACTATATTTACATTGAATAATCAAGAAAAATTACTTATCAATAACATCACCATCAAAAGAAAAACTATAACCATAAACAGAACAATCATCAAGTTTAGCATGTCCCTCAACAATACTTACACTACCACAACTAACATCCTCACCATATGCCTTAACATTTAACTGCGTAGGAACACCATCAATATTAACCAAAGTACTATTATCAAGAACCTCGTAATTACCAGTAATAGTAGAATACTGATACTCAGTATACGCTAACTCAACAGCCTTAACATAACCCCAAATATTATTCTTAGCAAGAGCATACTTATTACTAGAAACATCTTCAACAGACTTAGAAACAGTATCTCCACATCCACATAATAAAAATAAAACCCCTACTAAAAAAAACTTCTTCATATAATCACCCTATAAAAAATATAACACGAAATAAAAATAAAAACAAGAATTAAATAAAACAGAACACACATAATAAAATAGAGGTAATAATTATGAACATACTTATATATTTATTAATATTTACATTTAAAGTAATAGAAAACACACTATCAACACTAAGAATAATTGTAGTATCAAACGGAAAAAAATTATTAGGAGCAATACTACAAGGAATAGTATCAATAGTATGGGTAATATCAACAAGCCTAGTAGTAATAAACATTCAAAAAGACCCATTCAAAATAATATCATTTACACTTGGAGCACTCATAGGATCTTACATAGGATCAATAATAGAAGAAAAAATCGCACTTGGAACAAACATGATAACAACAATTATAAACAAAAATCTAACAAAAAAAATAACATATGCCCTAAAAAAACAAAAACATGAAGCAATAATAATAAATGGAAAAAATATATATGAACAAAAAGATATATTAATCATAATAACAAAAAGAAAACAAAATCAAAACATAATTAAACTAATAAAAAATATAGATAATGGCGCAACTATAATAATAGAAAATGCATACACTAATGAAGCAAATAAGCCCTATCAGTAATAATAAAAGAACAATATTTTTTAACAATATCATAAACAAATTTATCATTAACAGTCCATAAAAAAGACTCCTTAACACCACAACGTTTATACAAATTATAATGGAGCAAATTAAAATCAAAATCATTATGAATCTTATCAATATTAATCATATATCCAATAATTAATCCAACCTTATAATTAGAATACTTTTCCTTAAATAAAGAAACAATATCATAATTAAAACTACAAATATAAAATCTATAATCATACTTACTCAAAACAGAATATAATTTATCAACAATATCTAAATTATTACCCTTAACATCAATAATAATTATCTTCTTATTACTTAAACAAGATAAAACATAATCCAAACTATCAATACCTAATTTAAAAAACTTAGTCTTACTTATAACCTTACCATTAAATAAATCACTATGACTAACAACCAAAACTCCATCAGAAGTCAACCTAACATCCATCTCAATACCATCAATATAACTAGTATTAAAACAATTAATAAAAGCAGAAACACTATTTTCTTTATACTCCCCACCATTATTTCCACGATGAGCAATAAACATAATATCACCAATAAATAATATGAAAAAAGATGGAAAACTAATCCATCTTTATTTTATTAGAAACATAATTATATAAATCAATACTTATCTCATCAATAGATTTTATCCTATCACCATCATTACACTCTATAGTATAAAAACTATATTTACTAGCCAATTCCAAATAAGCATTCTCAGCATTAATCAAATGATTCTTATCCCTCTCATTTTGATCAAGTTCCTCTTCCCTATTCTTCTTAAGAGTCAAAGAAAAATGAAAAGGCATATGTAAAAAAACACTAATATCAGGTTTAGGTAATTCAAGTAAATTAAACTCCAAATTATCCAACCAATCATACATAGAATTTCTCTCAATTTGATTATCTAACTTTCCACCTTGATGAGCCATATTAGAATAAACATATCTATCCAATATAACATTAACACCATTATCAAGTAAAAACTTAATCTTATCAATATTATAAAGCCTATCAGCAGCATAATACAAAGCAGAAACCTTAGGATCTACATTAGGCGCCCCTTCAGGAAACCATCCATCACAAATATAACTCTTACCTAAATATGGACCACCTATAATCTTACCAGTTGGACTATTATAATTTGGAAAACCAAACTTCTCAATTCTAACACCATCATTTTTTAGCTTCTCAATTAATAAATTAGATTGAGTCTCTTTACCAGAACAATCAGTACCTTCAATAACAATTAATTTACCTTTCATAATCTATCTCCTTTTATATACATATGGATTTCCACATGAATGCTTTCCCTCTGGACACTTTCCAACAACACCACAAGGTGCACCTAAATACTTACCATATAATTCAGATTCCTTTTGAACTAATTCAACCATTTCATTAGCTTCTTCTCTTATTTCCCATTGAGCTCTATTACAACATCTTAATCTACTTATCCACATCAACTCTCTACCATTTACATTAGTAGAAACATTAATTAAAGTTCCACTCAAATTAAAATATACTAAATCCTTATCTAAAACACCCATATTTTTAAATTCATTATATACTTGAATATTCTTATTTACTGCATCTTGATATTTATCCAAACAAATTTCTTTAACTGTATCTGGAACAATATAATTATTAAGATCATAAATAGGTAAAAAATCTGGAATCAATAACGAATGAATTCTTTGCCTTGTCCAATGAGTTAAACCAGCTAAAGTAGTAGGAAATTCAAACTTAAATGACACATGCTCAAGTTCTCTATTCTCATTTGACATACACACAGCTTCCATTATTTCTTTCTTATCATCAATACTAAGCTTATCATAAACTTTATTTGCCTTATCAAAAGATAATTGATATCTATTCATAATACAACTAACAATAATAGTTTTATCAACATTACCATTCTTGTAATCAGTTTGAACACTAATTAATCTTGGATGCTCCAATATATCATATTTACCGTCAACATATTTATTTAAAAATTCTAACTTATTATAATTTTTAGCACCTTCATTAATTTGTTTTTCAATACTATCATAGTTTTTCTTGTAATAAGGAACCTTTTCTTTAGACATTTCTAACAACTTCAAGCCAAATTCTCTAACCTCATCTATATCACTCATAAAACCCATAGTACAATACTCAATCAATTTAATTAAAGACCTTGTATTTAAACTCATCGCAATTTGACTATGAAAACAATATGGTAAAACAAACCTTGCATCCTCCTTAGGCACACCACAATCAACCATTTCAGAATATGTATTAAATAAAAACTTCATATGATCATTATATTTTTGCTTAACTTCATCACCATTTTTCAAATAACTAAAATCAGGTGTATGAAATCCAGAATCACCAAAATCGACATATCTTCTAGATTTAATTGTAAAAGAAACTAAACGTTGACCAATTAAAATTTGCTCAATCACAGGAGTAACATCAGTTATAAACAAAGTTAATTGATCATGCTCAGTTATAGAAGTGTGACCACTACCAACAATCCTTCCAATTGCTTTTATATTATCATCAAAATCCAATCTATCCTCATATAAATCAAATAAATTCTTACTAGAATGAGATATTTGACCCGCAGTCGCAACTATCCTTGTTCTATCTTCTACCTCTTGCTTATTTCCACCTTTAATAAGTTCTATCCTCATATCTAAACCTCCCTATCCTATACTATAACAATTATATCAAAAAACATTTGTTTGTGTAAAGCATTTTAGAACAAAAAAGATAAGTATTATAAAAACACTTATCCCACTATTTCATTATCACTAAAAGGAACTTCAATAAACTTCTTTGAAGCCAAAAAATCGCACATGTGAACAAATCTTTGATACTTATTCTTAGGAACTGGTAAAACTTCATTTCCATTAAAATCCTTATTCCATTCACCCATATGAGTTTCTATAACAGAACAAACAAAATCAATCTCAGATTCACTTAAACCAATCTTATCCTTATTATCACGAATTAACTTTGCTGCCAATAAAGGATGATCAACACGAGTATACTTTTCCTTTGGAATACCAGACTTAACACCATCATGCATAATCAAAGAAATCATCATCAAATCCTTCTCATCACTAGTAAAAGAATGACCAATACTGTTATTATTAGAAAGCTCATATGCCATTCTAACAGCTACCTTAGTGTGTCTAACTAGACCTCCATCACCTTGAGCAAATCCAGGATGATACTTACCAGTACTACTTGCTGGAATAGAAAAGAAATAATCAGGTAATAACTCAATCATATTTTTCGCACAATCTACATACTTTTTATTCTTAACATAACTTAACTCTTTCTTAAAAACATCTGCTTTATTCATACTTCTCACCTATAAAATCAATTAATATAGAATTAGAAACATACATATAACTAGGATTTATATATATATTAACCCCATCATTAATTAATTTACCTTCCTTAATCAATTTATTAACAACACTATTAAATATATTACCATATTTCTTATTAAAATCACAAATATTTATACCATTAACTTTTCTTAAACCCAAAATAAATTCATTCTCTATTATAACATTTCTATCAAGAACCTCTTCATTCAATCTATAACTACCACTAATATACTTATTTAAACTACGAGTATTATCATAACGAATATTATCAATATATCCAGATGCACCACATCCAAAACCATAATAATTAAGATTATTCCAATAAACCAAATTATGTTTTGACTCATAACCATCCTTACTAAAATTACTAATTTCATAATGATTAAAACCATTACTAGATAATCTATCACAAATAAGCTCATACATACTTCTATCCAAATCCTCATCAATACTAGAAGTACCATCAACATATAACTTAGTATGCTCCTCTAAAATCAAAGAATAAGTAGAAATATGATTAATACCCAAACCTAAAAACATATCAATATCATGATTCAAATCATCAAGAGTCTCACCTGGTATCGCATAAATCAAATCAATATTAATATTATTAAAACCAATTTCCTTAGCCAACTCAATTTTACTAATAACTTCATCACTAGTATGATTTCTATTCAAAAACTTCAAAAATTTTTCGTTAAAAGTCTGAACACCAACACTTAATCTATTAACACCATGATCAAATAAAAACTTCAACTTATCATAATTAATATTTTCAATATTACATTCAAAAGTAAATTCATAATTACTACTTAAATTAAACCTATCAATAATATTAAATAAAACATCTAACTGTTCAAAACTTAAAGAACTTGGAGTTCCACCACCAATATAAATAGTATTAATAGCCTCACCCTTATAATACTTATCTACTTCATTATTTAAAGAACATAAATAATCATCAACCAACTTAGAATTATAAAATACCTTACAAAAATCACAATAAGAACAAATATTATCACAAAAAGGTATATGAATGTATATTGACATAAAACCACCCATAAAATTATATCATTAAAGAAAAAAAATGTAAAAAAATAAAAAAACAAGATAAACAAAAAATATTAAAATAAATAAACCGTTTCATAAAAGAAACGGTTTTATTTTATTAACTAGAATTCTTTTTTCAATGACTTAACCTTAATATCTAAATCACCTTTTATATAATTATCTAATTGACCATTAATATATTTATCAACAACAAAATTATAATAACACTCAGGAATAGAATTTTTATTTAAAAAATCATATAACATTGCTTTTTCTTTCTCAGAAATATTTATATCAACACGTTCAAAAAAACTAGTGTCATAAATCATCTTCTCATATTTTTTTGAAAAAATATCAAAATTATACATATCATATTGAGATATTAACCCAGAACAAATATCTCTATAATCTTTAAAAGAAATACCCAAAATAAGATAATAATCTATTATATTAAATGAATTATCATTCTTACACTCTCTCAATTTTGAATTAAAATAATCTATTCTATCTTTTAAAATAAAGAACGATTTTTTTCTATTACTCTCAAAACGATTTTTAATAATACCCCAATTATCCTTTCCATATATTTTATCATACCTTTTTATCTTTTTTCGTATTGAATTTAAATGATTCAAATTTTTCTTATATTCATAACCAGGTTTAAACAAATAATCATTATAATGAGATATACTATAAAAACCTAAACAAGTAATTTGATCAAAAATAGACAAACACTCTCTATAATCCTCTTTCATATGTTTTTCATGTTCAAATTCACAATACTTAGCATAAAAAACAACATATTGAGAAAGAAAATCATCAACCATGCAAGAATACTTACAATTTCTTTTCTTATATTTTGAAAGCATTTTCTTAACACAACATAAACTTAATCCACTTGATAATACATAATTATTTCTATCCTCAATAGGTAACTCAAACAATGCATTACCAAACTCTATAAATTTAGGATCCTTCTCCCTTATTATTTTATTAGCCACCCTATAATCATTTAAATCTTCTTCAGAAGCATACAAATCAAGATAAACATGCTTTAAAGACCTTAAATATTTTTCAGAATACTTTGAAGATTCAGATAATTCCTTTATTTTAGCATTATAAATACAGGCATCAAACCAATATTTCTTAGCATAATTATAAACCTTAGTCGCTAACTCCTTTTCAACAATTGAATCTGCATCTTTCAAAACCTTTCCCATAACCAAAACCTCCAGATAATTATTTTCTAAATTTAGTCACACTTTTAGATAACTCGCTACCAATAGAATAAAACTCAGAATTATTCTCAACATCATTATCATAATCATTTAATGAATTACGACGATGATCATCATACACATCCTGTAGCCTAGGATCATTGAGTTTAGATAAATTTTCATATAAAGTTGACTTAGGAATACCAGTTTCCTTTTCCATCTGTCTCAACGTACAACCATTCTCAACAATATATTCACACAAGTCAGAAACGACAGAATGAGACAAAGTTGACATCTTCTTACCATTCTTTCCACCAAAAATACGACCATTCAATCTATTGATATTAGAAACCTGTAGATAACTATTATATAATATAATATCTTTTTCATCATCGGACTTTTTTAATTTAGCAATATATTTCCTAAGAGAACTGACAGAACAATCAAATTTATGACAAGCTTCAAGCGCAGTGACAAGTCTACCTTCATTATAGCTATCAATAATATATTCTACAATTTCACGATAATCCATACTAATCCCCATCCATAGAAAGAACAGATAAAAATGCTTCCTGAGGTATTTCAACACTACCAACCATCTTCATACGTTTCTTTCCTTCTTTTTGTTTTTCAAGTAACTTTCGCTTTCGCGTTACATCTCCACCATAACATTTAGCAAGTACATCTTTTCTAACAGCCTTAATAGTTTCACGAGCAATCGCTTTATTACCTATACAAGCTTGAACTGGAACCTCAAACTGCTGACGAGGTATAAGCTTACGCAAATTCTCAACAATAGCCTTACCACGTTTATAGGCAAAATCCTTATGAACAATAACTGAAAGTGCATCAACAATTTCACCATTAAGTAAAATATCCATCTTAACTAAATCACTACTCTTATAACCAATTAATTCATAATCAAAAGAAGCATAACCCTTAGTCGCACTTTTTAACCTATCAAAAAAATCATAAACAATTTCAGATAAAGGAATTTCATAATGAATATTAACACGCTTTGTATCTAAATACTCCATAGAAACATAATTACCACGTTTATCCTGACATAACTCCATAATAGGGCCAATATACTCACTTGGAACAAAAATATTAGTCCTAATATAAGGCTCCTCAATATCCTTAATCCTAACACGTTCAGGCATTTTAGCAGGACTATCAACCATTACATGAGTTCCATCAGTAAGTAATACATCATAAACAACCGAAGGAGAAGTAACAATTAAATCAATCCCAAACTCTCTCTCAATACGTTCCTGAATAATTTCCAAATGTAATAAACCTAAAAATCCACATCTAAAACCAAAACCTAAAGCCTGACTAGTTTCAGGTTCAAACTCCAAAGAAGCATCATTTAACTTAAGCTTCTCTAAAGCCTCGCGCAACTCAGGAAAACGACGAGACTCAATCGGATAAATACCACAGAATACCATTGGTTTCATAGGCTTATAACCATGAAGTGGTTCAATACAAGGATTACTAGCAAGTGTAATTGTATCTCCAACTTTAACATCACTAATACTCTTAATAGAAGCACTAACAATACCAACATCACCTGGACATAACTCCTTAACAGGTTTCTCAAAAGGAGTACATATATCAAGTTCAACCACATCATAAATAGCGCCAGTTGCCATCATCTTTATCTTATCACCAACACGAATACGTCCATTAACGACTCTAACTGAAGCAATAATACCACGATAAGAATCAAAATAACTATCAAAAATCAAAGCCTGAGTTTTTTCATTGATATCACCTTTTGGAGCTGGAATTTTAACAATAATTTCTTCAACCAATTCTTTAATACCAATACCATTCTTCGCACTAGTTAAAATAATATCAGACTCATCAAAACCAAAAGTATCCATTAATTCCTTCTTTACCTTAGGAACATCCGCATTAGGTAAATCTATTTTATTAATAACAGGAATAATAGTTAAATTATTATCAAGAGCTAAATAAAGATTAGCTAAAGTCTGAGCCTCAATACCTTGAGCCGCATCAACAACTAAAATTGCTCCCTCACAAGACGCTAAACTTCTTGAAACCTCATATGTAAAATCGACATGACCTGGAGTATCAATTAAATGTAAATAATACTCCTCACCCAAATAATTATATTTTAAAGAAACTGCATTCAACTTAATAGTAATACCACGTTCACGCTCTAACTCCATACTGTCAAGTAATTGATCCTGACGCTCACGCTCACTAATCGCACCAGTAATCTCAAGTATTCTATCAGCAAGAGTACTCTTACCATGATCAATATGCGCAATAATTGAAAAATTTCTAATATTTTCCTGTTTCATAAAGTCACCCATTTCAAACAAAAGTATTATAACACATAATTAAACAATTACAAAACATTTTTTTATGTTCAAAATAGTTAAAAAAATAAACAAATTAATGTATAATTATTAATAGGAGGAAAAATATGAATAATTTTGAAAACCTAAGAAATAAATACAAAGAATTTATATACGAAAAATATGAAATAATAGAAAGCAATAATGAATACGAAATAATATTCCATTTTAATATACCAAATCTAACCACATTTGAACCAAAAATAATAATAAAAAAAGAAAATATAACAAATAAAAATATAAATAAAGACTTCCTAGAATACCTAGTATTTAATATAGGACTAGTAGAACTAATAAGCTATGTAAAATGTACTTGCTCACCTAACATAATAATAAAATGTGGATATTTGAGTGAAGAACAAATAAACTGGTTCAAAAAACTATACTATAATGGATTAGGAGAATTCTTATATAGAAACAATATAAATATATCTGAACAAGACCTATTCAATATAGAAACAACACAAGAAAAAAAAGAATTCAATATTGAATACAATGGAATTGGAAACCTAATACCTGTAGGTGGTGGAAAAGACTCAAACGTAACACTAGAACTACTAAAAGAAGAAGACAACACTTGCTTCATTATTAATCCAAAAGGAGCCAATATAGAATGTGCGAAAATTTCAGGATACAATACAATCACAATAAAAAGAATATTAGACAAAAAAATAATAGAACTAAATAAAGAAGGATTCCTAAACGGACACACACCATTCTCCGCAATAGTAGCATTCACGTCATTTCTATGCGCATACCTATCAAATAAAAAATACATAATTCTATCAAATGAAGACTCAGCAAACCAATCAACAGTCATTGGAACAAACATAAATCATCAATACTCAAAAACATATGAATTTGAAAATGATTTCAATGACTATACCAAAAAATACTTCAACATCAATATAAAATACTTTAGTTTACTTAGACCACTAACAGAATTTCAAATAGGAATGCTGTTCTCAAAAATAGAAAAATATCATAAAACATTCAAAAGTTGTAACTTAGGTTCAAAAAAAGAAACATGGGAATGGTGCAATCACTGTGCTAAATGCTTATTTGTATATACAATACTAAGTCCATTCCTATATAAAGAAAAACTAATAAATATTTTTGGAAAAGATTTATTTGAAGACGAAACGTTACTAGAAACATTTAAAGAACTACTTGGATATAAAGAAACAAAACCATGGGAATGCGTAGGAACATATGAAGAAGTACGATATGCAGTAAGCCTAACAATCAAAAAACTAGAAAATAAAAAACTACCATACCTACTAGAATACTATAAAAACAATTACCCTTTATATCTAGATGAAATATACGAAACAAAATATAATAACAAAAACAACCTAGACGAACACTTTGAAAAAATAATAAAGGAAGCGATAAAAAATGTATAACAAAATATTAGAAAAACTAAAAAATAAATCAATTGCGATACTAGGATTTGGAAAAGAAGGAAAATCAACATATAACTTCATAAGAAGATATTCAAAAGAACAACTAACAATCCTAGATAAAAATGACATTTTAAAAAACAATGAATACCTAAAAGAAGACAAAAATTTAAAAATAATAACAGGAGAAAAATACCTAGATAATCTAGAACAATACGACTTAATAATAAAAGCTCCTGGAATCGCACTACTTGATATAGACTTAACAAATATAGAAAATAAACTAACATCACAACTAGAACTAATACTAGAAATAAATAAAAAAAACATAATAGGAATAACAGGTACAAAAGGTAAAAGTACAACTACTTCCCTACTTTATAACATAATAAAAGACCAAAATGAAAATACATTCCTACTAGGTAACATAGGAAATCCAATACTAGACTACATAGAAAAATTCAACGAAGAATCAATACTTGTAATAGAAATGTCATCACATCAATTAGAATTTGTGCATCAAAGTCCACATATAGGAGTAATACTAAATCTATATCAAGATCACCTAGATCATACAGGAACATTAGAAAAATACCACAACGATAAAATGCATATGTTCAAATACCAAGATAAACTTGATATAGGAATATATGATGGACAAAACGAATATCTAATAAACTTAATAAGTAAAAATAATTACGAATCAAAACTATATAATTTCAAAGTAAATGAAAAAGCAGATATATATGTAGAAAATAATAAAATATACTACAACGATGAAATGATATATGACGGAAATCAAGAAAGAAATTTAATAGGAAGTCATAATTTAAAAAACATAATGGTTACACTCCTAATAACAAAACTATTAAACTTAGACATAAAAAAAGCTACAAAAATAATAAACGAATTCAATCCATTAGAACATAGACTAGAACGAGTTGGAACATACAACAACATCACATACTTCAATGACACAATCGCAACTATTCCAGAAGCAACAATAAACGGAATAAATGGACTAGGAAACGTAGACACACTTATATTTGGAGGAATGGATAGAAATATAGACTATAGTAAATTTATTGAATTCCTAAAAAACTCAAATATATCAAATCTAATAGGGCTTCCAGAAACAGGACATAAAATACTAAAAGAATTAAAAAATACAAATAAAAATATTTTTATAGTAGATACAATTGATGAAGCAGTAGATATTGCGGATATTAAAACAAAACCAAATCATATATGCTTACTTTCTCCTGCTGCATCAAGTTATAATAAATTTAAAAACTTTGAAGAAAAAGGAAACTACTATAAAAATGTTATAAAAAAGAAATATGAAAGTTAGAAAAATCTAACTTTTTTTTAGGAACTATTTCATTAACATCGTATGATATTTATAGGAGGCAAATATGAAAGAATTCAAAAAATTATCAAACGATGGGATGATGAAATTAGTATTATCACATAAAGATATACTAAAAATATTTCTAGAAAGAATACTAAAAAGGAAAATAAATAAACTAATAATCAGAAATGGACAAGATAATAAACCAATAACACAAGAAAAAATTATAGAACTAATGAAACAAGAACTAACAAAAACAAACATAAACGTTAAAACCAAAATAGTAGATTTATTAATAAAATTAGAAAATGAAATAATAAATATAGAATATAACAACACATATGATGAATATACAAAAATGAGAAACTTTGCATACATGTCAAATATATACTCAAACATAGTAAAAAAAGGAGAAGATTACACAAAACAAATAAAATGTACACAAATTAATCTTTGTTCAAATATACCTCAAAACTATAATAAAGAAATTAATTATGTTAAAGGAGAAAACTACAATAACAAGTTTATAGATAATATAAACTTTTATGAATTTGATATTGCAAAATATAAAAAAATATTATATACTGATAACAAGAAGTTAATTAAAAAATACTCACACTTAATAATATTTGACTGTAATAAAGAAGAATTACAATTATTAGAAAGGTATGATCCAGAAATGAAAAAAACAATAGATTTAATAAATGAATACAATGACGACTCAACAATATTTAGATTTATGAGTACAGAAGAAGAACAAGAAAAAATGAACAGAACAAGAATGATTAAAGCAAAAGAAGAAGGAATTGAACAAGGAATTGAAAAAGGAATTGAACAAGGAATTGAAAAAGGAATTGAACAAGGTTTTAAACAAGGAGTAGAAATAACAAAAAATGAAACAGCACTTACACTATTAAAAAACAAAGTCCCATTTAACATAATTGAAGAAGCAACAGGATATTCACAAGAAATATTAAAATCAATACAAATATAAGAAAAAAATTTTTTAAACACTAATTCTACATTTTTTTCAAAACAAAACATATATAATAACATCAGGTGATAAAAAATGAATATAATTAAAAATATTAAATACTTAAACAAACTAAAAAAAGAAACAAACGATATAATATTCTTAAATGAAATAGAAAAAATAAATGATAAAATAAAATCATACAACACAACAGATAAAATATACGAAGAAAAAATTAATAAACACTATCAAACAATAAAAAAAATGTTTCTTAATAAAAAAAGCAATGATATTAGATATTTAAAAACAAAAAAAATGGCATATGAATACCATCTCTATTTATTAAATAACTATTATAATGAAATATGTAAAACAAAATTCCTAGAGAAATTGAGTAATTAGAACATCACGACACTTATTTTCAAGTTCATCATCAAGTGATTCTAGCTCAATTTCTTTTTTATATTTGCACATAAGACCAACCTTAATAATATAATCAGCCAATTTAGGATTTTTAGAAAGTAGCGGTCCATGCAAATAAGTACCAATAACATTATCCAACATAAAACCTTCAAAATCATAAGTATTATTAGGATTCTTGTATAAAATTTTTCCAAAAGAACTACTAATATCATAAGTAATTCCACCATGGTTTTCAAAACCTATTACCTTATATTGCTCACCATCAATATTAGATTCAATAACAATATTACCAATATTACGATTTCGCTTACCACCACTAACAGTATAATAATCAAAAATACCTAATCCACCAATAATTTTACCATCAGCATCCTTATAATACTTACCAAATAATTGAAAGCCACCACAAATAAGTAATACAAAAACACCATTATTAATAGCACTAATAATATCATCCTTATATCTCACCAAATCATCAGATAATATAGACTGTTCCCTATCAGCACCACCACCCATAAAAATCAAATTATAATCATTAAAATTAGGTTTATCTTCCAATATAGAATAAGTATCAACTTGACACTTTATACCTCTTTTTTCTAGACGATACTTTAAAACTTCAATATTACCGGAATCACCATATAAATCTAATAAATCAGGATACAAATACAAAATCTTATAAACCATTCTTATCACCCTTATAACTCATTACAGCACGTCTTGTTGAAGTAGTAGCAGTATAATTAAAAATAACATACTTCTTACCACTATTCTTATATAAACTTTCAACAGCTTCATCAATATTTGGATAAACCTCAATATTCTTAAACTCATAACCACTATTCTTAATTCTCACAGCCATATCATAAGCACGAGTTCCACTAGTAATTATTCTATCAACATTATTCAAAATACTAAAATTAATATCCCAAATCCAAGAAACATCCTTACCATCCGCAACATTATCATTTAAAACAAACAACAACTCCTTATGATCATCATCCTGATTCATAAAACCAATAGTAACATTCGCACCAGTTGGATTCTTTGCCAAATTTAAAACAGTCGCACATCCATTAACTAAGGCAGTTTCCAATCTACCATTATTAAGTTCAAACCCTTTAACACTTTCATATAAATCATCCATAGAAACATTATACAAAGAACTTAACATAAATGCAGCACTAACATTATACATATTATAAATAGTATTATAACGCGTTTCAAAAACTCTATTATTATATTTGAACTTACCAGCATTTAAATCAATATCACTAACAATAGAATCAATATCATTATGACCAAAGCGACACTTAGGACACTTAAACTTTCCAACATGAGAATATTGATAATAATCATACTCTAGCCTTGCAGAACAAAAAGGACAATACTTACCTTCACCTCTATCACGCATACTAGATGTCGCACCATTAAACTTTTCAACACCATAATAATAAACATTACATTTATCCTTGTTAAATCCAAGTCTTGAAACATTAGGATCATCACTATTTAAAATTAAATTACCAGTATAACCTTCTAAAAATTTATCAATCTTTTGAATTAATGTTTCAACTTCACCAGTTCTATCAAGTTGATCCCTAAAAAAATTAAGAACAACAAAACTATCTAATTTTAAATCCTTAAAAACAACCGGAATATAATGTTCATCACACTCTAATACTAAATAATCACATTTAACATTACCAGATAAATCACAATTCTTAACTAACAATGATGTAATACCAGTATTAATATTATTACCTTCCCTATTACTAACAACAATACCATTATTAGATAAAATATTACTAATCAAATTAGTAGTAGAAGTTTTACCATTAGTACCAGTAACCGCAATAACAGTTCCACTAACCTTAAAACACTTTAAAATATTCTTATTCAACTTTAAAGCAATATTACCAGGTAAAGTTCCACCATTCTTACCAAGTAACTTCATAAACTTATAAATAAACTTACATATAAAAATTACAATTCTATAATACATAATTACACCAACCTATATTATTCATCACTATTTATTATAACACAAACAAAAAAAGAAAAACAAAAAAAGAAAAATTATTTTCCTTTTCCATATAACATATACTGAATAATATCAATAATTTCCCTTTTCATAAACTCATAATCCATATTATCATGATTATGATAAACAACCTCATGACAAAAATTATCCACAAGACCAATAATAATATGAACTCTTTCATTAATATTAGAAATAGAAAAACCATTTTTCTTTAAAGCAGAAACAATTCTATCTGTTAATTCTAATTCATTCATATAAAAAATATGCTTAATTTCAGAATCAATATGACTCATTGACATTAACTCTTCATGAGCCCTATAAGACATCTTATGAGTATTAATAAACTTATCAATAATACCATCCAACAAAACAGAAATATTATCCTTATCAATTATATTATTTTCAAAAACATCAAACATAGGAAACATAAAACTTTTAGAATAACTATTAATACCCTCGATAAAAATAGCCCTTTTATCACTAAAATATTGATAAATTATACCAGTAGAAACACCTGCATACTTAGCGATATCAACACAATTAACATTATGATATCCCTTTTCACACATAAGTTCAAAGCCCTTTTCAATAATTCTTTCTTTCTTTATAATAGCACTTTCCTTAACTGGTTCTCTAATAACACCCATAAAACCACCTAACCAAATATATTATAACACTCATTAACAGAAAAATACATAACAAAACTACTTTTTTCTAAACCAAGGAATACATCTATTCACACTTCTGCAATATATTCGATATTCCTCACCATATTTCTCTAATAACCATTTTTCCTCAGTATTTTTCATTAAAACTGTCAAAAATAACCAATATATAAATGGTAATATTAAAAGATATAAATTATTCATAATAAATAATACTCCTGAAAAAGCAAACAAAATTGCAGTATATATTGGATTTCTAGTATAAGAATAAACACCAGAAGTAACTAATCTATTATCTAATATATTATCATCAATTTTAGATTTAAAAACAGCATGAACCCATATATATAAACCTATTATTATTAATAATACTCCAATTATCACAAATATCAACCTCAAAAAAGATAATTGATAACATGGAATCACTTCCTTAAAAGACAAAAAACTAAATATTATTGTCAATAACAATATTATCAAAAAATAAATAGGTCCAACACCATATAGTGGTAAATGATTCTTCTTCATACTACTCATTCGCCTTCAAACTAGAAACCATATCAATACCCTTTATCTTACGAGCCAAAATATTTGAAACAACATAAGAAACAAAGAAAGTACCAAATATAGCAATAACAAAAGTTACAATATCAACATAAGCCCCAAAATCATATCTTTCCTCTAACACGGCACTAAAAATCCATGAAGTCAAATAATAACCAGCAGGTAAACCTATCATTATAGCAACAATTGTAATCCAATTATTCTGCTTAATAAAAATACTTTTAATCTTCTTATCTTTAAAGCCTAAAACCTTCAATGTAGCGAACTGATATTGTTTTTCGCTATAAGATAAAATACCCATATTATATATAATAATAACACCTAAAAGAACAGCAAAAACAATTATAATAACAATCATTGCATGCATTTGATCAAGCATTTGAGAAATATCATTTTTTAAAGAATTAACATCTTGAACAATAGACACATTATCAATACTTTTATTATTACTCAAATCCATATTAGTATAAATATTATCAGGAACATACTTAATACCTAAACTCTCCAAATAAGAACGAGTCATAGTCATATTCTGATTCTGAGGATCACGATTTAAACCAACAATCTTTGATTTATAATACTTACTATCACCATAAATATGCCAATTAACATAATCACCAACTTTATAATTATACTTATCAGCTAACTTATATGTTATATAAACACCATCATCATTATCAATCTTTATATAATTATCCTTATTATCCTTAAACCTTACATAATCAGATGCATCAGTAACAAAAATATTATTTGAATCATTATTATTATCATTCTTTATCTCTATACCCAAAGACATAGACGAAGCAGAACCATATTTTTTCTGTAACTCAGAAATATCCTTATCACTTAAATTCTCTTTCAAAGACAATCTATAATCAAAATTATATAATTCATCAAACTGAAGACTAATAAAATGATCCATACTATCTAACATACCAAAAGCACAAACAATTAACATACAACATCCAATAATACCGATAAGACCAGTAATAGTTCTAAACTTATTACGAATAATATCACGAACATTCCACTTATTAGAAAAGCTCATCTTCTTGAATATACCTTTTGATGTTATATTTAAACTACCACTCTTAACCTTAGGTAATTCATTTCTTAAAGTTTCAGCAGGATTAGAACTCAAATTTTTTCTACATGTTAAATATGTTATAAGAGAAACAACTAAAACCACAATTATAGAAACAATATAACTAAAAGTATTAATAACAATTTTTCCATTAGGAATTTCAAAAACAGACATTTCCATATCTAAAAAAGCTTTACCTAAAAAATACTTGCCACAAATAATACCACAAATAGCACCAAATAAAGAAACCCAAAAGCCATAACCTATATAATGAAATAAAATTTTTCTATTACTAAAACCTAAAGCCTTTAAAGTACCTATTTGAATTTTTTGTTTCTTAACAACACGAGTCATAGTAGTAATTACAGATAACATCGCAATAAACAAAAACAAACCAGAAAAAATACCAACATAAGCGCTACCCTCATCAATCTCACCTTGATATGAAGAATAACTCGATGTATCCTCAATTTTAACAATAAGAGACGCATTACTAATCTTTTCACTAATCGAATTTTTTACACTATTTACATTATCCTTACTATCGACATCAACCATAATATAATTAAATGGAATATAATCAATATAATTAAAATCCTTAACCATAGAATCAAAAACAGATTCATCAGAAATATCCATTTTTTTCATTAAATTCTTCTTTACATAATCACTAGGGAACTCATTAATAGACATGAAAACAAATCCATATTCTGTCCTATTAGGTAAAAGAGACGACTCATCCTTTAAATCATATAAATGATCAGGAACATTAACTAAAGCAAGAATTTTTTCATTAAAATCAATTCCATCATACTTGATTTTTATTGAATCTCCTACTTTTAAATCATTTTCCTTAGCATAAAATTCATCAATCCATACCCCAGATTTACTAGCATCAAAATCAATTCCATCAACTATATGAAATTTCGAAATATTATTAGTTTCAATAAAACTAACTAAATAATTCTTATTTTCATCATCACCATTAATAGCATTAAAAACTAATTTTCTCTCAGCATCATTTACATTATCCAACTTCTTTATTTTATCTAAATCATCATTAGTAAAACCTTGACCAATAACATTTAAATCCTGTAAATTATTTTCACTATAAAACTTATCAGCAGTATTAATCATACCATCCATATAAGCTTCAATTCCAGTATAAACCATAATTCCTATTAAAACCATTGAAAAAATAGTCAAAAACTGAGATAAATTATTTCTAATATCCCTTAACATCTTCTTTTTTAACATATTACCATGTCACCTCATCAATACCTTTTGGATGAGAATTAACTTGATTAGATTCAATAGTACCATTCTTAACACGTATAACCCTGTCAGCAATATCAGCAATCAATGCATTATGAGTAACAATAATAACAGTATTTTCACCATTATTCAAATCACATTGCTTCTTCAATAACTTTAAAACCTCTACACCAGTTTTAGAATCAAGAGCTCCAGTAGGTTCATCACAAAGCAATAACAATGGATTCTTTGTAATAGCACGAGCTATACTAACACGCTGTTGCTCACCACCAGACAATTGATTAGGAAACTTATTATAATGCTTTTCCAATCCAACATCTTTTAAAATTGCCTTAGCACTCTTAGGTTTTTTTACAATATCACGAACCAATTCAACATTTTCTAAAACAGTTAAAGTTGGTAAAATATTATAAAATTGAAAAATAAAACCAATATTTTCCGCCCTATACTCAGTTAATTGCTTATCACTAAAACCACAAATATCCTCTCCATTAATCATAATACTTCCACTAGTTGCCTTATCCATGCCACCTAACAAATTTAAAAGAGTACTCTTACCAGCACCACTTGGCCCTAAAATAACGACAAATTCTCCTTTATTTATAGAAAAATTAACATTATTTAAAGCCTTATATTTTTTATCACCAATGTTATATTCCTTTATAACATTTTTAAATTGTATAAAATCTTTCATAATACCTCCTTTGTGAAATAAATTTCATATACATGATACACTAATATATTTGACTTGTCAACAAAATATGAAAAAAATTTCATATTTAATAAAAAAAAGGAATATATTACTTAATATATTCCTTACCACCCATATATGGTCTTAATACTTCTGGAATCTTAATACTTCCATCCTCTTGTAAATTATTCTCCAATAACGCAATTAAAGCACGAGTAGAAGCTAAAACAGTATTATTTAAAGTATGAGGATAATAGTTACCCTTTTCACCTTTAACTCTAATACCTAAACGTCTTGCTTGAGCATCCCCCAAAGTAGAACAAGATCCAACCTCAAAATACTTCTTCTGACGAGGACTCCATGCCTCAACATCACATGATTTAACCTTTAAATCGGCTAAATCACCACTACAACACTCAAGAGTTCTAACAGGTATATTTAAATTTCTAAAAATTTCAACAGTATATTGCCACATTTTATTATACCAATCCATAGATTCCTCAGGCTCACAAATAACAATCATTTCTTGTT
>DFLA01000031.1 GCA_002374055.1 Caryophanales bacterium UBA3631
ACTTCTATATTTTGAAAAAATATGGCATTTATGTTTTTTATTTCCAATTATATTTTTATTGTGCTGGTTAATAATATTAATGGGTGATAAAAATGAGTAAGAAAAATAAACAAATGAATAAGACTAACGCTACTAGCAAAACTAATGCAAGAAATAATATGAATGCTAATGCTAATAACGTAACTAATTCAAATGGTTATAATTCATGCAGTAATAACTCAAATTATAACGCAAGATAGTTTTATGACCTATAGAGGAAATGTTTCCTCTATTTTTTATTTTAGTAGTAAGTGGTTTGTTAACATAAATAAGATACCTATTATTAAATATATTATTGTCTGTTTTTTATTTTTATATTTAAATGATGTTGGTAATAGTTCATATAATGATATTTGTATCATTATACCTGCTATTATAGCCATTAAAAGGCCCATTATGGTATTGTTCATTATTTTACTTAAAAATAGGTATGCGAGTATTGCTCCTAATGGTTCTGATAGTGCAGATGATAGGGTGTATAGTAGTGCTTTTCCCCTACTCTTTTTAGCATAGTATAAAGGTACTGCTATACTTATTCCTTCTGGTATATTATGTAGTGCTATTGCTATTGTTAGGGATAGTCCTAGTTTGAAATTGTTTTCACTTGATAGGTATGTTGCTATTCCTTCTGGTATATTATGTAGTATTATTGCTATCATTGAAATTATGCCTACTTTATATATCTCCCCTTCTCTTTTTGTATTTATGTATTTATCTATTGTCATTGATATAATTATTCCTGATACTATGAATATTGATGAAATTAGTATTGTAGGTACTATTTTAAATGTTTGATTTAAATAGTTTATGCTTTCTGGTATTAAGTCTATTATTGATACTGTTATCATTACTCCTGATGCGAAACTTAGTGCTGATACTAGTATTTTATTTGTTTTTATTTTTAAGAATATCGGTATTGTTCCTAATAGTGTTGATAAACCTGCAAGTGTTGTTAGAATAAATGCTTTTGTATTCATAGTATCACCATTTAAGTATATGTATTTTTTTTTATATTATTAAGATTGCTTAATATATTTTCTATATATTGATAAAATATGTTTTTTATGTTATATTTATTATATGTGAAAGGATGATTTTAAATGTTTGAAGTTATATTTAGTATTGTAATACCTATTTTTGCGGTTGTAGCTATATTTTTACTTTTATTTGTTTTACCAATTGTAATAATTAAATCAAAAGATAGGGGTAAAATTTTAAGAAAAATAGGTATTAATGCACCTAATGGTCAATACAGAGTTTGTAAGTTTTGCGGATCTATACTTTCTGAAGATTCAAAAGTATGTCCAAAATGTAATAAGGAACAGTAATGTTCTTTTTTTAATAGAAAAAGACTTTTTTCAAGTCTTATTCGTATTCATTTGATATTTTTTCTATTAGATCTTGGAATTCTTTTTGAAGTTCTTGTGCTCTATTTATTGTTTTTGCTTCAAATCTTACTGTTAGATTTGGTCCTGTATTTGATGCTCTTACAAGTGCCCAACCGTCAACAAACTCGATTCTTGCTCCATCGATATCTATTACGTTGTAGTTTTTTTCTTTACAGTATTCTTTTATTTTTTCTACTATTTCAAATTTATTTTCGTCTGTTACTTTTGCTTTTAATTCTTCTGTTGAATGGTATATATTTATGTTTTCGTATAATTCTGATAGCTTTTTATCTGTATTAGATAGTATTTCTAATATTCTTAGTCCTGCGTATATTCCGTCATCAAATCCAGGGTATTTATCTCTAAAGAATAGATGCCCTGAGAATTCTCCTCCAAAATCAAAGTTTCCTTCTTGCATCATCATATTTGTGTATGATGCTCCTGTTCTATACATTACTGGTTCTATATCTAGTTTTTTTAATTCGTCTATTAGTGCTCTTGAACATTTAACGTCAAATAGTGCACGTCTATTTTTTAATGTTTTATTTAGGTATCTATACATTATTATCATGTATATGTCTGATGTTAAAATGTTTCCTTTTTCATCAACTATACCTACTCTATCTGCGTCTCCATCTACTCCAAATCCAAAGTCATATCCTAGTTCTACTACTTTTTTTGCTAGATCTATTTGGTTTTCGTGTACTGATGGATCTGGATGATGGTTAGGAAAATCTCCATCTGATTCGCAGTATAGTGGATAGTATTCTATTCCTAGTTTTTCTAGTACATCTTTTATTATCACTGAACCTGTTCCATTACCACAATCTACTACTACTTTTATTTTTTTGTTTAGTTTTATGCTGTTTTTGATTTGTTCTAAATAAGGTTCTTTTATATCTCTTTTTTCATATGAACCGTTTCCACTATCAAATTGTAAATTGCTTGTAAAATCTCTAAAATTTCTTATTAATTCTCCATATGCATTTCCAATAGATGAAAATGATATTTTGAATCCGTTATATTCTTTTGGATTGTGGCTTGCTGTTACCATTATTCCTGTGTTTATTTTGTATATTTTTTTTGCTGCATAGTACATTGGTGTTGTGACTAGTCCTAAGTCTATTACATTCATTCCAGATTCTCTAATACCTTTTATTAAGGCTTCTGATAGTTCAGGAGAAGAATGCCTATTATCGTGTCCTATTAGTGTTTCTGTTCCATTAAATTGTTTTATATATGTTCCAAAGCTTCTTCCTATTGTGTATGCATCGTTTGCGTCTATTTCTGTAGGGTATATTCCTCTTAAATCATATTCTCTAAATATATTTTTATTTATATCTTTTTTTAATTCCATTTTTACCTCCTATGCGTGTGGGTGAAAGTTGTTATAGTTTTCTTTTAATTTTTCTTTTGATACATGTGTATATATTTGTGTTGTTGAAATATCTGAATGGCCTAACATTTCTTGTATACTTCTTAGGTCTGCTCCACCATTTAATAAATGTGTTGCGAATGAATGCCTTAGTGTATGTGGTGAGAATTCTGTTTTAATATTTTTTTCTTTAGCAATTCCTTTTAGTATTTTAAAGAATCCTTGCCTTGTCATTTTATTTCCATGGTTATTTAGAAATAGATAGTCATTTAATTCTCTTTTTATTAGTTTTTCTCTATGTTCTTTTAGATATAGTTCTATATATCTAATTGCGTAGTCTCCAAGGGGTACTATTCTTTCTTTTGAACCTTTACCCATTATTCTTATTATACAGTTTGATATATCTATATCATGTATTTTAACATTTATTAGTTCTGATACTCTTAGTCCAGATGAGTACATGAGCTCTAACATTGCTTTATTTCTAAATGAAAATGCATCTGTTAGGTTAATGTCTAATAGCTTATCTATTTCTTCTATAGATAGTGTTTTGGGTAAGGATTTTTTTGTTTTGGGAAGTTCTATATATTCCATTGGATTCTTTTTTATTCTTTTTTCTATAAGTAGAAATTTATAGAATGATCTTAATGTTGATATATTATGTGATATTGTTTTTGGATCATTGTTTTCTTTATTTAGATATTTTATATAGTCTTTAATACTATTTTCGTCTATATTATTTATTGTTTTGTTTTTTATGAAGTTTTTAAATTTTTTTAAATCGTTGTTATAAGCTTTAATAGTATTTTCACTATATTTTTTATCTATTATTAAGTATTCTGTAAATTCGTTAATATATGTATCAATCATTATCTCCACCCTACTATAATAATAGCACAAATTCTTTATTTTTTCTATTGTTTTAAAAGATAAAATACATATTTATTTATTTTTTGGATTAATTTCTAGATAATTGACATACATTTTTTATTATGATAGAATGTATGTAGTGAAGGAAAACTTCATATAATAAAAAAGAGATACATTCGATATTGCGTGTCGATGTATTCTCTATTCTATAGGGTTACACCGTTACTTTGTACGGTGTTTTTCTTAGCTTTTTATTGCTAGAATGATGCAAAATAGAAGTAAAGTAAAAATTACTATTAGTTCCATTTAGGATGTTCCTTTCTATATGTTTGTTCATGAACATCACCTCTTTTCTATATTATATATAGAAAATTGAAAACACCGACTATCTTATGTATCTCAGTTTTAATTATATATTAATTTTTAGTTAAATACAATATTATTGTTTAATTTATTGTAAATTATTTATATATTTTAAAACAGCTATATTTTTGTAGCTGTTTTTATTTTTTTTATTACTTTTTTTTCTATTCTTGATATATATGATTGACTTATACCCATTAAGTCTGCAACGTCTTTTTGTGTCATTTCTTTTGTATTAAATAATCCGTATCTTAATATCATTATTTCTTTGTCTCTTTTTTTAAGTTTGTTTATTTCTTGATATAGTATTTTTTTATCGTGTTCTTCTTCTATTCCTTTTGTTACTATGTCTTTTTCTGTACCTAGTATGTCTTCTAGGTGTAGTTCATTTCCTTCTGAATCGTAGCTTAGGCTATCTTCAAATGATATTTCTCCTCTTCTTTTTTTATTTTTTCTTAGAAACATTAGGATCTCGTTATCAATACAGCGTGATGCATAGGTTGCGAGTTTTATGTTTTTATCAAGTTTATATGTATTTACTCCTTTTATAAGTCCTATTGTACCTATGCTTACTAAATCTTCTAGGTCTATACCTGTGTTTTCATATTTTTTTGCTAGGAATACTACTAGTCTAAGGTTATGTTCTATTAGTGCTTCTTTTGCTAATGCGTCTCCTTCTTCTGCTTTTTTTACGTATAGTAGTTCTTCTTCTTTTGTAAGTGGTTCTGGTAGGTTTTCAAGGCTTCCTACATAAAATACTTCATTGTTTTTGTTTAGTATATTTATTATTAAATTTATTATTTTTTTTATCATTTTATCACCCTTCTATTATTTCATTATTTAATAGGCATTCTATGCCATCTATTTTTATTTTTCTTTCTATAAATCCTAGTAATACTTCTTTTTTTATTGTGTTATTGTCTATTTTTAGTTCTTGTATTTTTACGCATTCTATTAGTTTTGTTCCTATTATTGTGTGTACAGGAACGAAAATTATGTTTGAATCTTTTTCTAGGTAGTTATTATTCATTAGTATTATTGGTCTTTTTTTGTATGGATCTTTTAGTTTGTTTCCTGTGTCTATAAATCCTGTACATTCTATTGTTTTGTTTTTTAGTTTTATCTCTACGTTGCGATAGTTTGAGTAATTATTTTTCATGTTTTTGCATTCTTTAATATAAATATATAGTATGATTGGTGATATTATTACTAGTATTAAGAAATTGATACTCATTTTGTTTTTAAAGAATATTATTCCTTTGTTTTGATATGTTAGTTCTATGTTTAATAAGTATAGAGATCCTCCTAATACTATGCTTGTTATGTATAGATATAATATGTTTTTTAGTGTATATTTTATGTTTTTGAATTTGAATGCTGTTATTGTCATTAGTATGCTTATGATTATTTTTAGTAGGAATAGTTGAAATGATGTTATTTTTATGAAGAGCGCTAGTACTGATATACTTCCTAGAAATGCACCTAGCAGAAGTTTATACATTTCTGTTTTTCTTTTTAGTATTATTGATACTGAAAGAAGTAATAGAAAGTCAAAACCGAAGTTTATTATGAGTATCAGATCTATATATATTTTCATTTAACCACCGTTTTTATTATAAAAAAAAGACACTATGAATAGTGTCGATTTTTAAGAATTTAGTTTAAAATTCTTCTTGCCGTAATTATTGGCATTACTTGGTAGCTGGCTGTTACAATTCCTTCGTAGCTTGTTGCTGCGTGAACTATTTGACCGTTACCAATGTAGATTGCAACATGGCATATATAGCCGTCATATCCATAGAAGATTAAATCTCCTGGTTGTAGGCTATCTAGTGAAACGTATGAACCCATATATGATTGACCTTCTGCTGAGTGAGGAAGGCTGTATCCGAAGGATTCAAATATTTTCATTGTAAATCCTGAACAGTCTACTCCGCTATATAGGTCTGAACCACCATAACTATATGGATTACCTACAAATTGTAATGCATAGTTTACTAAACCTGTTGCATCTTGTGTATTAGGCATAGGAGCTGTTTGTGCTTGAACTGGTGCAGTATATTCAACTGCTGGAACAGCATCATATGTCTCTTCATAAACTGTAGTAGTTTCTTCATATGTTTCATCTACTATTTTTGTTTCTTCCTCTTTTTCTTTTATTTCATTAGTTGTTTCTGATTCTAAATTGTTTTCACTATCAGAAATTTCTTTCTTCTTATTTTCACTAGCTAGTTTTTCTAATGATTCACTAGCTGTTTTAATATTCGGATTGAATATTTCATAATTATTTGATATATAATTTGGTTCTAATTTCATATCTGTATATGAAATTATTGTATTTACTATTTCCTTCTTATTATCAAATAATCTGTTTGAGAAAAAATCTACTGGAGATAAGCATAATAAGCTCATTCCTATTATAGATATCTTTCTCAGCTGACTCGATTCCACAAAATTCACCTCATTATAAAATTGCAAGCACGTTTATAATTCTATCACATTTTTTTATAAAATGCAAGTTTTTTTATTTTTAGATGTCTTCTGTTGATATTTTGTTTACAAAAAATGTAGTCATTATATTGTATGTAAATGTATTAATTTATATAATTAAAAAGTCTATATATTGTTTCTTTTTATATATTTTTATGGTATAATCTTATTATTGAAGGTATGGTGAATGTATGAAAATAGTAAATAAATTTTTGAGTTTGTTTTGCATTTTTTCTTTATTATTTGTTTCTTTATATGTTCAGGATGTTAAGGCTCAAACTCTTGGTGAATTGGAAAAGGAATTGAATGATAAGAAAAAGGAACTTACTGAGAATCAAAATAAGAAAGAACTTACTAAAAAGGAAATGGATGATATTCAAACTAATTTGAAGACTATTCAAAATAACATTGCTCAAATTCAGGTTGATACTGCTAATCTTGAAAATGAGATTGTTGAGTTAAATAAGCAAATTGATGAAAAACAAGAAGAAATAAAAAATATTGTTAGTTATTTTCAAATTTCTAGTGGTGAATCTGCATATTTAGAATATGTTATGGGTGCTTCTGATTTTACTGATTTTATTTATAGAAGTGCTGTTACTGAGCAAATGACTAGTTATAATAATAGTTTAATTGATGAATATAATGCTACTATAAAGGCTAATGAGGATAAGAAGGAAGAATTAGCTCATAAAAAGGTTGAATTAAAGGAACAACAAAGTGCTATGAAGACTGAGTATAAGAAATTGGATGATCAATTATCTGTTTATACTAGTGATGAAATGGTTATTACTGATGCTGTTAAGTCATTACAGGAAACTATTCAAATGTATAAGGATAAGGGATGTAAGTCTGGTGATGATATTAATACTTGTGGCAAGAATGTTTTACCTTCTACTACTGCTTTTTATAGGCAATTACAAAGTGGTTATGTAACTAGTTGGTATGGTGGTCGTGATTGTAGTGATCCTCGTGTTTCATGCGGACATTATGGTATAGATTTATCTACTGGTGGTGATAATATCCCTGTTTATTCAATTGGTACTGGTGTTGTTGCTGTTATTCCTGACAGAAGTAGCTGTGGTGGAAATATGGTTTTTGTTCATCACAAACTTACAAATGGTAATACTTATACTAGTGTTTATATGCATTTATATCAAATTAATGTTTCTGTTGGTCAGACTGTTACAAAAGATACTGTTATTGGTATAATGGGTGGTGGATGGACGACTCCTTGGGATTATTGTTCTACTGGTGCACATTCTCATTTAGGCCTTGCTACTGGTTTATTTGGTATTGATTATGGTTGGGATTATTTAAAAGGTCATTATATTGATCCTACAAGTATGATTAATTTCCCTGGTTCGTTATATACACCATTTTATGATAGATATACTGCTTTTTAGGATGATGTTTCTACATCATCTTTCTTATAGGAGGTTTTTATGAAAAAAAGAAATGTTTTACAGAATTCTATGATTGCTACTGTTTGTATTATTTTATGTAAAATTATTGGTTTAATTTATGTTATTCCTTTTAATGCTATGATTTCTACTTCTGCCGGGGCTCTTTATAGTTATGCTTATAATATTTATGTAATATTTTTAAGTTTATCTACTACTGGTGTTCCTCTTGCTGTTAGTAAAATAGTTAGTGAATATGACAGTTTGGAATATTATAATACTCGTGATCGTGTTTATGGTATTTCTCGAAAGCTAATATTTTTGATTGGATTATTATGTTTTGTTATTATGGTAGTTTTTGCTAGACCTATGGCTTCTTTAATTATTGGTGATGCCGTTGGTAATAATACTGTTGATGATGTTGCGAATGTTATTAGAATTATTTCTTTTGCACTTCTTATTGTTCCTCCTTTGAGTGTTGTTAGGGGTTATTTACAGGGACATAATTATATTACTGAAAGCAGTATTTCAAATGTTATTGAACAATTTGTACGTGTTATTGTTATATTGATAGGTTGTATTTTAGTTATTAAAGTGTTTAAATTAGATGAGAAGATTGCGATTGGTATTGCGGTGTTTTCTGCTTCTATTAGTGCTTTTGCTTCTTATTTATATTTGAAGTATAAGATGTTTAAGAATAAGGAACAGTTTAATGGTAAGCATGATGTTAAGGAAGCTGAGAAGAAAATTACTGGTAAAATGATTGCTAAGGATGTATTGCTATGTGCTTTACCTTTTATAATTGTTGAGGTTTTAAAAAGTGCGTATGCAACTGTTGATACTGTTACTATCATACGTGGGTTAACTCATTTGGGATATAGTGTTCTAGATGCTGAAACTACATTTAGTGTTATTGCTACTTGGGGTAATAAATTATGTACTGTTGTTATTTCTGTTGCAATTGGAATTAGTATGAGTTTAATACCTAGTGTTGCTGGTGATTATGTTAAGGGTAAAATGGATAAGGTTAATGAAAAGTATAATTCGTCTATGCTTTTATTACTTATTACTACTCTACCTATGACTTTGGGAATATTCTTTTTAGCGCAACCTGTTTGGATTGTGTTTTATGGATATGATTATTTAAGCATTGAGGTATTTAAATTATATATTTTTCAGGCTATTACGTTTTCTTTCTTTTCGGTTTTGATTAGTTTTTGCCAAACTGTTGGTAAGACTAAGATTGCTTTATTTAGTTTACTTATTAGTTTTATATTGAATGCAATATTTAATATTCCTTTTATGCATTTATGCGATTATTTAGGTTTTGGCGGTTATCAGGGCGCAACTGTATGTACTTTAATTACTCAAACACTTCCTTCTTTGTTCTTGATTATTTATATTAAGAAAGTATTTAAATTTCATTATAAAAGTTTAATTATTAATTGTTTAAAAATAGTATTATGTAATATTATTATGTTAGTTGTTTTATATTTAGTTAAATTAATTTATCCTATTGATTCTTTAAGTAGAATTGGTGCTTTATTTGAATGTTTTGTTTATGGAATTATTGGTGTTTTAGTTTATGTATTTATGCTTGTTAAAACTGGCTTATTTAAGGAATTATTTGGTAATAGTAGAATTTTAAAGAAATTTAAATTGGTAAAATAAAAGTGAGATTATTTCTCACTTTCTTTGTTTTAATTTATTTTTTTTATTATATTATCCATTATAGAATATAAATATATATTTGTTTTTTTATTAAATTTTTTTTCTATATAGTTTTTATAGCCATTTAATTGCTCTTGATATGCATTATCTTCAATATTTTTTAGTTTATAGTCTATTATATCTATATGGTCGCTATATTCTAACATAAGGTCTATTATACCGTGATATGTTTCACTATTGTTTTCACTAATAAATTCATATTCTTTATATATATTTGCTTCTTTAATGTTTTTTAATAAATCTTGGTTTAAGAAGTTATTTATTTTTTCTTTATAGAAGTTATCTATATCTTTTAGATCTGGGTTTTTAAAGTCTATTAGTTCTAATAAATAGTGCATATGAGTACCGAACTCCATGTTTTTATATTCTTCTTTTGTTATTAGTTTATTTATTGTTTTTGAAAAATGTTTTTCTTCTTCTATTTTTGAGTCAATTTCTATTTTTCTTTTATCTAGTTTAATATTGTTTTTTTGTAATAATTTTTGATAGTTATTTTCTTTTATTTCGTTATATTCTTTTGTTAGATTTTGTTTATCTAAATCAATATCGATTATGTATTCTTTTATGTTTTCTTTTATTGAATTTAATATGTCTAGGAATGATTTGTATTTTAGTCTTATGTTGTCTTCTACAAGGTTATTTACTTTATTTTTTTCTTTATCTGTTAGAGATGTTACTAGAATCATTTTTTCTTTACATCTTGTCATTGCTACATAGAATAGTCTTATTTTTTCGGCTATTTCTTCTTTCATATATTTGTCTTTTAATAAATATTTATATATTGTTTCTTTTGGTGTTTTGTCTACATATGGTGCGATTATTCCTAATTCATTGTCTACTGTGAATAATTGTTTTAAATCACTTATATTGAATGCTTTATGTAGCCCTGAATAATAACAGATATGAAATTCTAGTCCTTTTGATTTATGTATATTCATTATTTTTACATTGTTTCCAGCACTTGTATTTAGTGAATATTTTATTTCGTTTTTACCTTCTACCATTTCTTTTATATAGTCTGCTAATTCATATGGTGTATATCCTAATTCTGTTAGATTTTTTGATAGGTTTAGTAAGTATTCTATTCTTATCATTGATGCCTCTATATTGCCTGTTGTAATTCCTTTTTCTATTATATTAAATTTATTAATAATTTCTGTTATAAATTCTTCGTTTGTTAGGTTTTCTAGGTTATCTGATATTGATTTTGATATTTTAAATATTTCATTATTGTAGAAGTCTTTTTTTTGAAATATATTAAATATTTCATCATCACTTAATCTAAATAGATAGCTTCTTGCAATACTTGTAAAGTAATATTTAAAATTAGTGTCGTATTCTTTTTTATTTATTTTTACTATGAAGTTCATTATATTTTTTAGTACTAAAATATCATTTTCAAGGGTTAATACTTCATCTTGATATAGTGTTAATGGTATTTGCATGTATTCAAATATTTTTTTATATTTTGGAAATTCTGTGTTTCTATCCATTATTATACAGAAGTCTTTATATTCTATATCTCTTACTATCATGTTATCTTTATCAAATACTTTATAGTGTGATTCTATCTTGTTTTTTATGTCTGTTGCGATTGTAAATATTTCTATTTCTTCTTTAGAATATGTTTTATCTTCATATTTATAGTTTAATATTTCAAAGTTATGTGATTCTTCTATTTTTCCTTCTTTTATGTATGTATTATTTCCAAATATCATTTGATGTGTTTCTTTATATTCTGCTCCACCTATTTTATCATCCATCACAAGGTTAAATATTAGGTTTATGTCGTCTAATACTTCAAATCTTGATCTAAAATTTTTTAATAGGTCTATTTTTATTCCACCATTTAGTTTTTCATAGTTATTATATTTATTTCTAAATATATTTGGATTTGCATTTCTAAATCTATATATTGATTGTTTTATATCCCCTACCATATAAACGTTGTTGTTTTCTATTAATGATATAAATTTTTCTTGTATGTCGTTTGTATCTTGATATTCATCTACCATTATTTCGTTGTAGTAGTTTTTGAGTTCTAATCTAATGTTTTCATTTTCTTCTAGTACTCTTATACCCATTTTAGCTATATCATTAAACTCATACATTTCTGATTCTTGTTTGAATTTATATATTTTCTTGTCTAATTCTTTTATTATATAAAGTATTATTTCTATATAGTCTTTTGTTTTTAGTATATTTTCTTTTAATGTATTTTCTGATTCTTCTATAGTTAATTCTTTTATATAGTCTATTGTGTTTTTTAATTCTTCTTTTTTATCTTTTAATTCTTCTTCGCTACCTCTTGGTAATTGTGGAAGTTTTATAATACTATTATTTTTAAATTCTATATATGTATTACTATTTAATAGCGGATTTAGTACTTCTATTAGTTTTTCATAATATTTTCCATCTACTAGTATTTGTATATCGTATATTAAGTTGTTTATTTCTTTTATTTTTTCTTTTATTAGATTAATGTATTTTTCTATGTTTTTATTTAATGTTTCTTCATTAAAATTATTTTCTATATAGGTATCTATATATTCTTCTTTATTTAGTTTTAAATCTAGTTTATTATTTAGTTCAATTACATAGTTTTTTATTTCTTTATCATCTTTTATACAAAAGTCTTTTATTAGTTTTTCAAAAAGAGGATTTTTTTCTTCATAATAGTTTTCAAATATTTCATCAATGTATTCTTCTTTTTTTATATTTATAATACTTGAGTCTATTATTCCTACATTTGGACTTATATTAAGTAGATAATAGTATTTTTTTACTAGCGATAAAGAGTATGAATCAAATGTTGTTATGTACGCTGAATCTATTATATCAAGTTGATGTTTTAGTGATTCGTTTGCTTTTATTTTTTTTCTAATTCTTTCTTTCATTTCGTTTGCGGCTTCTTTTGTAAATGTTAGAATTAATAGCTTATTTATATCAACTGCTTTAAGTTTTCTTATAACTCGTTCTGATAATACTGCAGTTTTTCCTGATCCTGCTCCTGCTGATACTATTATATTTTT
>DFLA01000039.1 GCA_002374055.1 Caryophanales bacterium UBA3631
TCATGATTATCAACTCTTTGACGATCAACCATATCCTCATATTGATGAAGACTATCCATTAAATAATCGTTTTCTGCCTTTACCAATAAACTATTATGCTTTTCATTTATACTTCTATAAACAATAAATGTATATATAAAAATCAAAATAGAATTAATAATAATTACAGGTATAGAACCAACATTATAAAAAGTAGAAACCATTATAAAATTAATACTAATCATTATCAATAAACAAATTAAAAACAAAGTTTTAACCGTGAACTTATCTGTTAATGATATTAATTTCAAATAAAATCTTCTTATAATGGAAAAAGAAGAAATAACCAGAAAACAAACAGATATTAATAAATTACCAATAGATGCAAAAATAACATCATCACGTATAGATGTATATTTCGCACCAAAAATAATCATAACAATTAATGCACATATAACATCAGATAAAGTTAATAAAGCTTGACTAAAAATAGTTGTGACAATTACTTCATTTAATTTTTTATGAAATATTAAATAATTACATATACTAAACAAAATAACAACAAGAATCATCCTAAAAAAAACATTAATATAAAGATAATTAAACATACTTAATAAAGTCATAACAATTAAAGATATATATAAAAACAAACTCTTATAGTTAATCTTCTCATGATAAAATCTAGACCATACAAATATCTGAACATATATGATTATAAAACTAGAAATCACTAGAAAAACATTGAACACAAAATTACTCACTTAAAACCAATCCCTTCTTATAACTAGAAGACAATAAATCGATAGTTTCTCCATTATCAAATTCAATAATATTACAATGCTTATCAATCTTTCTAACATGTTCCATATTTACAAAACAACTTCTATGTGTTTGAACTAACATTCCGTTGCACATATCCATTATGTCATGTAAAGTAAGATTAACATTAAACTCAGAATAATTAGTCTTAATAATACTCTTTCTAGAATTAGATTCCTTAGTAACATATAAAATATCAGAAATAGGAATTGTATAAATAGTACCCTTATCATTAAAATTAATACATGCCTTGTGATGAATAAAATCAAGGGCCTTATTTATAGAATTAAAAAGCTTATTCTCAAAATCATCAAACTTAGATAAGAAAGTTAAAAACATCAAATCATCTTGAAGCAAAACCATTCCAGCCTCATTATGAACAGTAACAAAAATAATAATACTATCTATATCAAACTTTCTAATCTTACGAGCAATATCAATACCAGAAGACTCTCTAGTTTCTATATCCATAATATATATCTTGTTAGGAATATTTGACTCCATAATTGTATTAAACTTATCATCATATTCATCAAAACAATAAGTTTTATATATAAATTTATTTTTCATCATAACCTTAGTTACAACATCACATATAATCTCACTAAATTTTTTAATATCATCTACAACAATAAAATTAATCATAAAATCACCTTACTATTATCGGTTGCTAAAAGTTAATCGTGCCCAAGTATAATAGTATCATAACTAAAAAAATAAATCAATCAAAATTTTTCCAATAAAAAAGACTAAACTCCAAAACTAGTCTTTTTCCTCTTTAAAAAATACTTTCTTATCCAATCAAATGGAATAACAGTAAAAGATAATAACAACATAAAATTAAACTCATAAAAATTTAAACCAACAGTTCTAAAAAGATTACCACCAAAGTAAATCAAAAGAATCTGAATAAAAGCAACAAAACCAATTACAAACAAAAACACCTTATTATTAAATAAATTAGCAAAAATATTAATTCTACACGTTCTAGCATTAAAACTATTAAAAATACCAATAAAAATAAATAATCCAAAAAAAGCACTCATTAAATACTCATTATTAATACCATCCCTAAAAACAGAAGAAATAAAAGGAATCTTTAAAAATAATAAACACAATAACAAAGAATAAATACCAGTAACAATAATTTCATTCTTCATATAATCATTAATAATAGGTTCATCCTTTTTTTTAGGATACTCATTCATATATTCAAGTAAAGGAGGTTCATAAGAAAAAGCAATCCCAGCTAAAGTATCCATAACCATATTAATCCACAACATTTGAATAACAGTAACAGGAGTTTCAATACCTATAAAAGGACCAACAATTGATAAACCAACAGCACAAATATTCACAGTCAATTGAAAAATAATAAACTTTCTAATACTTTTAAAAATAGTCCTACCAAACAAAATAGCCTTCGAAATAGACAAAAAATTATCATCCAAAATAATAATATCACTAGCCTCACGTGCAACCTCAGTACCACTACCCATAGCAAAACCAACATCAGATAACTTCAATGCAGGAGCATCATTTACACCATCACCAGTCATGCCTACAACCATACCTAATTCCTGACTTAAACGAACCAAACGACTCTTATCACGAGGTAAAGATCTAGCAACTACCCTCAGATTAGGTATTATACCCTTTACCTCATCATCCGACATAGAAGACAACTCAGAACTAGTCAAAATAAGATCATTATCACTACTCACAATACCCACCTCACGAGCAATAGATAAAGCAGTATTCTTATTATCACCAGTAATCATCACAGTTTGAACATGAGCACTATTAACAAGTTCAATCCCCTTAATAGAATCAGGTCTTACCTCATCTTTAATAAAAAAAAGTCCTAAAAAAACTAAATTATCATTTATATCTAAATTACCATACGCTAAAGCAATAACCCTTATACCATTACTTGCCTTTAAAGCTATATAATTATTAATTTTATTCTTATCATAAAACCCTCTAACCTCACCACCATCAGTTAAATACTTACTACACTTATCAATAATAACCTCAGGAGCCCCCTTAAAAAAATTATATTTATCAGATCCCACACTAACATACGAACTAGAATACTTATTCTTACTATCAAAAGGTATAGAAGAAATAACACTAACATTAGATAAAGATACCTCATTAAAAAAACCTAATATCGCCCTATCAGTAATATTACCACCAATAATATTACCATTACTAAAAGAACTAGAATTATTAAAAATACAATTATACCTAACCATATCATAAATTCTACTACCAGACAATTCAAATTCATCCTTATATTCACGGGCACTACCACTCATAAAACCAACAACCTCAAGCTTACCACGAGTCAAAGTACCAGTCTTATCAGTAAACAAAATATTAATATTACCAGCAGTTTCAATACCAACCATTTTACGAACCATTACATTATCCTTAACCATACGCTTCATATTAGAAGATAAAACAAGAGTAATCATCATAGGTAAACCCTCTGGAACAGCAACAACAATAACAGTAACACTCAAAGTCAAAGCATACAAAATATATCCAAACATCTCCCTAAAATTAGTTATAGTGGAAACAATCAAATCTAATTTAAAATCATTATCAATAACAATAACATTAAATAAATACGAAATACTAACCATAATAGCACCAATATAACCAAGTTTACTAATAGACTGAGCAAGCTCACGTAATCTTAATTTCAAAGGACTCTCAGGCTGTTTTTCCTGCAATTCAGATGCAATTTCACCATAAAAAGTATTATCCCCCACCTTAGTAACAATCATAGAAGCATTACCAGAATAAACAACAGTACCCTTAAAAACAGAACAACTCTCCAAAACAGTATTTAAATCACTAGTAGCACTTTTCCTAACCTCACGAGACTCACCATTAATAGAAGATTCATCAACATAAACTTCACCAGAAACAATAACACCATCAGCAGGAACCTTATCACCAGTCTCAAGTAAAACAATATCATTAACAACAACATCATCAATATTAATTAAAATAACCTTACCATTCCTTTTAACACGACACTTAATCTTAGATGACTCCTCCTGTAACTTTAAAAAAGCCTTTTCACTTCCATATTCAGAAATAGTAGAAATAAAAGAAGCAATGAATATAGCAATAACAATGCCAATAGTTTCATACCAGTCAAAACTCTTAATCAAAAAAATAACCTTAATTCCCAACGCAATTAATAAAATTCTTATAATAGGATCACCAAAAGAAGAAAAAAACAATTTAATAAAACTATCCCTCTTCCTACTAGAAATTACATTTCTTCCATATCTATTTCTACTTTCAATAACTTGTTGATTACTTAAACCATTTCTTAAATTCATATACTTGTCCTCCTAAATAATACTATTAAAGACCAAGAAAAATATTAAAAAAAATAATCGACAAAAAAACAAATCCTAAGATTTGTCTAATCATTAAATACTAACTATTTATCTAAACTCTTTTCATATTCCTTAATAACATTATAAATACACGAATAACTATGCATAGAATAAAAATTACAAAACTTTCTTATACTAGCATTACTCTTCTTATATAACTTAATAATAGTTTCCTTTTCTTCATCAGAAAGCGCATTAACAGGCTTACGATTTTTATTGCCATGTTCCATTCTTATACTATTATTAATAATATCCTTCTTTAATTTCAAAATATACTTAGGATGATAACCAGTAATTTCAGCAATCTCAATATAAGACAAAAAAGATTCTTTATTTAATTTTCTTTTAATTAGTTTTACAGCCTCTTCCTTATTTCCAGACATAAAATCACCTAAACACAATATACCATAAAAGTAATTTTTTTACAAGATAATCAAACTATTTTAATACCAAACCTTTACTAGTAAACAACCTTTTCTTTACACCTTCCAATTCACAACGACTTTGATCACAAGCAATATCAAGAAAAAACTCAGAATAGGAACAATCATCAAACACTATAATATACCAATCCTCACCACATATAATAGACTTATAAGAATAATAATTAAACTTATCCAATAAAGAAATATCATAATTATTATTTAAAATGAGATTAAAAGCCTCAAGTCTAATAACATCATCAATAGAACCATTATAATTAATAGGCATTCTTTTCTTAGGATATAAATTATAATTTGACTCATCATAATTAGCTAAATTATAATCATCACCATAAAGCATAATAGAATCAATAAATAAATCAGAATAAGGAAATTTATCAATAAATCTACTATCATGAACAATTGGATAATTAACATGCTTATTAGAACATGAAGAAGTATTTACAAAAACAAACTTAATATCACCAGAACTATTTAAAATAATTTGCCTACATATCTCTTCATACACATCAATAGAAAAAGGAGTTTTAAAATTAGTAGCCATCTGAACAACATTTTCTTTTCTAAAAAGAAAAATTCTATACTTAATACCATTAGAATCCTTAACTAAAACAACATCATTATTAAAAGATAAAAGAACATCATCAAAAGTAGGAGAACCAATTTGAATACAACTATAAGTTCCAGCTTTCTTACCAATTAATAAACGATCTAAATCAGAAAAACATCCAGACTCATATAAATAATCAGATTTGTAAAAAGAAACAGATGGAATATAACAACCATATTTTTTTATCATTTTCATATAAAAATCTAAATAACTAAAAGAATCAGAAATCCTAATACAATCAGAAACATTTTTTCCCAATGCATACATACTCATCTTATTTCTAGAAGAAAACTCATCACATGAATAATATATACTAAAAAAATTTTTACATATTGAACCATCAATATGCCTACAAATATAATCATAATTATTAATTAAATTAGAACACAACTCAAAATCTAACTCATCAAATAACCCAACAAAAGAAACTAAAAATAAAATATCATCACATTTATTAAAAAAATTATTTAAACCACATAATGACGAAATATACCTAATACTATTAATATATCTCTTTCTATCAAAAATTTTAAAATTATTATAATTAAAAGGAATATTAGAATAATCTATAGAAGATTTATCAATATCAGATAAAATAACACAATTAGAAAGATTAAGAATAAACTTATTAAATTTCTTTATAAATAAATTTAATACATCACTATCATCAATACCAGTAATCCCTCTAACATGATCAATATCTAAACATCCATTACGATAATAATCAATAAAAGAAGAAAAATTATTAAAAAATACATCAAAATATGAAGATAAAATATCATTCTTACAGATATATTTCTTAAATCTCTTAACTTCACTAATATACTTATTAGATTTTAAATAAATAGAATCAGACAATAAATTAATCACTTTTTTAATCCTAACACTATTAAATAAAGATTTTTTTACACGATCAGAAACATCAATCTTACTACTTAAATCATTATAAATTATTTTCCTATTCTCTCTATAAAAATAATCCTTGTGTAAATTTAAAATTTTATTACAAAAGAAAGAAGTATCTGATAAACTTAAAGATTCAGAACCAGTATCCAATTGTCTCAAATCAGACATAATAGACTGATAAGAAACAATATGACCAACAAAATCATATAACCTAGTACACACATAATTCAAACTATCAATATTATTTCTTATAAAAGCATTCACACTTGCAATATCATAAAAAGCAAAAGAAGACTTATTTTCTTTGTACCTAATATCTAAAATACTATCAATTAAATAATTTAATTCACTATAAAAAGACTGCTGTACATCCATATCAGACTCATCAATATTAATACTCAACAAATCACATTTACTTAAACTAGATAAATCCATACTAGCACTTCCTCGCATATAAATATTATATGAAAAAGAAAAAAAAAAGCAAGAAAACTTGCTAAATAAATTTTAAATTTGCTATATCATCATTAATTATAGTAACCAAACTTTCAATATTATACTTATCAAATGAAGATCTTATATAATCAACAGGCTTAATAAATAAATCAAGTCTATCAGATAAAATTTGACTTAAAGCAGAATTTGATATACCAATCGAAAGTAAATAATCAATAACATCACAAACATTACTCTTATTATATATAAAAGCATTTAAAATAGACTCATAATTATTATTCTTTATAATAGTTATATCAGAATCAGATATATTATATTTCTTCAAAAAATCCATTATTTCACCTCAACGCCACATGTAATATTCCTATTAAGCCAATACGTCTTTTTATCATTTAAACTCCTAAAAATAGGTTGTGATTTCTTCCTAGCTAAAACAATATTAGAAGATATATTCTTCAAACGATAATATGATGTAGTTAATCTCAAAGGATTTTCTTTAAGATAATCACCTAAACCACACTCATTAAAACTAGAATAAGAAGTAGCAAGGAAAGGATTAATCACAACAATACTAAATTCTTTATTAGATAACTTAATATCAGATAATATAGTAATATTCTTCTCCAAATCAGGAACAATTAAAGACAAAATATTATTCTTAAAACACTCACTTACACTTCTATTATTTGCTTCTAGTAAAGAAATATTATCAACAAATAGCTCATAACATGGAACAACATTTAAATAATTTTCAACAATATAAAAATCATCCATATCATTATACTTACTTAAAATTGAAGAAACATCCTTTTCCTTAGAAACAAAAACCCCTGGAATTTTAAATAAATCAGATAAAGAAAAATCATATGACTTAGAAAGATCAATTATATTAGAGAAAATATCTAAATTAGAAAATAACAATATAAAGAATAACTGACTAGATGATAAATTAATATGACTTCCAACAATATACTCAATAAAAGAATTCATCATCGGAATATCACACTCATTAACCAAAATACTTTTTTCAACATCACTATAAGAATCAAAATCCAAATTATAATCTTTCATAAGAATTCTTAAATCAACTTCTTCTTTAACTCTTCCTTCTAAATTTAAATTAAAATTCTTATTATTATTTCTTAAAATTTCAAACTTACTTTTAATAACTTTATCGATAGAAATATCATTAGAAGCAAATATTTCATCAAGAGTATCAATATCCCTAACAACACCAGTACTAATTTCAGAACTTAAACTTTTACACTTAGAAATAAAATCCTCTAAATTTTTCTTTTCCTCATTATTTTCCTTTTCCAAGCCAGTTCTATAATCATTAATTATTTCATATACACCCTTAATAAGTTTTTCTTGCTCATCATCCAAAGATAAATTCAAACCATTATTCTTACCATTAAGAACAATCTTAATCATCTCGATATTAGATAAAATACCAGAAACTGTATCCTCATCAGTTATATCTATTAAAATAGACTTTAACTTATCACTATCAACATTAACAATTTTATCAACATCACTAAACAAATCTTCAATTTCCTTATAATCTTCACTTTTCTTTAACTTATCATTTGCATCAGACAACATCTGTAACTTATCATGAATAATATTTGAAAGTAATTCAACTAAATAATTCTTAAGTTCCATAACTACCCTCCTATTCATTACCAAGAAGATTACTTAAATCAGCAATCTCGTCTTGAAAAATATCATTTTGTTTCTTCATTTCAGATATCTCATCAACAGAATCCTCAATAACAACACCACTAGAATCAAGAAAAACTAAATTAGATTTAATCGCAACATTTAAAATAATATTAATCTCATCATCTGATAATTCACAAACATTAATACATTCCTCAAACAAATCAATATTAGAAATTAAAGAATTAAACTTATCATCATCAATACAATTATATATTTCACTATATTTTTGGATATCTAAATTATACTGTTCCTTATCAGCAGAAAGCTTATTATCAGATAACAACTTATCATAAAAATCAACCAATTTAGAACAAATACTTTCCAAATCCTTAACAGAATCATTATATTGAGCGAAATGACTCTTATCAATAGACTTACTTGCTTCAATCAAATACTTAGCAGTTTTAATTTTATCCATTTCAATGTTAGAAAGTGGAAAAACACGCTCAAAAACACTAGATAATATTTTTTCATCATAAAACGGTAAAAGCAAACTATCACTTTTACAATAATTAACAACATCACCCAAAGTAACTATAAATTCCTCTTCACTTTCAATTTCAGAAATTTTATCCTTTACATTCGAAATAATATTACCTAAGCTATCCTTAAACTTAGACATCACATCTTTAACATTATCCATATTTTCCACCCTCATTATTCTAATAATAATTATAACAAAAAAATCAAAAAATAAATACCCCAAAAACAAAAAAACAAACAACTTTTTAAAAAAATAAAACAAAAAAGTAATTTATCTTTCGATAAAATTACTTTTGATTCTTAATTTCAACCAATTTATCATTTATATCATCCTCATAAAATCTATAAGTAGATATAAGGATAATCGCTACAGGTAACGCAATGATAATTCCAACAATTCCATACAAAATACCTCCAGCAAATACAGCAAATATTGTAACAATTGAAGGAATATTATTAGTTTTTCCATAAACACGTGGCGAAATAATATAGCCATCAATATTAGGACATATAATAGCGACAATAAGAGTCAGAATAAACAACCACTTATTAACAAAAAACGCTGTTATACACGCAATAATATTCGCAAATATACCACCAAAATAAGGTATAATAGTAGAAATTGAACATAAAACACCTAAAACTAAATAATATGGATGTCCAATAATCATAAATATCAAAGTATATTCTATAAATTGAATAATTATATATTTTTCAAGACCAACAAAATACTGACTAACCTCATAATCCAAACGTTTAACATAATTATATAAACGTCTATGGCGTTTTAATAAAGAACTCCTAATCTTCATCCTTATCTTATCCATATCAACTAAAAAATAAATTGAAGTAATAAAACAAATAACAAACTTACTAAAAAAATCAATAGACTTAGAAATAAATGAAAACGAAAAATCACTGATAGATTTCCCAAAACCACTCACTATACCATTAATATCAGTAAGATTCTCCTGAATAGTATGTAAATCAATATTATACTTAACAGATATATCCTGAACAAAAGACAATACAACATCACTCAAAGCACCTATCTGTTTACTAATAATAGGAATTAACAAAGAAAGAATGATTACAAAAAAGCCAACAATACTTACAATCATCAAAATAACAGCAAGAGGCTTTCTCATACCCTTATTCTCAAGTCTAACCAAAAAAGGATATAAAGCATATGCAACAGCAAAAGAAAGAACAAAAGGAGATACTATCGCAATAGTCTTATCAACAACAAACTGCCATAAACCCAAAGTATTATAAAACAAAAAACAAATACCTAAAATCAAAAGAATATTCACTAACTTATAATTAAGCTTTTTACTAATCATATAAATCAACCCATTCCATATATATTATATCAAATTTAAAAAAATTAAACAAAAAAAATTAAATATTACTAAATAAATCAAAAGGTTTTCTATTAGGAACATTTTCCTTAAACTGCATCAACATACCACTAATAGGATGATAAAAACTTAAAAAATAAGAAAATAATGCAATCTGCTCACCAATACGTGCATTGTCATTATACCTCTGATCACCAAATAAAGGATACCCGCGACTAGAAAACTGAACACGAATTTGATGAGACCTACCAGTAATTAAATTAATATCAACCAAAGAATAACCAGAAACAGAAGAAATAACCTTATACTCCAAACTTGAATCTTTACCACGGGCATCAACATAAACCATATTAGTTTTACTATCCTTTAATAATCTATCATTAAAAACACCAGAACCACTTAAATTACCACAAACAACCGCATAATACTTCTTATTAACTTTACCAGTTCTAACCTGTTCACTCAACCTAGAAGCACACTTACTAGTCTTAGCAAAAACCATGACCCCACCAACAGGTCTATCAAGACGATGAATTAAACCCAAATAAACATTACCAGGTTTATTATACTTCTCCTTTAAATAATTCTTTAAATAAGAAAGTAAATCCAAATCCCCGCTACTATCCTCACAAACAGGCATATTGGCAGGCTTAACAACAACTAATAAATGATTATCTTCATATAAAATCTTAACCATTTGATTGCCATCTTCCACAAATACCACATGGTAAAATTAAATCATTAGAAACAATAGGTAATCCAACCTCATCCGCATCAACAAAACCACCAAAACGAGGAACCATAGTAGTCTTCAAAATATTATATAAAACAGTACTAGAAATACCAGTAGTATATGCATTAATCAAAAAAAACAAAGGCTTATCAGATAAAATATCCATACATGCAGTAATCAAATTATATAAATTATGTTCAAATTTCCATACCTCACCATTTGGACCACGACCATAACTAGGAGGATCCATAACAATAGCATCATACTTATTACCACGACGTGCCTCACGAAGAACAAACTTCAAACAATCATCAACAATAAACCTTATTTTATTATTTTCCAAATGAGACAATTGCATATTCTCCTTAGCCCAAGAAACCATACCCTTAGAAGCATCAACATGAACAACCTCTATAGCACCAGCACTACTACACGCCATAGTAGCTCCACCAGTATATGCAAATAAATTTAAAACCTTAATAGGACGTTTAGAACCCTTAATCTTCTCAATCATAAAATCCCAATTAACAGCTTGCTCAGGAAATAAACCAGTATGCTTAAAATTAGTAGGACTAACCTTAAAAGTCAAATTCTTATAATTAACAGTCCAATAATCATCAAGTTTCTTATAAAAATCCCAATAACCACCACCTTTATCACTTCTGTGATAAAAGCCATCAACATGACCCCAATCACCATTAATTGGCCACATTGCCTGAGGATCAGGCCTTCTTAAAACAACACCATTCCAACTCTCTAATTTTTCACCATTACCAGCATCAATTAATTTATAATCTATCCAATCGTAACTCAATCTCATAAAATACCGAATTAAAAACTCGAATACACCTCTTCTCTATCACACATAATAACAAAAAAATGGAAATATCCATTTCTTATAAACCATACGCATATACGCCAGTACCAATTTTAACAACAAGAACCTTAGTACCTTCAGTAGCATCAGCAAAATATCTAGCATAAGTTCTTATATGATGACATATTGTTTTATTATCAAAAGCCACAGTAAAAAAATACTCCCAGTTTCCTTTACCAGTTTGACCATGAGACATCTTAGATACAACAGTTCCAACAGTAATCATTGGTTTAACCTTTAAAACAGTAACAAATGCATAAATTGCTACTAAAAAAGGAATACCAGTAAGAATAACAATCTTTAATGGTTGACAAACAATTGCCCAAATAAAACATAATAAAAACACAACAAGAATAAATAAGCAAAAACGAATTTTTTCATTCTTTTTCTTATTTACAAAACTAATTTGAGACTCATCAGTAGGCTCAAAAAACTCGATATTTTTCATATCAATAGGTTTATAATCAGCATATTTTGCAAGTAAATTACCTATTTCTTCTTGACTCAAATTACCAAAACTATTACCTCTAAATGTAATACTTTCTTTTCTATAATTTTTCATTTTATTCCTCCATACCCCAAAAAAATTATACAATAAATACCATAATAAGTCAATAAAAAAGAAAGGACAAACCTTTCTATCTACTGCTTATACTTTTATATACTTCTTCAACACTTGCAGGAGTTCCTGAAATAGTAGTCTTTCCATTTACAGTACTTACAGATTTTGCTTTATAAGCACCACCTTTTCCAGTAACAGAATCCTTTGGAAGAATAAATACAGTATCAGCTTTAATATTAGCTGCATATTTAGAATCCATAGTAATATTATTACCATCAATACTATAATCCTTTGAACTCATAGCATTAGTTAAATCAATAACTCCTTCAACAAGTTCAACCTTAATTTCATTTTTGAAATTAGGATTCATCCATGCTTCATTTGCCTTAGCAATATATCCTACAGCATCATTCAAATCAACTTTAGATAAATCTCTATCAGTAATAACTCCATACTCAATAGCACAGTCAATTATTTCATCCATTGAAGATTTACTATCAACAAATCCAGTAGCTCTCATAACAGAAGAAATAACAAATTCCTTATCGATTTTTTCATCTGGATTAATAACTGCATCAGAATTAATAATATCCCAATCCTTTGCACCTTTAATAGTTCCCTCATCAGAACCATCAGTTGTAATATTAAATGCATCGTTAATCATAGCTAAAAACTCGATTTTCTTAATAGACGATTGTGTATTAGTAGATTCAGATACATTAGATTCATTATTATCCTTTTCCTTTTTATCACATCCTGAAACAGTAAATGAAATAAAACCTATAGCCAATACTAATGCAAAATTCTTTAAAAATTTCTTATTCATATATTTTCCTCCATAACAATAATATTATATCATTTATAAAAAAAAGTCAATAAAAAAGGATACATATAGTATCCAAAACTGCATATATTATCTCTTTGAGAATTGTGGTGCACGACGTGCTGCTTTAAGACCTGGTTTCTTACGTTCTTTAACACGAGAATCTCTTGTAATAAATCCAGCTCTCTTAAGGATTTTTCTATAACTATTTTCACTATCTTCATTAGCCTTATCATACTCAAGTAAAGCACGAGTAATACCTAATCTAATAGCTCCAGTAGCTCCAGTAAATCCACCACCATTAACTTTAACATCAATATCAAATGATTCCTCAGTTCCTGTTGCAACTAAAGGTTGTTTTAAATCCATAACATTAGTTTCATATGGAAAGAAATCTCTAACATCTCTACCATTAACAGTAATTTTTCCTTTACCAGGAACCATCTTAACTTGAGCTACAGATGATTTTCTTCTACCTGTTCCTAAAAAAACTCTTTTATTAGCCATTTAAAACCCTCCTTAATCCATCTTTACTGGCTTTTGTGCCATATGTGGATGTTCACTACCTGCATAAACAAATAATTTTTTGTAAGTAGAACGTCCTAATCTTCCTTTTGGAAGCATTCCTTTTACAGCTCTCTCAACCATTTCAACAGGATAATTATCTCTCATTTCACGTGCAGTTCTTTCTCTTAATCCACCAGTATATCCACTGTGATTATAATAAACTTTGTCATCTAACTTATTACCAGTTAAATTAACCTTTGAAGCATTAACAATAATAACATAATCTCCACAATCAACATGAGGAGTAAATGTTGGTTTATGCTTTCCTCTTAAGATATGAGCAGCCTTAGTAGCTAAACGACCTAAATTCATTCCTTCAGCATCAATAACATACCAATTACGTACTATATCTTCTTTTTTTTGCATATAAGAATCTTTCATAAATATTTCCTTTCTCCATTACAATTTAATAAACTTTCCCAGGGTTTATTAAAATGTGGGATAAATAAATGTACCAAGAATAATTCTACTAAAAAACAATAAAAAAGTCAACTAAAAAGAAGAAATAGTTAACTTTTTTCAACAATATTTAACTTATTATAAGCATAGTCCCAGACCTTATCAGGTATAACTGAATAAGAACAAACATCAATACCACACTTTTTTGAAACTTCCTTAGCCAAATTAGTATAATCCTCCACATAATTATGACCAGTTTTTAAAGTCTTTATAAGAATATCATCCCAATGATATTTACAAGTAGATAATAAACTATGACGAATGGTATCACAAACAAAATCCAAATCATAATTCATATGATAAAAATGAGTATTCCATTCACCATCAACAAGCTCAATCAACGCAAATTCTAATCCAGAAACACCACTACAACACTGACCAACACTACCAGGATTAATAAATCTACAATCATTCTTAATAAACAAACCTTGTTTATGAATATGCCCAAAAACATGGTACTTATATCCACACGAACTATTTAACTTGTGACTAACATAAATTTTAGGACAACCTTTTATATCAACAACAATCTCATCAGATAAAGAAGAAATATATTTCATATCATCTTCACTCAAAGAATTATACGTAAGCAACAAACTGCCAGTTACATCAATTAAACTAAAATCTTTATCACTACTATTATGATAATCAAGCATATAATCTTCACGATTACCCTTAATAATCCAATGCTTATACTTCTTATTTTTCAATCTAATAAACTCTAAAACCTCATGAGAAAGCAAAATATCAGTTACATAATCACCACACCAAATAATACCATCAATATTAACTTTATCTATAAAAGAAAAAGCCTTTTCCAAAGCAGGTAAATTACCATGAACATCACTAATAACAGCCAATCTCATCTATAAAAAACATCCTTTAAATATAATCCGCATGCATCAGCACACATACCAGCTTTTCTTCTATCTTTTGCCTCTAAAATATCAATAATATCAGTGCTCTTATACTTGCCTTCACCAATTTGTATCAAAGTTCCAACAAGATTTCTAACCATATATCTCATAAAACCAGTGCCTAAAAAAGAAATAGTAACCATATTAACATTCTTCAAATCACGAATTAAATTAGTTTGGATAATAGTTCTTACATAATCATCACGAACATCATCACCAGAAGTAAACGATTTAAAATCATGAGTCCCCTCTAAATACTTTAAAGCCCTCTCTATTTCAACAACATCCAATTTCTTACAATACTGATACACATAATCCTTCTCAATTGGATTATACTCACCCATATTAATTTTATAAATATACTCTTTAGCCTTAACATCAAATCTAGCATGAAAATCATCATTCACACTAACACAATCCCTAATATAAATATCCTTAGGCAATAAACTATTCATTGCTCTCTTTAAATTATCAGGACTTATCTTAATCTTAAGATCAAAATGAGCCTTCTGATTCAAAGCATGAACACCACTATCAGTCCTACCAGAAGCACTAACACTTACATGTTTTTTATCATTAATAGTAGTTAGTACCTCTTCCAACTTATCTTGAATAGTATTACCTTGCACTTGTTTCTGATAACCATTATACTTAGAGCCATCATATGAAATAGAAACTAAATACCTCACAATACCACCTCTTTAATTAAAACAAAAATCAAAACCAACAAATGACAACTAATCATATAAAAATCACTAATATGCCATCTAACACTCTTAATACTACTACGATTAGAATCAAAACTAAACTGTTTAACCTCCATCGCATCACTAATACTATCTGCACGCCTCATAGAAAGAACAAACATAGGAATGATAACACTCCTCAATCCAACAATCCTATCTCTAAAAGAACCACTTTTATAATTAAATCCTCTGCTAGTCTGACTCTTAATAATCTTTCCAGACTCCATAAATAAAATAGGAACGAAATTCAAAGACAACGCAATAGCCATAGAAACCTTAGAAACAGGAAATCCAAAAACAACCAAAGGCCTCAAAAAAGAAGAAAAACCCGAAGCCAACTCATTAGTTGTAGTAGTATAAAGTAATAAAGAAGAATACATTACAACCAAACAAATACGACATATCATAATAAAACTATTATATACACTAACACCAAATATCAAATTAATTATAAAAACAATTAAAAATAAAAACTTCATGCCATATATAGATAATAAATATTTCTTTATAGGAACACAAGATAAAACCATTAAAAATAATAATATAATAGATAAACCACACATAACCCTAACACAAGATCCAACCATCGTCATAACAACAAAAATAAACATTGCTAAAATCTTACATAAAGGATTAATCATATGAATAACAGAATTTGTATTATAATATCTAGAAAAACTACCATTTCGCATACCTATACACATCCTTAATTAAATCATTTATCTCATCCCTATAACCAATTTTAACACCCTTCTTACTATAAACCAAATTAGAAAAATGTAAAATATTAGGAACAACAAGCCCACATTCACTCATTGCTTCATCATTAGATAACACATCATACTTATTACCCTCTAAAAATATCTTACCATCCTTCATCAAATATATATAATCAACAAACCTATGAATAAAATTAATATCATGACTAACAATTATAATAGTTTTACCTAATCTTTTTAAATTCTTTAATAACCTCATCAAATTATTCTTACTAATATTATCAAGACCAACAGTAGGTTCATCAAGAATTAATATATCTGGATCATATGCCAAAATAGACGCAATCGCAACCTTACGTTTTTCACCATTACTTAACTTATAAGGATTTAAAGACAAGACACTCTCATCAAAGCCAACCAATTTAATAGAATCCCTAATTCTACTATCAATATTATCACACTTAAAACAACTAAGACCAAATTCAATTTCCTTATAAACACTAGAATTAAATATCTGATCCTCAGAAAATTGAAATAAATAACCAATACGTCTCCTTATATCACTATTAACATTATAACTACCAACACTAATATATCCATTAGAGCACTCTACTAAACCATCAATTAAATCAAGCATAGTACTCTTCCCACTTCCAGAAGCACCAATAATTCCACTTATCAAACCACTTTTTATAAAACAAGAAAATTTATCAAACACAACATTATCACCATATGAAAAAGATACATCACTAAACTTTACTTCCATAATAAATCAACCATATCTTCCATATCATAAACAACACTATCCAATAAATCATAATAAGATAACTTATTAGACAAACTAACCATAAAAGGCAAATCAAATCCTAAATTATTTAATTCTTTTTCTTGCTTATAAACATTATCCCTACTATCATGAATAACAACACGACCATTATTAACAACAATAATATCATCACCATAAATACTCTCTTCAATATCATGAGTAATATTCAAAATAGTAACATTATAATCCTTTTTAATTTTTCTCAAAAGCTTGAGCATGTTTAACTTACTCATACTATCAACCATTGAAAAAGCCTCATCTAAAATCAACAATTCAGGACCAGTTATCAACGCACATCCCAAACCAACTAACTGCTTCTCACCACCACTTAAATCACGAGGGCACCTATTAAGTAAATGAGCAATGCCCAAATATTTACTAATCTCATTAATCTTTGAATAAATAAAATCACGAGAATAATTAAGATTCTCTAAAGGAAAAGCCAAATCTTCCATAACAGTCTCAGATATCAAAGTATTATCTGGATTCTCAAAAACAACACCTATTTTTCTCCTAATAGAAGATAAATTATATTGATCAAGCAAAACACCATCAATATAAATAGACTTATTAGAATCCTCAAGACCAGTTAATAACCTAACTAATGTACTTTTTCCACAGCCATTATTACCAAGAATAGTAGTAAAAGTTCCTTTTTTAATAGATAAACTCAGATTATTAAAAATAACTCTATAATCATATTTAAAAAATAATTTATTAATAACAACCATATTATCCATTCTACCTACCACCCTATATATCCATTTTAGTATAAATACATTTTTTTTACAATAAAATCAGATACAATTTCACATAAAAATATGCTCAAAAATTTTGAACATACTTACATATTTTTTTTATAATAACCATTCTTATTAACCTGACGACTACGAGCAATACTCAAACTATCACTTAAAACATCATCAGTAATACAAGAACCAGCACCAATAACACTATTAGAACCAATACTTAAAGGCGCAATAAGAGAACTATTAGATCCAATAAAAGCACCATCACCTATATTAGTCCTATTCTTATTCACACCATCAAAATTAGCAGTAATAACGCCCGCACCAATATTAACATTACTTCCAATACTACTATCTCCGATATAAGACAAATGAGGAACCTTACTGCAAGAATCAATACTACTGTTTTTAACCTCAACAAAAGAACCAACCTTACAATAAGAGCCAACACTAACACCTTCACGAATAAAAGCATAAGGACCTACATTTACATCATTAAGAATAACACTATCAAATATATGAGAAGAGTAAACACATGTATTATCTCCAATATTACTATTTCTTATAAAACATCCAGGACCAATTATACAATTACAACCTATAACACAATCCCCCTCAATAACAACATTAGGGTAAATTACAGTGCCATCGCCTATCTTAACACTATCATCAATATAACAATTATTCTTATCAATAAACTTTATCATATTATCACCATCATAATTATAACACCAAAAGAAAAAAAGATAAACTTTACAAAACACAATGTAAATAGTAAAGCATAATTATCTAGCAATAATATTACCTATATAATAATGAAAAAAGAAGATACTATTTAGCATCTCCTTCAACTAATTCAAGAATAACAACTAAAGCGTCGTCTCCTCTTCTTTCATTTAACTTTAAGATTCTAGTATAACCACCATTACGGTTTGCATATCTCTTAGCTAAGTCATCAAAAACTTTCTTAACAGTATTATTATCATTTTGTAAGAAAGCTAATGCATTTCTTCTTGCTACTAAAGAACCATCTTTACCATAAGAAATCATTTTATCAACAAACTTACGAACTTCTTTAGCTCTAGTTTCAGTTGTTTCAATTCTTTCATTGTTAATTAAGTCCTTAGTTAAATTAGCAAGCATACTTCTTCTATGTTTATTAGTACGACCTAATTTTCTGTAAGCCATATTACTCCTCCTAACTAGTCTTCATCGCGGAATTTAAGTCCCATATCTTTAATTTTATCAATAACTTCTTTTAAAGATTTCTTACCTAAATTACGTATTTTCATCATTTCTAACTCTGATTTTTCTGTTAAATCACCAAGTGTATTAACACCAGCTCTTTTCAAACAATTATAAGCTCTAACTGAGAAATCTAAATCATCAATAGAAGTTTCTAACTTTTTCAACTTACTATCTTCTTGTTTAGCATTCATAATTCCAGTCATATCAGCGATTTCACTTAAATTAGTAACTATATTTAAATGTTCAATCAAAATCTTAGCAGATAATGCCATAGCTTCCTCAGGTTTAATAGAACCATTAGTTTGAACATTCATAATTAACTTATCATAACTAGCATCTTGTCCAACACGAGCAGAATCAACTTCATAACTAATTCTTTCAATTGGAGAATACAAAGCATCAATAGGAATAAATCCTATCTTTTGTCCTTCAACAAAAGACTTATTCTCATTAGAAGGAACATATCCTCTACCATTAGCAACTAACAATTCCATTTCTAATTTACCACCCTTAGAAATAGTACAAATAACTTGATCAGGATTAATAATTTCAACATCCCCATCAGTTACAATATCAGCAGCTGTAACAGTCTTCTCTTCATTTACAGATAAAGTTAATTTTTTTACCTCATCAGTATTATTCTTTACAACAATACTCTTTAAATTTAAAACAATAGTAGTTACGTCTTCAACTATACCTTCAATAGTTGTAAATTCATGCATAACGCCATCAACTTTAAAAGCAACAATTGCACTTCCTGGCATACTTGATAACATTACTCTTCTAAGAGCGTTACCTAAAGTAGTACCAAAACCTCTTTCAAGTGGTTCAAGTTCAAATTTACCAAAATTATTACTTTCAATATAATCAGTTATCTTATACATTGGTTTTTCAAAATTCAACATTATTTAACACTCCTTTTCTTTTATCCACGTGGACGTTTTGGTGGACGACATCCATTATGTGGAATAGGTGTTACATCAGAGATTGTCTCAATTTCAAGTCCAGCTGTTTGAAGTGATCTAATAGCTGTCTCACGTCCTGATCCTAATCCTTTAACAAAAACCTTAACAGTTTTCATTCCCATATCTACAGCAGCACGACCTGCAGCCTCTGCAGCCATACCAGCAGCAAATGGAGTAGACTTTTTACTACCTTTAAATCCTAAAGTACCAGCAGAAGCCCAACTTATTACATTACCTTCTAAATCACTAACAGTAACGATAGTATTATTAAAAGTTGTATGAATAAATGCTTTACCTTGTGGTACATTCTTCTTAACTTTACGTTTTCTTGATTTATAAGCCATATAAATAACCTCCTTTTAAATCATTATTTTTTCTTATTAGCAACAACTTTACCTTTACCTTTACGAGTTCTTGCATTTCTATTTGTTCTTTGTCCACGAACAGGTAAACCTTTTTTATGACGAGTACCTTCATAAGAATTGATTTCCATCTTTGTTTTAATATTCATATTAACTTC
>DFLA01000043.1 GCA_002374055.1 Caryophanales bacterium UBA3631
TGATTTTTCTGATGGTACTTGTTTTAAACACATTCAAATTGTTTATGATAATAGTTTAAGTTGTTTTGATGAAATTCAAAAATTACATGTAGGATGTGCGATTAGTGTTACAGGTGTTTTAAAAGAGTCTCAAGGTTCTGGTCAAGATTATGAGGTTGTTCTTAAGTCTTATAAATTAGAAGGTGATTGTCCAGAGGATTATCCAATTCAACCAAAAAGACATTCTATGGAGTTTTTGAGAGAACAGGCTTATTTACGTCCTAGAACTAATATGTTTCAAGCTGTTTTTAGAGTAAGAAGCATGGCTGCTTATGCGATTCATGAATATTTCCAAAAGAATGGGTATGTTTATGCTCATACGCCTTTAATCACTACTGCTGATTGTGAAGGTGAGAACCAAATGTTTAAGGTTACTACTCTTGATTTTAATAATTTACCAATAGTTGATGGTACTGTAGATATGTGTCAAGATTTATTTAAGAAACAGTCTTATATTACTGGTACTGGTCAATTACATGGTGAAGCAATGGCAATGGCTTTTAAGAAAATCTATACTTTTGGTCCTACTTTTAGAACTGAGAATTCTAATACTAAGACTCATGCGAATGAGTTCTGGATGATTGAGCCTGAGATTGCTTTTTGCGATTTAAATGGTTTAATGGATATTGAGGAGGATATGCTTAAGTATATTGTTAATTATATTCTTAAGAATTGTGGTGATGAGATTGAATTTTTTGACAAGTTTGTATCTAAGGGTCTTAAAGAAAAATTAGAGAAGTTAGTAAGTTCTGATTTTAAGAGAATTACTCATCATGGGGCTGTTGATATATTAAAGGAAGCTAAAGTTAAATGGGAATTTGAACCAAATTATGATGATGACATTGCTAAGGAACATGAAAAGTATATTACTGAGTATTTTAATGGTCCTGTATTTATTACTGATTGGCCAAAGGATATTAAGGCTTGGTATATGAAGTTAAATAGTGATGATAAAACTGTTGCGGCTGTTGATTTAGAGGTTCCTGGTATAGGGGAATTAATTGGTGGTTCTCAAAGGGAAGAGGATTATGATAAATTAATTTCTAGAATGAACGCAATGGGTGTAGATCAAGATTCTGTTTATTGGTATAACAATTTGAGACGTTTCGGTGGATGTTATCACTCTGGATTTGGTCTAGGTTTTGAAAGATTAATTATGTATTTAACTGGTGTTGAAAATATTAGAGATGTTATTCCATTTCCTAGAACTCCAGGAAATTGTGATTTTTAAAAAGAAGATTTTATCTTCTTTTTTTGTTTTTATATATTAACAAAGAATTAATAATTATATTGACTATAAATTAATTATAAGTTATAATTATATATAGGATATGTTTGAAAAATCAGATGATTCCTTTCTTCGAAAGAGAAAGGTGGTGGTATTATGACTAAACGTGAGACAAAAGACTTTATAATAATACTACTTTTATTTATAGTAATAATTAAATTATTATTTAAATAAAAAAATACATCTGATTTCAACTGTTGTTGATTTCAGATGTAGAACTATATAGGGAAACATCTGAATGCTGCTTCAGACATATCCTCTTTTATTATATGAAGTTTTGCTTCATTACATACATTTTAACACAATGATGTTTTTAAGTCAATAATTAACAAATTGTTTATAGTGTAAATGTATATTTGTATTGAAATGTGTGTATTTATTTTTTGTTTTTGTATATTATATATAGTAATGTAATAAAGTTTTTTAAAAAATTTGAAAAAAACTATTGCATTAACTAAAAAATTATTATATAATCAATTTGTCTTTGATTTGAAGACGGGTTTGCTCAATTAGCTCAGTCGGTAGAGCATGTGACTGTTAATCACAGGGTCGTAGGTTCGAGCCCTACATTGAGCGCCATTTTAGTTGGCCCGTTGGTGAAGTGGTTCAACACACATGCCTTTCACGCATGCATTCATGGGTTCAAATCCCGTACGGGTCACCAACTTGAATAATAAATAACTTGTAATGAGTTATTTTTTTTTTCATATTATTTAGTATGGATAGTAGAGAAGTTGATGATAAGTTAAGACAAATTAGAATAGAAGATTATATATGGGTTATTTATATTGGAATAATTGCTTTGAGTTATTATTCTAATTATTTAGAGAGAATATATTATGTTAGTGGTGATTTAGATAGTAAATATAAGTATAGGAATATTATGATTTTAATATTTTCTATTTTAATTGTTGTTTATTTTTATTTTTTATACGACTCTTATAAGAGTTTTAATGATTTGAAGTTTAGTGATTCTGAAAAGAAAAAAAGACTTTTGTATTTGTCTTTTCTTGCATCTTTATTAATTTTTATAAGTGGCATTATATTTTTATATATTGCAATTTCTGATACTGATTTAAATGTTGAACTTGCATTTAATTAAAATTCTAGTATATATGGGAAGAAGTTTAGTAGGAATGTTACTGTTAAAAGTATAAGTGGTATTATTGCAATTATTGTATATAGTGGGTTTGTTCCACCTATTTGTTTTGCTATTTCTGCTAATTGGTTATATCCTTTATCTTGATTTTCTTGTTTTAGTTTTCCTATTCTTTCCATACTTTCATTATAATAGAATTTTTTAAATGTAGTTCCTAGGAATATTTGTATTATTATTAGTATTATTGCGTATATGTATAATCTCATATTTACTAGTTTTGCAAATCCTTGTATTAACCATTCTAATATAAATATTGTTATTCCAACTGAATATAGTTTTCTATATATGAAGTATACTGGACCAAGAAAAAATGCACACCATGAGAATGATCCTTTTTTAAAGTTATTGTATAGTGGTCCTATATATATTTCTACTAATTGATGGAATTGTTGTTGGTGGTCTAGTTTTTCTTTTGCTTCTTCTTTATTTACTGCGTTTGGATTGTATATTCCTTGATTTTTTATTCCAAATGGATTGTCGGTATTAGATATTGTATTTTTATTGTATCCACATTTGCTACAGATTTGTTCGTTATCTTTTATTTCGTTTCCACATTTTAAACATAACATAATAATTCTCCTATCTTTTTTTATAGTTTAACATAATAAATATTATTTTTTCAATATTTATTTTGAAAATATTTTTTTATTTACATATTTTTTTAAATGTGATAAAATGGTATAAGTTAAGAATAAGGGAGGAAATGTTATGGCATTTAGTTTAAAAAAATGGCTTAAGGAAGATGATGGGGATATTTTTGCATCTGATGGTAGCAATGATACTTATTATAATAAGACTCCAGAGGAGGCAGCTACAGCAGATAATGGTAAGAGTAAGATGATTTTGTTGGAACCAAGAGCTTATTCTGAGTCTCAACAAATTGTTGATCATTTGAAGGCAAGAAATACTGTTGTTGTTAATTTGAAAAGGGTTACTAGTGATCAAGCTAAGCGTATTGTTGATTTTTTAAGTGGAACAATTTACGCAATTGGTGGGGATATTCAAAAGGTAGGTGGAGGTATTTTTTTACTTACTCCTAATAATGTGAATATTCAAGGAAGTATTTCTGATGAAAAAGATGGTAAAGATATTCATGATAATGATGATATTAATATTGAATGGTAAATTTACTAATATTTTTAATTAATTGTTGAAATATGTTTTTAAGTGTGTTAGAATATACCTTAATTCGAGGTGAGGTATGGATAAATTTGATACACTTCGTAGTGAAAATTCAGATGATATTATGAAGTATTTGAATCAGGTTATGACAAAATTATCTCAGATAGAAAGTGATAATGGTCTTAAGGATAGACAACTTTATAATTATGATTTGGAAGTTAAAAGACTACAACAAGAAAATTTAAATTTAAAAAATCAATTAAATTATTATAAACAAATTGAAGCTACTCTTAATAATTCAATGAGTATGATTAGAACTACTGGTGAACAAATTAGGAATAATGCTTTTAAGGAGAGAGAAGTAATTTTAATTGACGCTAAAAACAATGCTAGTAGGATTTTGAATGATGCTTTGATTAGAGCTGAGAAAATTTCTATGGAATCTGATAAGTTAAAGAAAGATGTTGTTGTTTATAAAAATAAGGTTAGAAGTTTAATTGAGTGTCAATTAGAGATGATTGATGATATTGAAAGAATTGAAATTTAAAACATTTGATGGAGACGTTATATTACTTGATTTATAGAGAGTTAGTGGTTGGTGTAAACTAATATGATGGTAATATATGTATCACTCTTGATGTTTTTAATCCAATAGGTTAAAACGGTTACGCGTTATAGTAAATAAGTGCATAGTAAATCTATGAATTAAGGTGGTACCACGGGTTTTCTCGTCCTTAAATTCATGGATTTTTTTTTTGGAGGGATGAATATGTTTTTACAAATAGTATTATTGATTATAGGTTTTGTTGTTTTAATTAAGGGTGCTGATTTATTTGTTGATAGTGCATCTAGTTTGGCTTTGAATTTTAAATTATCTAAGATGTTAATAGGTCTTACTATTGTTGCATTTGGTACTAGTGCACCTGAGTTTGCTGTATCAGTTAAGAGTATTATTAGTAATAATTCTGATATGGTTTTAGGTAATGTAATAGGTAGTAATATTTTGAATATTTTATTAATTGTAGGTTTTTGTTCTTTAATTAAACCTATTAAGGTTAAGAGTAATACTGTAAGAAAAGAGTTACCTATTGTTATGTTATTTAGTACTTTGTTGTTCTTTTTAATAAAGGATGATTTGTTTGTTAATAGTGTTAACAGTATCAATCGTAATGATGGATTTGTTATTGTTTTATTTTTTATGGTATTTGTTTATTATTTAATATCTATTATGAGAAATAAGAAGGATAATAATGTTGATGAATTGGCTAAGTATGGTATTTGTAAATCTATTCTATTTACTATTTTTGGTATTGTTTGTATTATTCTTGGAAGTAATGTTGTTGTTGATAGTGCCTCTAAAATAGCAAGTTTAATGGGTATTAGTCAAAAGATGATAGCTTTGACTGTTGTTGCTTTTGGTACTTCTTTACCTGAGCTTGTTACTAGTATTGTTTCTACTCGTAAGGGTGAACATGAAATACTAGTAGGTAATATTGTTGGTAGTAATATATTTAATATAGGTATTGTTTTAGGTGTACCGGTAGCGCTTTTTGGAGGTATTCAGGCAGTTGGATTTAGTATTATTGATCTAATTGTTATGATTGTAAGTGCTATATTACTATTTGTTTTTGCGTATAGGGATCATGAGATACACAGACATGAAGGAATAATTATGTTAGTGTTATTTGTAGTTTATTATTCGTATGTAATATTTGGTTAGGAGGATTTTTATGGAATTTAAAGAGTTAAGTAAAAAGAATATAAATGAGGTTGAAAGCGATATTTTAAAAGAATGGAAAAGTGTTGATATATTAAAGAAAACAATTGATAATAGAGAAGGATGTAAGGATTTTGTTTTCTATGATGGACCAATTTATGCGAATGCGAAACCCGGTATTCATCATGTTTTTGCCAAGACTATAAAGGATTCTTTTTGTAAGTATAAGACTATGAAAGGATATAGGGTATTAAGAAAGATTGGTCTTGATACTCATGGTTTACCAATTGAGGTTAACGTTGAGAAAAAGTTAGGTTTTAAGTCTAAAGCTGATATTGAGGCATTTGGAGTTGAGAATTTCTGTCATGAATGTAATAAGGCTACTGCTACTAATATATCTGAAGTAAATAAGGTAACTGATATGATGGGTCAATTTATTGATTGTGAGAATCCTTATGTTACTTGTTCTAATGAATTTATAGAGTCTGAATGGTGGCTAATTAAGCAAATAGCTGATAAGGATTTATTATATTATGGTAATAAGGTTTTATGGTATTGTCCTAGATGTGGTACTGAGTTATCTGCTAATGAGGTTTCTCAAGGTTATCAAGAGGTTTCTGTTAATTCGTTAATTGTTCCTTTTAAGAAGAAGGATGAGGATGTTTATTTCTTGGCTTGGACTACTACTGCTTGGACTTTGATGGCTAATGTTGCTTTGTGTGTTAATCCAGAGCTTGATTATGTTAAGGTTGAATCTATGGGGTATAATTTTATTTTAGCTGAAAGTTTGATGGAAAAGGTATTAGGCGATGATGTTAAAGTTCTTGAAAAGTATAAGGGTTCTGATTTAGTTGGAATGGAATATGAGCAATTAATGCCTTTTGTTAAGGTTGAAGGTAATGCATTTAAAGTAATTGCTGACGAGTATGTTAGTGCTGGTGATGGTACTGGTATTGTTCATAATGCTCCTGCTTTTGGTGAGGATGATAATAGGGTATGTCGTGAAAATGACATTGCTTTTGTTAATCCTGTTGGAGTTGATGGATGTTATACAGAAGGTCCTTGGGCTGGAAGACTTGTTACTGATCCAGAATTAGAAATAGATATTATTAAATGGTTAAAGAGTGAAGATAAGTTATTTAAGAAGATTAAGATTACTCATGATTATCCTCATTGTTGGAGATGTAAAAGTGCTTTAATTTCTTATCCAAAGCCTGCTTGGTATATTGCTACTACTAAGTATAAGGATGTTATTGTAAATGCTAATAAGGCGGTTAATTGGTATCCTTCTTATGTTGGTGAGAAGAGATTCGCTAATTGGCTTGACAATATGATTGATTGGGGAATTTCTCGTAGTAGATATTGGGGTTGTCCAATGCCTATATGGACTTGTAGTTGTGGACATATTGAAGTTATTGGATCTTTAGATGAATTACAAGAAAAAATAATAGAGGATATTAATGTTCGTGATATTGAACTTCATAGACCTTATGTTGATGATTTACATATTAAGTGTTCTGAGTGTGGTAAGGTAATGAATCGTGTTTTAGATGTTATGGATGTTTGGTTTGATAGTGGTGCAATGCCTTATGCTCAATATCATTATCCTTTTGAAAATAAGGAGTTATTTGAAAGTCAATTTCCTGCTGATTTTATAGCTGAGGGTGTTGACCAAACTCGTGGTTGGTTTAATTCACTATTATGTATTTCTGGTATTGTTAGTGGCAAGTCTAGTTATAAGAATGTTGTTGTTAATGATATGATGTTGGATGCTCATGGTAAGAAGATGAGTAAGTCTATTGGTAATATTATTGAGCCAATTGGTATTATGTCTAAGTATGGTGCTGATACTATTAGATGGTATATGTTATATGCTTCTCCAGTATGGACTCCTTTAAAATTTGATGAAGATGGTGTTAAGGAGATATATTCTAAGTATATTAGTACTTTAAAGAATACTTATTCTTTCTTCCAAATGTATGCGAATGCTGATGGTGTTGATCCTAGGGATTATGATATTCCTGTTAGTGAACGTGAGGATATTGATAAATGGTTAATTTCCAAGTTAAATAAATTAGTTCGTGATGTTACTAATGCTTTTGAAGAGTATGATTTGAATCGTGTAACTAGATTAGTTATTCCATTTATTAATGATGATTTATC
>DFLA01000042.1 GCA_002374055.1 Caryophanales bacterium UBA3631
TTGCCGTAATTATTGGCATTATTTGATAACTAGCTGTAACAATTCCTTCGTAGCTTGTTGCTGCGTGAACTATTTGACCGTTACCAATATAGATTGCAACGTGGCAGATATAACCATCGTAACCATAGAAGATTAAATCTCCTGGTTGTAGGCTATCTAGTGAAACGTATGAACCCATGTATGATTGACTTTCTGCTGAGTGAGGAAGGCTGTATCCAAATGCTTCATAAATTTTCATTGTGAAGCCTGAACAGTCTACTCCGCTATATAGGTCAGATCCACCATATGAGTATGGGTTTCCTACAAATTGTAATGCATAGTTTACTAGACCATTTGCATCTTGTGTATTAGGCATTGGAGCAGTTTGTGCTTGTACTTCAACTGTTTGTTCTGGTTGAACTACTTCATATACCTCTTCAACTGTAGTAGGTTCTTCAATTTGTTCTATTGTTTCTTCTACTACTAAATCTTCCTCTTTTTCTTTTACATCTTCAGTTGTTTCTGATTCTAAATTGTTTTCACTTTCAGTTTGTTCTTTCTTCTTATTTTCACTGGCTAGTTTTTCTATATTTTCACTAGCTGTTTTAATATTCGGATTGAATATTTCATAATTATTTAATAAGTAGTTTGGTTCTAATTTCATATCTGCTTGTGCAACTACTACATTATTAATTTCCTCTTTCTTACTAAATAATCTGTTTGAGAAAAAATCTACTGGCGATAAGCATAAAATACTTATTCCTATTATAGATATCCTTCTCAGCTGACTTGATTCCACAAAATTCACCTCATTATTTAATTTGCAAGCACGTATATAATTCTACCACACTTTTTCATAAAATGCAAGTTTTTTATTTTTTAGTTGTGGATTGTTGATATTTTGTTTACAAATTTATGGTAATCACTATATTATATTCTTGTTTTTTTTCTTGTATGATTAAATAGTTTAATATTGTTTATTTTTATGTAATTTTATGGTATAATCATATTATTGAAGGTATGGTGAATATATGAAATATTTTAAATTTTTTAATTATTTTCTTGTTTTTTCTTTGTTATTTATGAGTATTAATGTTCCTCGTGTTCATGCTCAAACTTTGGGAGAACTTGAAAAAGAACTTTCTGATAAGAAGAAGGAACTTTCTGAAAATCAAGCAAAACAAAATTTAACTGAGCAAGAAATGAAACAAGTTAAGGATAATTTAAAGGTTATTCAAAATAATATAACTCAAATTCAAACTGATACTGCAAATCTTGAACAAGAAATTCTTAAGTTGAATGAGGAAATTCTTGTTAAACAAGAGGAAATTAAGAAGATTATTAATTATTTTCAAATTTCTAGTGGTGAATCTGCTTATTTAGAGTATGTTATGGGTGCTCAAGATTTTACTGATTTTATTTATAGAAGTGCTGTTACTGAGCAAATGACTAATTATAATGATCAATTAATTGATGATTATAATGCTACTATTTCTGAAAATGAGAAGAAGAAAGATGAATTAGCTGAAAAAAAGAAGGAATTAAAGTCTGAACAAACTGCTATGAAGGAAGAATATAAGAAATTGGATGATCAATTATCTGTTTATGCTAGTGATGAAATGGTTATTACTGATGCTGTTAAGTCTTTACAGGAAACTATTCAAATGTATAAGGATAAAGGTTGTAAGACTGATGAGGATATTTCTACTTGTGGTAAGAGTATTTTACCTACTACTACTGCTTTTTATAGGCAACTTCAAAGTGGTTATGTAACTAGTTGGTATGGTGGGCGTGATTGTAGTGATCCTCGTGTTTCTTGTGGACATTATGGTATTGATTTATCTACTGGTGGTGAGGATATTCCTGTTTATTCTATAGGTACTGGTGTTGTTGCTGTTATTCCAGATAGAAGTAGTTGTGGCGGTAATATGGTTTTTGTTCATCATAAGCTTTCTAATGGTCAAACTTATACTAGTGTTTATATGCATTTATATCAGATATATGTTTCTGTTGGTCAGACTGTTACTAAGGATACTGTTATTGGTATAATGGGTGGTGGATGGACAACTCCTTGGGATTATTGTTCTACTGGTGCTCATTCTCATTTAGGTCTTGCATATGGATTATTTGGTATTGATTATGGATGGGAATCTTTACATGATCAGTATTTTGATCCTTCTGAAATGATTAATTTTCCTAATAGTTTATATACACCATTTTATGATCGATATACTGCTTTTTAAGATGATGTGAATGCATCATCTTTCTTATAGGAGGTTTTTATGAAAAAAAGAAATGTTTTACAGAATTCTATGATTGCGACTATTTGCATTATTTTATGTAAGGTAATTGGTTTAGTTTATGTTATTCCTTTTAACGCTATGATTTCTAAGTCTGCGGGCGCTTTATATAGTTATGCTTATAATATTTATGTTATATTTTTGAGTATTTCTACTACTGGAGTTCCTTTAGCCGTAAGTAAGATTGTTAGTGAATATAATAGTTTAGAGTATTTTAATACGAGGCGTCGCGTTTATGATATTGGTATGAAGCTTATTTTCCTTTTGGGATTATTATGTTTTGTTGTTATGGTTTTATTTGCTAATCCTATGGCTTCTTTAATAATTGGTGATGCTGTTGGTAATAATACTGTAGAGGATGTTGCTCGTGTTATTAGGATTATTTCTTTAGCTTTACTTATTGTTCCACCTTTGAGTGTTGTTAGGGGTTATTTGCAAGGATTTAATTTTATTACTGAAAGTAGTATTTCTAATGTTATTGAGCAAATGGTTCGCGTTGTTGTTATTTTAGTTGGTTGTATTGTTGTTATTAAGGTTTTACATTTAGATGAGAAGATTGCTATTGGTATCGCTGTTTTTTCTGCTAGTGTTAGTGCTCTTGCTTCTTATATTTATTTAAAATGTAAAATGAAGAATAATAATGATGTTTTGAATGTTAATACTTCTATTAAAAGTGCTGAGAAGAAGATTACTAATAAAATGATTGCAAAGAATATTTTAATGTGTGCTCTACCTTTTATTATTGTTGAGGTTTTAAAGAGTGCTTATGCTACTGTTGATACTGTTACTATTATAAGGGGCTTGACTGATTTGGGTTATAGTGTTGCTGATGCTGAGACTACTTTTAGTGTTATTGCTACTTGGGGTAATAAGTTATGTACTGTTGTTATTTCTGTTGCGATTGGTATTAGTATGAGTTTGATTCCAAGTGTTGCTTACGATTTTGTTAAGGGTAATATGAAAAAGGTTAATCTTCAATATAATTCTTCTTTATTGCTTTTACTTATTACTACCCTACCTATGACTTTAGGAATATTCTTTTTAGCGCAGCCTGTTTGGGTATTATTTTATGGTTATGATTTTTTAAGTATTGAAGTTTTTAAGTTATATATTTTTCAAGCTATTACTTTTTCAATTTTTTCTGTTTTAATTAGTTTTTGTCAGACTGTTGGTAAGACTCGTGCTGCATTAATTACTTTATTTGTTAGTTTTGTTTTAAATGCTATATTTAATATTCCTTTTATGCATTTATGTCATCATCTTGGCTTGGGTGGATATCAAGGTGCTACTGTTAGTACTTTGGTTACACAAATTGTTCCTTCTTTGTTTTTGATTATTTATATTAAGAAGTGTTTTAATTTTCATTATAGAAGTTTAGTTGTTAATGGTTTAAAGATTGTTTTATGTAATATTGTTATGATTATTGTTTTGTATTTAGTTAGTCTTATTTATCCTGTTAATTCTGTTACTAGATTTAGTTCTTTAATTTTATGTATTGTTTATGCTGTTATAGGATTTGCTGTTTATTTATTTATGATTATTAAAACTGGTTTATTTAAAGATTTATTTGGTAATAGTAGAATATTAAAAAAATTAAAATTAATAAAGTAAAAACGAGTTATTGAAGTGTCCAAAATATGGTTCACTTCATATACTCGTTTTTTTTTAAAATTAAAACTAGATAAATAATATCTAGCTTTAAATCTCCATTTTGTGGTTTCCCACTTTTAATTAGAGTATGAAGGAATTGAATTGACTTGAAGACTTAATTGAATGTATCTTCAAGCCTTAATAACTATATCATATTTTTTTATTTGAGTAAATATTTTTCACTTTTTTTTCACTATTTTGTGTGTTTTTATATAATCTGACACTTCTTTAAATTCTTTATCATAGTAATATCTATTTTGCCCGAATTGTACCCACATTTGTCCAAATGTCATGTTTTTATTTAAAAGGTCTTGTACTTCTTCGTTATTAAAAGTTTTGTTGTTTTCTTGATTAGTTAGGTCTACACAGTTTTCATTGTCATATATTACTGCTTGTATATCACAGTCTAGTTTGTCACAGAAGTATGCGAATTGTGCTTCTTTTGTTTTTCTTTCATCAAATTCTAGTATTGTTTTTTCAAATTCTTGTCCATTTGTAAATTCGCTAAAGAATTCGTGTATTTTTTCATGACCAATTTTTTCTTTTTCTTCTTTTGATATATCAAATAGTGTTAAATCGCCTATATATGCTTCTTCTGTTTCATGTATCGCAAGCATCATTATTACTTTATATATGTCTATGTCTTTATATTCTTCTTTATAGGTTAGATACATTATTAGCGCTAATTGTTGTGCGCTAAATATGTGTTCTGCTATGCTTTCTACTCTTTCTCTTTTTACGCCCCAATTTATCCATCCTGTTCTAACTATGTCTTTTAGTTTGTTCATTAGTAGGTATGATTTTATTACTTTTTCTGCATTTTCCATTTGTTCTCCTTATATTTTTTCTATTTTGTTTTCTAGTATTGAATATAGGTATGTATTTACTTGTTTTTTTGTAGTATTTTCTATGTAGTTTTTATATCCATTTAATTGGGCTTTATATGCATCGTCTTTGATGTTTTTTAGTTTATAGTCTATTATATCTATGTGGTCATTATATTCAAGCATTAGGTCTATTATTCCGTGATATGTTTCGTTATTTTCTTCTTTAATAAATTCATATTCTTTGTAAATATTTGCATTTTTTATGTTTTTTAATATGTCTTGGTTTAGGAAGTTGTTTATTTTTTCTTTATAAAAGTTATCAATATTTGTATAGTCTGGGTTTTTAAGGTCTATTGTTTCTAATATGTAGTGTATATACTTACCAAATTCCATGCTTTTATATTCTTCTTTTGTTATTAGTTTATTTATTTCTTTTGAAAAGTGTTTTTCTTCTTCTATTGTTGTTTCTATGTTGATTTTTCTTTTATCAATTTTTGTATTATTTTTATTTATTTGGTTTTGGTAGTTTGATGCTTTTATTTCGTTATAGTCTTTTGTTAAGTTTTGTTTATTTAAGTCTATATCTATTATGTAGTCTTTTATATTTTCTTTTACTGAGTTTAATATGTCTAGGAATGATTTATATTTTAGTCTTTCATTATCGTCTACTAGTTTTTTAATTTTGTTTTTTTCTTTATCTGTTAGTGATGTTACAAATATCATTTTTTCTTTACATCTTGTCATTGCAACATAGAATAGTCTTATTTTTTCTGCTATTTCTTCTTTCATGTATTTATCTTTAAGTAGTGTTTTATATATTGTTTCTTTTGGTTTATTTTCTACGTATGGTGCGATTATTCCTAATTCGTTATCTATTACGAATAGTTGTTTTAAGTCGCTTGTATTGAATTTTTTATGTAATCCAGAGAAGTAGCAAATATGGAATTCTAGCCCTTTTGATTTGTGTATGTTCATTATTTTTACGTTGTTTCCTGCATTTGTATTTAGTGAGTATTTTATTTCGTTTTTTCCTTCTACCATTTCTTTTACGTAGTCTGATAGTTCATATGGCGTATATCCTAATTCTGTAAGGTTATTGCTTAAATTTAATAAGTATTCTATTCTTACCATTGATGCTTCAATGTTTCCTGTTTTTATTGTTTTTTTGATTATATCGAAGTCATCTATTATTTTGTTTATGAATTCTTCGTTTGTTAAGTTATCAAGGTTATTTGATATGTTTTTTGATATATTATAGATTTCTGTTTCGAATATTTTGTTATTTGTAATTATATTAAATATTTCTCCATCTGTTAGTTCGAATAGATAGCTTCTTGCGATACTTGTAAAGTAGTATTTGAATAATGTATCGTATTCTTTGTTTTTAATTTTAATTATAAAATTCATTATATTTTTAAGAATTAATATATCGTTTGATACTGTTAGTACTTCATCTTGATATAGTGTAAGTGGTATTTTCATGTATTCGAATATTTTTTTGTATTTAGGAAATTCTGTATTTCTATCCATTATTATACAGAAGTCTTTGTATTCTATATCTCTTATTATTAGATTATCTTTATCGAATACTTTGTAGTGCGATTCTATTTTGTTTTTTATATCTGTCGCAATTGTAAATATTTCTATTTCTTCTTTTGTATATGTTTTATCTTCATATGAATAGTTATATATTTCCATATTATTGTTTTGGTTTGTTTTTCCTTCATTTATATATGTAGTGTTTCCAAATACCATTTGATGGGTTTCTTTATATTCTGCTCCTCCTATTTTATCGTCCATTACTAGGTTGAATATTAGGTTTATATCATCTAGTACTTCGTATCTCGATCTGAAGTTTTTTAATAGGTCTATTTTTAATCCTCCATTATGTTTTTCATAGTTGTTATATTTGTTTCTAAATATATTTGGATTTGCATTTCTGAATCTATATATTGATTGTTTTATATCCCCTACCATATATACATTATTGTTTTCTATTAATGAGATGAATAGTTCTTGTAGGTCGTTTGTATCTTGGTATTCATCTACCATTATTTCGTTATAGTATTCTTTTAGTTCTAGTCTTATGTTTTCGTTTTGTTCTAGAAGGTTTATTGCCATTTTTGCTATATCGTTAAATTCATACATTTCTGCTTTTTGTTTGAATTCTTGTATTTTTTTATCAAGTGTTTTTATTATTTCTAACATTATTTTTATGTAGTCTTTTGTTTTTAATATTGTGTTTTTTATTTCTTCTATATTTTCATATTGTGTTAAATCTTTAATGTTATCTATAATATTTTTTATTTCGTCTTTTATATTTTTTACTTCTTCTTCACTTCCTGATGGTAGTCTTGGAAGTGTTATATTTGAGTTGTTTTTTATATCAATATATTCTTTACTATTTAGTAATGGTAGTAATATGTCTTCTAGTTTTGTATAGAATTTTCCATCAACTAGTATTTGTATATCATATAGTTGATTTTTTAATTTTTTTATTTCATTTTTTAATAGGTCCATATATTTATTGATATTATTATTTATTGTTGTTTCATTATAATAGTTTTCTATATATGTATCTATATAACTTATTTTATCGTACTTTAAGTCTAGTTTGTTATTTAGGTCTATTATATAGTCTTTTATCATTTTATCGTCTTTTATACAGAAGTCTTTTATTAGTTTTTCAAATAATGAGTTGTTTTCTTGATATAAATTATCAAATATTTCATCTATATATTTTTCTTTTTCTAGATTAATTATGCTTGCGTCTATTATACTTATTTTTGGACTAACATTTAATAAATAATAGTATTTTTTTACTAGTGATAAGCTGAAAGAATCGAATGTTGTTATATATGCAGAATCTATTATGTCTAGTTGTTTTTTTAAACTTGGTGTTTTTTTTATTTTCTTTCTTATTCTTTCTTTCATTTCGTTAGCTGCTTCTTTTGTAAATGTAAGAATTAATAGTTTATTTATATCTACTGTTTCTAGTTTTCTTAGTACTCTTTCTGATAATACTGCAGTTTTTCCACTTCCTGCTCCTGCTGATACTATTATGTTTTGTCCTTCTTCATTAATAGCTTCAAGTTGTTCATTTGTCCAACTAGGCATATAATTCCTCCTTTTATATAATTATGTTTTTTCCTTTTTCGCAATGTTTATAGAATTCTAGACATGTTATTCCATATTCTGGTTTACTATATTTGTATATGCATAGGTTCATAGGGTTATAGTTATTATTTAGTTCATATTTTATGAATTTTTCTTTTATATCTTTTAGTGCTTCTAGTTCAGTATTATATTCGTGTATGCCTTTAAATTTATTCCATGAGTGTTCAAACCAATAGTATTTGTTGTTTTTTTGAAATATTAGGAATGTATGTGTTGGACATTTTTTGTTATCGTAATGAACTATAAAATATGTGTCTATGTTTATATTTTCTTTTTCAAAAAGATTTCTTTCTAGTTCTACTTGATCCCAGCATACTCCTACTCTATTTTTTAATGTTTCTTCTGGAGTTTGTAATGTGTATGTATCTGAAAAAAATTCATCTACACTATTATGTATTTTATTATTATTGTCTTTATATCCATAGTTTATTTTTTCTAATGTTTTTATTATATTATTTATCATTTTCTTCTCCTAAAAATTTTTTGTAATCCATTTCTTTAAGTCTTATTAAGTCTTTTTCTGTTTTAAAACATATATCTTTGAATTTACAGAATTCGCATCCTATATTATCGAATCCAATTTGTTTAGGGTTTATATCAAAGTTTGAGTTTAATATATTTGTATATGCTTCGTTTATTTTTTCTTCTACTAGTTTAATTAGATTATTCATTTCTTTATCATTTAATACTTTAGCGTAGTTATAGAATTCTCCATCTGATTTTGTTCTCATACTTTTTATTACATTGCTTGATTCATATGAATTATCAAATTGTTTTAATATTTCTTTGTTATTTGTTGAATATCCATTAAGTTTTAGTGTTGATTCATCTAGTTCTTTATTAATTATGTTTTGTAGGTAAAATCCTGCTATTTTTATGTTTTTTAGGTTTGAGTTATTTGCAAGGTATAAGTATGTTGGTAGTTGCATACTTAGTCCATAGTATGTTTTATTTAAGTCTATATTGGTTGATCCTGTTTTATAGTCTATTACTGATACTATTGTTTCGTTTTCATTTTCTTTATATAATAGTTTATCTATAAATCCTTTGAATGTTAGATTGTCTTTATTTATTTCTATTTTTTCTTCGTATTTTGTATTTGTAAGTGATGAGTATTCGTTTTGTTTTTTAATTGTTTCTAGTGTGAATTTACAAGTGTTTTCTAGGTTATTTATGAAAAATTTTTCTTTATTTGATAGGTTTAGTTTTTTTACTTCTTCATCCCAATGTATTTTATAGTCTGT
>DFLA01000029.1:0-30023 GCA_002374055.1 Caryophanales bacterium UBA3631
GAGCACCAACTTCTTTTCTAAAACATGGGGAATAAGAAGTCATAGTTATAGGTAGCTCTTGCTTATTAATCATTTGTCCCTTAAACTTACCAATCATAGAATGCTCACTAGTACCAATCAAATATAAATCCTCACCCTCAATTTTATACATCATTGCATCCATTTCTTCAAAAGACATAACACCTGTAACAACATCACTTCTAATCATAAAAGGTGGAATACAATAAATAAAATTCTTATCTATCATATAGTCCCTTGCATAACTAATCATAGCACTAACAAGTCTAGCAGCATCACCCATTAAATAATAAAAACCATTACCACTAGTTCTACCAGCACTCTCCTTATCAAGTCCATTAAAACTCTCTAATATATCAGCATTATAAGGAATCTCATAATCAGGAACAACAGGTTCACCAAACTTTTCAATCTCAACATTACATGAATCATCTTCTCCAATTGGAACACTATCATCAATAATATTAGGAATAACCATCATTTTTTCATGAATTTCTTTTTCTAACTCAACCTCACGATTTTCTAAATCAACTATTTCATTACTAATCTTACCAATTTCTTCCTTAATAGCTAAAGCCTCATCCTTCTTGCCATCACGCATTAAATTACCAATCTCTGAACTCTTACTATTCTTTAAAGAACGTAACTCATCTCCACGACTCTTACACTTACGATACTCTAAATCCATATCATAAATTTCATCAACAAGACCTAACTTTTTATCTTGAAATTTCTTTTTAATATTTTCCTTAACTAAATCCTTATTCTCTCTTATCAACTTAATATCTATCATAAAATACCTCCCAAATTCTAAAAAAAGACCATCATAGGAGCGATTAACGCGGTACCATCCTACAACAGTCTTAATTAAGATAACGGCTTGCGCCGGAAATTATTAATTTCTCTCCAGAGTAGATTCATAAATACCTATTATTAGTTTACACCAACCACTAACTCTCTATAAAATAAAATACTTACTACTAGTCTCCTTCATCAATTTATAAAAATATTTTAACACTCAATAAAAAACTAGTCAACACTATTTTGTTCTAGATTGAGATTTTTCATTTAAATACTGAATATTATTCTCATAATCCGCTAAAAAATGAGTCAAATTAAGTATTAAATTAGCCTTAGCATCAATAGGGATATCCATTCCAGAAATCACCTTAGCTATATTCTCACTAACATCACCAAGTATCTTTTCATCCATATTATTCACCCTCAACAATTATTTCAGCAATATCACCAGTTTTAACCATATGAGCATTCGCATCATCAGTATCAATATGCATCTCAAATGCATAATTAGGACTAACTTTCAATTGAACATTATAAAGTATTCCACCTTTTTCACCAGGTAATTTAACACAAACACTCTTTAATCCTTCAAAGCCAAACTGAACCATTTGATCTGGAGTTATATGAATATGACGAGTCGCAATAATACAACCCTCTTTCAAATCAATACTACCATTAGGACCAATCAAAGTAACTGCCTCACTACCTGCTAAATCACCAGAATCCCTTACAGGTGGATTAATACCCAACTTAAAAGCATCAGTTTTAGAAACCTCAACTTGAGTATAAGATCTAAGAGGACCTAAAACCCTAACATTCTCTATCTCACTTTTTTCAGTCTTTATAGTAACAACAGAATTAGAAGCAAACTCACCAGGTTGAACCAACATTTTCTTAACCTCTAATTCATAATTATCACCAAACAATACTTTTAAATCACGTTCACATAAATGAACATGTCTATTAGAAACACCAATTTTAACATCCATACTACTACCTCCTATCACATATTAACACATCACAAAAAAAAATTCAATCATACAAAAAGAAAAAAAACATAGATTTAAATGAAAGGATGATAAAATGAATAATACATACTTCAATAAAGATATATTCAAAGACACACAATATGATAATAAAAACTACAATAACGCACCTCAAAACATAAAAATGAATATACCATTTTCAACAACAATAGAAAACATACTAAATCAAAGCAAAGGAAAACAAGTAATAATACATATAACACTTCAAAACAGAGAAAATAAAGATCTAAAAGGAATCATTGAACAATCAAATAACGAATACATAATTATCAGCGAACCACCAACAGGAACATGGCAATTAATCCCTATGAGACAAATAAACTATATATCATTTGATGAAAATATTAATTATCAATAAAACATTGATTTAAAAAAAAATATTTGCTATAATTATCATGGTGATGATATATGAACATTATAATGTATTCATTAATAATATTCATAATAATATGCATAATACTAATATGGATAATAAATACATATAACAAATTTCAAGCATACATAATAAGAATGAATGAATCAGAAGCAAGTATAGATACAACACTAAGAAAAAGATTCGATTTATTAAATAAATCAATAAGTATAATTGAAGAAAATACTAAAGAAAAAAACGTACTAGAAATAATAGAAAAAATAAGATCAAAAAAACTATCAAACTTCGATTTAGATAGACAACTATACGATGCAATAAATGAATACACTAGATATAAAGAAAAATATACAGAACTAAAAAATAACACAGATTTTTTAAAAATAGATATAGAACTAAATGAAACAGAATCAGAAATAGTCGCACTAAGAAAATATTATAATGACATAATAACAGATTACAATAAACTAGCAAAAACATTCCCATCAAATATTGTAAGAATAATATGCAAATACAAAAAAAAGCCATACTTTGATGGAAAAAATATGGACGACGATATCACTAACGATTTTAAATTATAATCGTAGTGATTTTTTTTTGACCTTAACACTATTATCAAATGCTATATCTAATAAATAACAAATATACCTACTATCAACCACATTAATACCTAAATCAACTAGATCATTAATAAACAAATAATCTTTATTTTTTTTTAAAACAATACGCTTATCTTTATCAATAACAATATCATTACCATCAATATATGGAAATAACCCCATATTATTCAAAATATATAATAAACTTTGCTTATTATTTTTATCAAGAATATCAATATTATACATCTAACCACCTACAAATATTTTACAATACCAAACGAAGAAAAATCAATATCTAAAAGACTATTGAAAAAAAAAGTAAATTATTTTATAATATTATTGAGGTGCGATATGAATAATATAATAATTAAAAAAGACAAATCTTCAATAATAACATCAATACTATTTTTTATACTAGGACTATGCTTATTTATCAATCCAACAGAAATGGTAAAATTCATAACATACATAATTGGAGTAATATTCGTTGTATATGGTAGTATAAAACTATATAATTACTATAAACAAAAAGAAACAATATCAAATATACAACTAACACTAGGAATAACATCAATAATTATAGGAATAATAATAATGTTTTGTAATGGTGTTATAGAATTTGTTATAAGATTAATAATGGGTGGATTTATTCTAGCAAATGGATTAAATAAAATAATAGTATCACTTAACAGTAAAGAATATAATAACAAATGGAAAATACTACTTGCAATAGGTGCACTACTTGTTATTGTAGGACTATATATGATATTAAAAGAAAACATAGTACTATCAACAGTTGGATTAGTATTAATAATATATTCATCAATAGATATAATAAGTTATATACTATATCCTAAAAATAAAGACATAATAAAATAGTGAAATAAATCACTATTTTTTTTTCGATACTACATAAATAACAATTAAAATAAAACTTAAAACACTTCCTATAATTAAATACTTATACTCAAAAGTAGTATTATCCTTCTTATCAACAACAGTATCATCATCAATCTTAATAATGTACTCTCCATCCTTAGAATACATATAATTTTCACGAGCAAACTTAGCAATATATTCAGGATCCTTTAATTTTTGAATATCACCAGACAAAATTTCCTCATTCTTCTGTAAATCACTAAGTTCCTGCTGTAAACTAGACTTAGACTTTTCAAGCACCATTATCCTATATGAGTAATAAAACAAAGTAAAAACAAAATATAAAATTATAACCAAAGAAATAGTACCAAAAAAAGCAATTCTTCTTTTAGACATTTTATTTTTTCTTTTTGCCATATTACTCACCTACTTTACTAAATATGAGTATATCATTTTTTTAACTTTTTTTCAACCTTACCCACTAGTAAAGTTTCAATAAAATAGCCTAAAAAAATAAATAAAATTTCAAAATAGTGAAAAACTCCATAGTTAACTTTTTTTAGAAAAATAAAATATAAAAAAACAAAAACCAACATAAACAAAAAAGAAAAAATAAAACCAAACAGCTTTCTACTTATCATATACCTATAATTTAATCCAACAAAAAAAGAAAAGAAAAAACCATATACTAAAGAAAAAACAATAGTTTTAATTTGAATAGATAAAATCATTTAAATAACTTACTAAAAACTCCATCTTCCTTAGCCTTTTTACCACCATCCATATAATTCAAACTATTAATCTTTCCCTTAATAACTACATTTCCCTGAAAAGTATCAAGCTTAACAATCTCTAAATCCTCACCCTTAATAACCATATACCCCATAACAGTATCCATCAAAAACTCCTCATTATCAAAACTATCAATCTTTTTAACACCACTAACACTAATATTTTTTCTTTCATTAATAGAAATACTATGATTACTTGTAATAATTTCCTTGTCCATAAATACCTCCTAAAAATATATATGAAAAAATCAGGAAAAAAATTCCTGATTAATTCTTTATAAAAAATTCATCATACCAAACTAAGAAACAATAAACAGCCCATACCTTTTTATAATTATCTCTTTTTCTATTTCTATGATCATCAAGTAACTTCATAATCTTCTTATTATTAAATAACTCTAAACTAATAGGAGAATTAAACTTATCACGAATCATGTTATAAACAGCATCTTCCCTAACCCATTCTCTTAAAGGAACAGGGAAACCTAACTTCTCCTTTTTATAAGCATCAGTTGGAATATCTCTTCTAGCAGCTTCTCTTAAAGCTACCTTAGTATTCTCCTTAGTAATCTTATGGTCATAAGAAATAGTACGAGCTAACTTAAATACCTCAATATCAGTAAAAGGAACACGACCTTCTATTGAATTAGCCATAGTCATTTTATCAGCCTTTTGTAAAATATCCTTAACTAACCAAAACTTAATATCAATAGCTTGCATCTTAGTAACATTACCTTGTCCACTTTGTTCCTTATAATAAGGAGCACAAATTTCCTTATTACTTGGATAATCCGCCTTGAAATTAACAATCTTATGAGCTTCTTTTTCTAAGAAAACTTTATTAACGCTAATATAATCTTCCTCCAAAGTTCTACCACTTCTAACCAAGAAATTAATGCCTCTCACCTCAGGAAGTAAACTACAAACTTTAGAAACTCCTCTTCTAAACCAGAAAGGCAACTTATTATAAAATTTAGCATCTATATACCTTCTATAATATCCATAACCACCAAAGAACTCATCAGCACCTTCACCAGACAATACAACTTTTACATCTTTACTAGCTAACTCAGCAACAAAATATAAAGCAATCGCAGCAGGATCCGCAACAGGTTCGTCAAAATGGTACATTAACTTAGGAATGATATTAATATATTCTTCTTTAGTAATAGCCTTACTAATATTTTCAATACCTAACTTACTAGCTAAATCCTTCGCATAACGAGTCTCATCATACCTTGGATCATCACTCCCAACAGTATAAGTTTTATTAGGCTTAGCAAGTGACACAATATAAGAAGAATCAATACCACTACTTAAAAAAGATCCAACCTCAACATCACTAATCATATGATGACGAACACTTTCCTTCATAGTTTCACTAATATCATCAACCAACTTATCATAATCATCTGATTTTTCATCAAAAGTTAAATTAAAATATTTATTTAAATCTAATTTGCCATCCTTATATCTAAAATAATAACCAGGCTCTAACTTATAAACATTCTTAAAAAATGTATCATTTAAAGGAGAATAATTAAAACTTAAATATGCAGGAATAATATCACGATTTAATTCCTTAACAAAATCTTCATTATCCAAAAAAGCCTTAATTTCAGAAGCAAACATAAATTTACCATCAGTATAATAATAGTAAAAAGGTTTAATTCCAAAGTGATCCCTTGCACCAAATAACTCTTTATTATTATTATCCCAAATAACAAAAGCAAACATACCTCTTAACTTATCTAAAATACCTTCACCATATTCCTCATAACCATGAAGAATAACCTCAGTATCAGTACTTGTAGAAAAATCATGTCCACACTTAATTAAATCTTCCTTTAACTCCTTGTAATTATAAATTTCACCATTAAAAATGATAACCAAACTATTATCCTCATTATAAATAGGTTGACTACCACCTTCCAAATCAATAATAGATAACCTTCTATGACCTAAAGCAATATCTTCATCAATATACTTACCCTCACCATCAGGGCCTCTATGAATAATCCTCTTTAACATCAAATCAAGATTTTTTTCTTTTTTCTCTTTTTCCCATTTATTCACAAATCCACATATTCCACACATATTATGCCTACTTTCTAACAAACTAATTATACTATAATAATAAATCTTTGTAAATTAATAAACAAAAAATATAGGATTAACCTATATTTTTTATTGCCTCATTAACACATTCCATATCATCTAAATGATACTTAACACCCTTAATAATTTGATAATCCTCATGTCCCTTACCTAATATAAGTAAAATATCATTATCTTCAAGCATAGAAACACCCTTAAAAATAGCCGATTTTCTATCAAGAATAATCTCATAATTCTTATTATGAACACCCTCAATTATATCATTCATAATCTCCTTAGGATCTTCATTTCTAGGATTATCATTAGTGAATATTACATAATCACTATTGTCACTAGCAATACCACCCATTATTGGTCTTTTTAATCTATCCCTATTACCACCACAACCAATAATAGTAATAATTCTACCCTTACAAAACTCATGAGCATTATCCAAAACTTTCTTAACAGCATCAGGCTTATGAGCATAATCAACAAAGATACTATTAGTTCCAAACTTAACCATTTCCATTCTACCACGAGGTGCCTTTACATCTAATTTCAAAATAGAATCAATATCAAATCCAAAACTATTAATAAGCATAACAGCCATCATATAATTATAAATATTATACTTACCTACCATATCTATAGTCTTCTCATAAGTTTTACCTAAATAATCAAACTTAAAATCAATACCTAAATTAGTTAATTTAATATCATAAATACTAACATCACCTTTATTCTCACTAATAGTGACATTATTATTACCATCAACTAAAAACATACTACTATGATCATCATCAATATTTATAACTGAGTTTTTATTACCTCTTAACATAGTAAATAATTTAACTTTACAAGATGCATAAGCCTCAATAGTTTTATGATAATCTAAATGATCTTGACTTATATTAGTAAATCCACAAGCATCAAACTTCAAACCATAAACACGATTTAAATCTAAAGCATGACTAGATACTTCCATAACAACATATTCCATGTCATTATCTTTACACTCAGATAATATTCCATATAATTCATCAATCAAAGGAGTTGTATTATTTAATTCTCTTACAAAAGAATCCATATAAAATCCAATAGTACCAATATAAGCAACTTTACAACCTAAATCCTTAAGCATATTATAAACTAAAAAACAAGTTGTAGTTTTACCACTAGTACCAGTAACACCAATCAATTTTAAATCTTTAATCTTATCATAATAAGTATTATAAATATAATCTAAATAATATTGATTAGTATTATCAACACGAACAGTTTCCACAGGATAATCACCAGTTTCACAAATTATCTTACTAGCACCATTCTCAATAGCTGAATCTATATAATCATGTCCATCAGTGTCTACCCCACGTAAAGCAATAAAAGTATCCCCTTTTTTAACCTTTCTAGAATCAGTAACTAACATAAATACCTCCTATTCATTAAATATATCAGGTAAATCATTTTCTAAAAGAACATACGCACCACTTTCACAATCTTTACCTACTATATTAAATGCTTCTTTAACATCATCTATTACATATAAATTATCCTCATTATAACCATTATCCTTCAATGCATCCTGAATAGCGCGAGTCTGCTTATGACCAACTAAAATAACCTTGTCACAAACTTTACTAATCTCCACACCAAACTGATAATTATAATCATACTCCTTATCCTTTAACTCAATCATACCAGGAGTCACAATAACCTTTTCACCAGGCATTAAAGACAAAGCCTCAACAGCCATACTAGAACCAATAGGATTAGAATTATATGCATCATCAATAATATTAATATTACCCATTTTCTTCATTTGTAAACGATGTTCAATAGGCTTAATACTTCTAACACCTCTTTGAATATCAGAAATAGACATACCCAATTCATGAGACAAAGCAATACCAGCAAGAATATTATAAATATTAGCCCTACCAATTAAAGAACTAGAAAACTCGTAATCAGCTCCATCAATATTAACCTTAAAACTCATACCTTTATATGTATACTTAATGTCAAAAGCACGATAATCACAATCATTATCAATACCTACCCAAACAATACGACAATCATTCTTAATAGAATACCCAACTTGCTTAGGATCATCCGCATTCAAAACACCAATACCATCACTTGGTAAAGACTCAATCAACTCAAACTTAGTCTTAATAATATTCTCCTCAGTCTTAAAACTATCCAAGTGTGCGACCCCAATACGAGTTAAAATACCATATTTAGGATGAACAAAATCACATAACTCCTTAATTTGACCAACTTCACAAGCACCCATTTCAGCAATGAAATACTCCAAAAACTTATCCATTTTATTATTAATAGTAAGCATCAAACCATAAGGAGTATTATAATTCTGAGGAGTAGGCATAACATCAAACTTAACCTTCATAATATCAGCTAAAATATTCTTACTACTAGTCTTACCATAACTACCAGTAACCCCAATAACACTCATTCTATTCATATCATGAAGTTTACTCTTAGCCATATTAAAATAATGTAAATAAACAATTTTTTCAATAGGCTTATTAATAATATTAACTAAATAAATTACAAAACTATTCAAACTAGCAAGAACTCCAAATAAGAAATAAACATAATCAGTATCCTTAAATAAAATAGTTAAAACAGTATAAAAAACTAATAAAGTAATACACATCCTCATAATTCTTTTAGTAAACTTTAAACCAATTTTAACCTGTTCAAACTTTAAATAATCATAATAATAAATAAACATTATAAAGTAAAAAATAGCCATTATCCAACTTATGTTTATACCAAATAAACCAATCACAACAATAATTAAAAATAACCAATCAATAGTCAAAAATGATCTCTTACTATTATTAAAAATCCATTTAACATATCTATTAGAATTATTATAAAAATTCTGTTGTAACATATGAAAACTCTTCTTACTCCTTAAAATAACATATAAGAAATAACTTATAAAAAATAATAATTTACCCATAACTTCACCTTCTATTAAGATTATATCACAATCAAATAAAAATCCATATAATATTTAAAGAAAAACAAAAAAGTACTTTTTCCAAGTACTCTTTTTAAAACAACTTTTATTTATTAATTATAATATTTTTAATTACCTGAAGGATAACCTGTTGTTACAGTAACATCTCCTAATGAATTAGTTATTGTACCCGTTTCAAATGTTGCTGAAGATGATGATCTTACTATTTTTTTCCAGTTAAAACTTCTACCAGTATTATTATAAATTGTTGTTAAATTAGGATTACTACGTCCATTACCATAAGAAGAAGAAATTATTTTGTGAAAAGCATAATCACCAATTGTTGTTACACCGTTTCCTATTATTACACTTGTTAAATCATTAGATTGAAATGCATACTCATCTATTGTTGTTACACTATTTGGTATCGTTATACTTGTTAATTGATTATTTCCAAATGCACCTTTTCCTATTGTTGTTACACTATTTCCTATTGTTACATTTGTTAAGTTATTATTGAAAAATGCATGCTCGCCTATTGTTATAACACTATTTGGTATCGTTATACTTGTTAACTCATTATCACTAAATGCATTCTTACCTATTGTTGTTACACTATTTCCTATTGTTACATTTGTTAATTTATTATAATTAAATGCGTTTTCACCTATTGTTATTACACTATTTGGTATTGTTATGTTTGTTAATTTATTGTTATCAAATGCACCTTTTCCTATTGTTGTTACACTATTTGGTATCGTTATACTTGTTAATTGATTACCTCCAAATGCACCTGCTCCTATTGTTGTTACACTATTTGGTATTGTCACACTTGTTAATTCATTGGATAAAAATGCTTCATCACCTATTGTTATCACACTATCTGGTATTGTTACACTTGTTAATTTATTATAATCAAATGCACCTTTTCCTATTGTTGTTACACTATTTGGTATTGTCACACTTGATAATAGAGTATCTCGAAATGCATATTCACCTATTGTAGTTACTACAAGTTGTCCATTCTTTATTGTAAATCCAGATGGGATGTTAACATCTAGTACTTTACCTTCTGTAATATACGTATCTCCATCAATTCTCTCTGCCCCACATAAATACTTTGTTATAGTTGAAGTCCCATCCCCGTTGTTATTATACTCATAACATTTTTCAATATTTGGTACGCACCAACTAGCTGTAAGTTCTCCTGTAACAAAAGATTCTACATCAGAATAATTAACATATTCATTAACAATAGCATCACTTAATGATAATCCATCTACTTCTTCACCAGAACATAGTTCAGATATTTGATTAGATATTTGCTCTAAGCACTCCTCATCACCAGCACATCCACTATCATTTTCAAAATATGTTTGACACGCTCCCTGATCCGTTACTACATAGCTATATTCCTCTTGTAGGAATTCATCATCTGCACATGAAAGTACTATATTAGAAGAATCACAACTTCCTTTTTCAGTTGATGATACACTTCCTTTTGAATCAAATGTTACTTTATAGTCTCCTATTGTTAGACATCCACCATCTAATACATTATTAGTATAATGTAAATTTCCACCTGTTGGTTTATCACCTGATAAAGGTATTTCGATGTTGTTTAGTTTTCCATCTGATACATTATAATTTCCATTTAATCTATAGTTACTATCTTCTTGTAATTTTGATACATACCACTTATTTACCGCATCTTTATATCCGTATGCTGAATCTGTTGCTGCTCCTCTTCTTGAATTTTCAATAATATTTAATATAATTGGTACTGTTATTACTGCTATTATTGCCAAAATAACAATAATCGCAAGTAATTCAATTAATGTAAAACCATTTTTCTTTTTCATACTTTCCTCCTATTATGCATTAATAATATCAAAAAAAGTACTTTTTTTCAAGTACTCTTAATAAACACTATTTCTAAATTCTAAATCAATAACATTTTCATAAGTATTACTAATAAAATCACGATTAAAATTATTATCATATAAATAATGACTAACCTCAAAATCACTATTATATTCATCAAATGGTATCAACATAAAATTACGTAAATAAGTATCATAATAATCAACAATAGGAATAGTTCTAATATTATCAATACTAACAACACCATCAATTTTATTAACAGTCAACTTAGATAATAATCCAAACTGATAAGCATTAGTAAATGTTTCACCAGTCCTATCAACAATATGATCCGCACTAACAAAATTACCAAGAGAATAATAAACTAAAGTATCATGATTTCCATGAATCCACTTAATAGGCTGAATACAATGTGAATGATTACCAATAACAATATCAACACCTAATTCATTAAAATAATTAGCTAAAAACTCTTGCTCATTATTAGGAGTAAAAGTAAACTCATCACCCCAATGAACCATAACAATCAATAAATCAACCTTATCACGTAAAATATTAACCTCATTCTTAATCAAATCCAAATATTCCTGACTAGTAATACCAGTATCAGGATCACGATATAACCCTAAAGAATATCTTAAATCACTAGGAACCGCCACATTAGTTCCGTAAGTATAAGATAAAAAACCAAACTTTATATTATTTTTCTCAATAATATTTTTAGTAACATCACGAGTCTCATCATACGTTCCAACAGGTAAAATTAAAGAATTATCCTTAAAATAATTATAAGTAGAAACACGACCTGCAAGACCCCTATCATTAGAATGATTATTAGATGTACTCATAACATCCATACCTAACCCAATTACTTGATCACCAACAAAAGTAGGAGCGCAAAAACTATAACCAACACCACTTAATTCCATAGTTCCATCAGTAATAACAACCTCCATATTACCAATACTCAAATCATCATCAGAAAAAAACTTTTTAACACGAGAAAAATATAAATCATTAGAATCACCATTTCTCAAAGATTCATAATAAGGTTCCTCATAAAGAAAATCACCAACAATAGTTAATTCACTAGAATACTTAACAGGAACAATTTCCTGAGGTACAACTTCAAACAACTCATCAGAAGGAGATTTTTTATAATCATCAAATCTAATATAACAATAAACACCAAAAGAAAAACTTATAAAAAACGTAAACAAAACAAATACCTTACGATTAAAAGACATACAATCACCTGCCCTGAACAATACTTTTTAACCTATCAATAGAAGATTTAAAAGAAGGAAACGCCTTAATCAACCTCTTATGAAAAACAGACCTAGAAATCAACAACTCCCTAACCCTTTTAGTAATCTCTTCTGTACTATCCTTAGTAACACTAGTTATAGTTCCCTTCATATTCTCTATAATACCAAAAGAAATGAAAAAATCTATAAAAAACAATAAAACAAGAATACATAAAACAAAATCACTAAAAATAACAACTTTACTCAAAAAAGGATTTAAAAAATATACAACTAAAACACCTAAAATACCAAATGGTATCATAGTACCAGCGCATATTCTTCCATTTATATTAAATTTTGAATCACTATAATCCCACCATCTTGCCTTAAACAATTTTTCCATTAAATAACTAGTAAAATATTCAAGAAAAGAACAAACAACTATAGACATAAAAAACAAAACAATAACATTAGACTTAAATCTATTCAATAAAATAATTAACAATAAACAACCAATACCATATATAGGACAATAAGGTCCAATTAAAAAACCTCTATTTACCAACTTCTTATGTACAAATAAAGACCAAAAAACCTCAATAATCCACCCAATAAAAGAATATATAATAAACAAAGAAAACAACTTCTTAAAAACTAACATATACCCCTCCCATGATAAACCCATTATACCAAAATAAACAAAAAAAAAGAATATAAAAAGAAAAAAAACATATAATCAATTGGGTGATAACATGACTTTCGATATAGGAGATTTAGTAACAAGAAAATCTCATAATAACGATACAGTATTTATAATAACAGATATTATAGACGAAATATACTATCTAAAAGGAGTAAACATAAGATTAATAGCTGACTCAACACTTGAAGACCTAACAAAATATGATAATAAAGATATCGAAAATGAAAAAAACTTTCTAGACAGAGTAAAACCAATAGATACACTAGATAGAACAGATTACTTCTACCTTCCCGGAAAAATACTTCACATAGATGGAGATAATGAATACTTAGAACGATGTCTTAAATACTATGAAGAAGCAAATATTTGGGCAATGGGAATAAATGAAACAGAAGAAAAAATACATATGAACATTAAAAATTGGTTAGAAGAATATAAACCAAATATAGTAATAATAACAGGACATGATGCACTATACAAAAAAAAAGAATATAAAAATAGCACAAACTTCATAAAAGCAGTAAAAGAAGCAAGACTTTACGAAAGAGATCATGACAAATTAATAATAATAGCAGGTGCATGTCAATCAAACTACGAAGAACTAATAAAAGCAGGTGCAAACTTTGCATCAAGTCCAAAAAGAATAAACATACACGCATTAGATCCAGCTATAATCGCAACAAAAATAAGTCTATCTCCCGCAAGCAAAGACATAGACCTAAAAGCAATACTAGAAAAAACAAAATACGGAGCAGATGGAATCGGTGGAATAATTACAAAAGGTACAATGTATATTGGATACCCTAGATAAGGAGAAATATGACCCTACAAGAAATAAAAGAAAAAGTTAATAAAAACATTGGAAATGACGTAATAATAAAATATAATATTGGAAGAAATAGAATAGAAAAGTATAATGTAAAAATTAAAGAAACATATAAAAATGTATTTATAGTAGAAACTAAAAACAAACAAAATAAAGAAATAAAATCATTCACATATACAGACATAATGACAAAAACAATAAAAATAGATTATTAAGTATTGATTTTTAATTTAAAATATTATATACTTAACTTGTAATACAATAACTGAAGGGAGAGATTAACTTGAAAATTACACAAGTAGAAGTTACAAAAAAAACAAAGGAAGGTTCTAGAATTAGAGGATTTGCAAGAGTTACAATTGACGATTGCTTTCTTATAAATGACATAAGAATTATTGAAGGTGATGAAAAATTATTCATCGCAATGCCAAGTAGAAAAGTTGAAGGAGAAGATGGAGAAGTAAAATACAAAGATATTTGTCATCCACTAAACTCTGAAACTAGAGCACTATTTGAAGATGCAATTATTTCTAAATATAACGAAGCTGAATAAGCTTTGTTTTTTTTTACAAAAAAAGATATAAAACTATATCTTTAAATGCTTTTTAACAGCTGTATAACTTCCAAACATACCAACCAATATACCAATTCCAACTAAAACAAATGAAATATTATAAACAAAAGGTTCTGGAACAATTAGTTTGATAAATGGAGAAAATAATTGACCATCAAACTTTTCATACAACTTATTATATCCAAAAACTGTCAAAATAATAGGAACAATAGAACCCATAAGACCTAAAAACAATCCTTCAAGAATAAATGGAACCTTAATATTAATATTTGAAGATCCAACCAATCGCATAATCTCAATTTCCCTTTTTCTAGAAAAAATTGTAATCTTAATAGTATTAGTAATTAAAAAAGCAGTAACAATAACAAGAGCAATAACCATACCAATACTAACCTTTCTTACCATATCAAATAAAGAAACCAATTGTTCAACCATGCCTTCACCATATTTAACAATATCTACTCCATCCAACTTAGAAATCTCATCAGCAACATACTTTATCTCATTAATATCTTTTACCTTTACTTGGAAAGTAGCTTGAATAGGAGTACTTTTCTCATCCCAATTTTGCATGACAGAAGAAAAAACATCACTAGAATCCATCATCTCACGAGATAATTCCATTTTAGATTTATAAACAACACTCTCTATATATGGCATCTTATCAATTTTATCCTTAATAGCATCAGTTTGAGAGTCAGTAACATCACGCTTCAAAAAAGTAACAATAGTAACATCTCCCTCAACAAGAGAAGCAAAATTATTAACATTTTGAGAAAGAATTATCGCAATCGCAACAACAATCAAAGTAATAGTAATACATGATATAGAAGCTAAAGAAAGAGAAAAATTTCTAAAAACACTTTTAAAAGAATCTCTAACACTTCTAGAAAAAATTCTAATTGCTTTCATGAACATACTCTCCTTCCTTATAATCTCTTAAAACCCTACCAGTATCTAAAAGAATAACCCTCTTTTTCATTTTATTAACAATCTCAGTATCATGAGTAACCATAATTATAGTTGTACCCAACTTATTAATTTCATCCAAAACCTTCATTATTTCCATACTTGTAACCTCATCCAAATTACCAGTAGGTTCATCACATATAAGTAACTTAGGTCCATTAACAATAGCACGAGCAATTGCTACACGCTGTTGCTCACCACCAGATAAATGCGTAGGATATTGTTTTGCTTTATTTTTCAATCCAACCAAATCAAGAACCTTAACAACCTTTTCATGAATCTCCCTTTTTGGCAATCCAAAAATTTCCAAAGCAAACGCAACATTCTCGTATACTGTTAATTTTGGTAATAATTTAAAATCTTGAAAAACAACACCAATTTTACGTCTTAACTTATATACCTTAGAATTTCTCAATTTTCCAACATTTATACCACCAACAATTATCTTACCACTAGTTGGCTTTTCTTCACGATACAACATTTTAATAAGAGTCGATTTGCCACATCCAGTAGATCCAATAACAAAAACAAATTCTCCTTTTTTTATATCCAAATCTAAATCTTGAATAGCAGTAACACCATTTTTATAGGTTTTCCTAGCCCCTCTAATTCTTATTAAATCCATATAACACCTCTTTACTTTTCACCTGAAACCTCATACGCATCCGTAACCAAGAAAAACGCATCAGGATCAATAGATTGAATTCCTTCCTTTGTCTTAAAATATTCCTTAGTAGGAATAATACACATAATAACCTTCATCATATTACCAGTATATCCGCCCCTAGCATCCAATACAGTAACACCGTGGCTCAAATTATTTAAAATATATTTCTTTACATCAGTTTCATGAGCTGTAATTATATAAAAACACTTAGACTCAGAAATACCCAATATAACCTTATCAGTCATAACACCAATAACATACATATTAATTATAGAATATATAAAATTCTGAAAACCAAATACAAATAAAGCAATAGAAATAATTAAACCATCCGTAACTAACATTGCCTTTCCAATAGATACCTTAAAATACTTAGAAACTATCTGATTTAATATGTCAGTCCCACCAGTAGTAAATCCAGACTTAAAAACCAAGCCCAAACCAAATCCATTAATAACAGAACCACATAAAACAGAAACAATAGTCTCAGTTGTTCCTAAATCAATATATCCAGCCAATGGACCAGTTAACTTAACAAAAATAGGAAACAGCAAAGAACCAATAATAGAGTTTTTTGTCAAATCAGAACCTAACGAAAAATAACTCAAAATCAATAAAAGAATAGACCCAATCATAATAACTATAGAAGGATCAATACCCATAGTTCTATAAAAAATAATACCTAAACCACCTACACCATAAACAATATTATTAGGTAGTAAAAAAATATTATAAGCAAGAGAAATAAGTAATAAACCCAATAAAAAGAAAGCCCATCTAATCAACCTATCCCTCTTATAAATTTGATTAACAACATTATCAATCTTAGTCATCAATACCACCCTTCAAAGCACCATTTATAAATAAATCAATATCTCCATCCATAACCTTAGAGACATTACTAGTCTCTATATTTGTTCTATGATCTTTAACTAAACTATAAGGATGCATTATATAGCTTCTTATTTGAGAACCAAAATTTATATCTTTTTGAACACCCTGAATTTTTTTCAATTCTGACTCACGTTTCTCCATCTCGAGCTTATATAACTTACTCTTCAAAACTCTCATAGCCTTTTCCTTATTCATTATCTGACTTCTCTCATCTTGGCAAGTAACCATAATTTTAGTAGGAATATGCAAAATTCTAACAGCACTATCAGTAGTATTTACGCCTTGACCACCATTTCCACTACTTCTGAATATATCAATACGCAAATCATTAGGATTAATATCAATATTAATATTATTATCATCAAAATAAGGCATTACATCAACAGAAGCAAAAGAAGTATGACGTCTAGCACCACTATCAAAAGGTGAAATTCTAATTAACCTATGAACACCCTTTTCACATTTCAAATATCCATATGCAAAATTACCCCTAACAATAATAGAAACACTTTTAATACCAGCAACGTCACCAGCTTGATAATCAATTACCTCTAACTTATACCCCTTATCCAAACACCACCTAGTATACATACGATAAAGCATATTAGCCCAATCACAACTCTCAGTACCGCCAGCTCCAGGATGAATCTCTACAATAGCAGAATTTTGATCATATGGTCCATTTAAAACAAAACTGACCTCCAATTTACATAAATCAGATTCAATAATAGAAATATCATCATTAACTAAATTAAATATCTCATCATCATATGAACTATCTAACATCTCAAGCAATTCAATATTACTATATATTTTATTTCTTAAAATCTCACACGACTCATATTCATTTTTAATTAAATTAAGCTCATTAATAATAGACTCACTCTTTTTTTTATCATCCCAAAAGCCTGATGAATTAACAATTTTTTCTAGCTCTTCCTTACGTTTTAACTTAACCTCAGGTTCAAAGTAACCTCCATAAATCATCTATACGCTTTTTAAAATCATTATAAATATTAATTATTTCCCTATCCATATATCCTCCTATTACCTTAAATAATTATACCAAAAAAATAGACAATAATCTACCATTTATATAATTTTTCTAAAACCAAAAAATAACAAAAAAAAGGATTGAACCTAAATCCAAACCCCATAAATAACAGCTCCCATACCTAAAAGCATACCAAATACATAAAACAATCTAACAATATCAGTTTCAATCCATCCTAACTTTTCAAAATGATGATGCAATGGAGTCATCAAAAATACTCTTTTATGAAACATCTTTACAGAAAAAACTTGAATCAAAACAGATAAAGTTTCAATTACAAAAACACCAGCAACAACAATTAAAGAAATCTCATGATTAGTAATAATAGAAACAGCCGCTAAAGTAGCACCTAAACTAAGACTTCCAGTATCACCCATAATAACTTTTGCAGGATGAGCATTATATACTAAAAATCCAAGTAAAGCACCAACTAATATAAAACAAAAAATTCCAATTTCAACATTACCAGCAATCCATTCAGAACCCAAACTAATAATACCAAAAGCAAAGAAAGAAATAACTGATAAACCACCAGCAAGGCCATCTAAACCATCAGTTAAATTAACCGCATTACTACTAGCCACTAAAATAAATAATAAAAACACACCATAAAACCATCCCATATCAATAGTTACGCCTAAAGAATGGATATCTAAAACAGGCTCTCTACCACTCTTCATAAAAATTATGAAAAATATAAACGCAATAAGAGTTTGTCCAAATAATTTCTGAAACTCAGTTAATCCCTTATTATTATTTCTCTTTATTATTAAATAATCATCAAGAAAACCTAAAAATGCATAACTAATAAACACAAATAAAATTAAAAACAAATTATTAGAAAACTCTATTTTATCAGTAAATATCAAAATAATAATAGAAACAATAGTAGGAATAATAAAAATTATACCTCCCATAGTAGGAACACCATTCTTTTGATTATGCAACTTACTTAAAAAAATACTAACTCTCTGTTTAACCTTCAATTTTTTTAATAACGGAATAGCAATCAAGCCAAAAACAACAGAAATTACAAAAGAAACCATCATTGCTAATAACGATTTAGCCAAAATTAACATATAAACATCTCCCTTTCATATAAACAAACTTAAAAACACTTATTAAAGTGTTTTTAATCACCTATAACATATGGGTGCTTCTCTGTTCCATCCCCACTTTTATATAAAACATTTCCATTTATATTAATGACTGGCCTAACATAATTTTCCAAAGAAGCATTTCTAGTAGTCAAAGATCCACCATTAGAATTAAATACAACATATGACTTATCCATACTTGCATTAAAAGTCCAACCAGTGTTTATATCAAAGAAATAATTATAATTAGTACACTCAGCATCATAAATATACTTACAATTAGAATCAATACTAGGAATTAAAATATCATCAACATCCACAACACCAATATATAAATCATTATATACATCACTACATAAATTCAAACCATCAATCAAAGCATCACTAGATGATATTTTTCCAATACACCAGTCATGTTTAACCAAAAATTTTCTGTTTTTTTCACTAACATAAGTATTATCTTCATATAATTTTTTCAAATATTCTAATAACCTACTAACACGGAAATCATTAATTCCAGTATAACCATCTTTTTCAGAATTATATCTATCATCCCATGTATTCTTTTCAACTTTCTTTTCAACCAATATTAGTTTAATACTACCATCAGAATTAATACCCATTATTCTCCAATTATTACCATTAAATTCTACATAATTATTTGGATATTCACCTCTAAAAATATACTCAGAACCAACATTATATAAACCATCACCAGATGTAACAACACCAGAAGAAATAATTTTGCTTGATAACTTAGAGCTTTCATATTCTCCTTCACAAACTAAATAAGGAAAATAAACATAATCATCACTGTTTTTGGAAACACTAACATATCCACTACAACTAACACCATCTTTTACAAATTCAGAAAAAGGTTTCATAAAACTTTCTTGAATTAATGTATCAACAGGAACAGATACAGAAGATCCATCCATGACAGGTAAATATTCACTATGCTTGTCATAATACTTTTCAGCAGCCTTTACCATTTTAGATTCAATATCAGTATATTTTGCATCCTTAGAATTATTTCTATTAGCAAAGAAAATTAATACTGCAATTATAAATACTAAAATCATAACACCAATTAAAATATATAAATAAGACTTCTTATCATTATAAAAACCTTTATTATAATCATTATTTACATTATTATTATCAACAGTATAAGTAAAAGTTTCTTGATCCAAATCAGATACTTCATTCATATCACCATCAATAATTTCAGCATCTTTATCCAAATTCTTTTCTTGATCATTATTATCCATAAAAACCTCCATATAAATATATAGCTAGTATAACAAAAATAAGATATTTTTGCAATATTATGGTTCAATATATTTAACCCCAATAGATTCTACATATTTCTTAATTTTAATCTCACTTAACTTCTTATAATTTTCAAGATTATAATACCAATACATATCAGAACTATTATTTATATATGCTCCTTCATATAAAATATTTTGTACCCCAAAAAGCTGATTTGGCACTCTTATAACTGCATAATAATCCATGAAATCATAAACCTCACCATTAGCCTTATTACTTGCTTTAGAATCCTCATAATTTCTCGTATAAAATCTAGAATAAGGTTCATTAATACCATAATACAATTTAGACCATTCATCAGCGATACTATGCTCAACACCTAAATCATTATAACTTGCACCAGCCGGAACCAAAATTTCCCATCCAGCCGAACCAGTATTAGTAGAACTATTATGGTGATTACTATATACAATTTTAGAAACAGAACCATAGTATCCAACAGCATAAGCCTTTTGCTCAACAATATCCCTACTATCATCCCCCATCACAATACCATAATTTTCATCAGTATCACGAAGAAGAAAAACCCTTAAACCATGATCTTCAAAACGCTTTTTCTCATATAAAGATAACTCAAGATTAATACTTTTTTCCCAATAAGAACCATTAGTAGCACCAAAATCAGCACCACCATGTCCAGGGTCAATAACAACATCATATAAATATGAAAAATCCTCTATCTTCATATTTACAATATTCTTATCATAACTCATAGTTACAAGCTTATTACCAATATGTGCCCTAACAATACGACTATAACAAGCTAAATTACTAACCATAGGATCTAAAGAATTACTCATTAAATAAAACTCATAAACACCATTTGAAAAATTAGTAACATCAAGATTCATTTGATAATAATTATATCCACTAGATACAAGATCAATTATGCTTTCATCACCAGTATCCTTATTCTTCATAATAGCCTGATAGTTAAAACCAGATGTATTAACTAAACCTGTTAAAAAAATTCCATTATCAGTGAACTTATTAGTTAAAACACTATTAGAATTACTAGAATAACTATATTTAACAACAACAGTTCGATAAGCATAAGAAACATTACCACTGGAATCAGATACAGAATACTTAATACTATATATACCCGGCTTACTATTATCAACATTATTTTCTATAACAACATTTTCAGTCAAATCTTCACTAGAATTATCATTAACAATAAAACCTGCCTCATCATACTGCTCATTAACAAGCATTGTATAAACCTTTGAACCTAAAAGCTTAATAACAGGTACTTCCTCATCAACAACATTTATTGTTCTATACAAAGTTCTAACCTGATTAATATTAGAATAATAAGTATAAACAACATGATAAATACCAGGAACACTAGTATTAACATTAGATGAATCAATTACTACCTCCGAACTATAATCAACCCCATCAATTATTAATTGAGCACCTTTTTCCTCATAAACACCATTTACAGGAATTTGATTATAATCCTCATTCAACAACTTAAACTGTGCATTATCAATAGACGAAGAATATACAACATTAGACTGACTAGAAACAGTATTATTAGAAACATTACTACGTAACAAAAATACACTAGTTAAAGTAACAATCAAAGTAAATGTACAAGTAGTAACAATCGCAAACTTGTGACTATTAAGTCGCTCTCTAATTTTACCTAAAAAGCCCTTATTAATCTTCTTATCTAAAACAGGTAAATCAAAAGATATATCATCTTCTACTTCAACTATCTCAATATCATAATCATCAATTTCTATAATTTCAACATCATCATTAAGAAGGTCCTCAAAATTAAGAACTTCAATACTTTTATTTCCCATTTGATTACCTCCTTTATATATAAATATTATCTCATAAACAAACACATAATTAAAATAAATAATTAATTATTAAAATAAACATTTACTAAACTTTACATAATCATGTAAAAAAGATATAATTAAAAGTAAGATGAATAATAAATAGGAGGTAAAAAATTCATTTAGCGCCAGAACCACATTGGTTGACGAGGTTAGTAGTTATCGAATTTTCGGCGGATGCTACTACGGTGTTGTGTACCGTTAGATATATACAAAAAGTAAAATCAATATTACAACAAATTATATATCAACACATACAATTTAAATAGGAGGAATTATATGTGTGGAATTGTAGGATATAATGGAAAAGAAAAAAAATCAAAAGAAATATTAATAGAAGGATTAAAAAAACTAGAATATAGAGGATACGATTCAGCAGGAATCGCACTAAAAGAAAACAATAAAATAACAATTACAAAAGCAAAAGGAAAAATTAAAAATCTTGAAGAAAAACTAAATGAAAACACAACAACACTTGGAATAGGACATACAAGATGGGCAACACATGGTGAACCAAACGAAATAAACTCACATCCACATCAAGTAGGAAACATAACAATAGTTCATAATGGAATAATAGAAAATTATAAAGAATTAAAAAAAGAATTAATAGAAAAAAAATATGAATTTAAATCAGAAACAGACACAGAAGTAGCTTGTGCACTAATAGACTATTACTATAACCTAGAATTAGATATAAAAAAAGCACTAGCAAAATTTATAGATAAAGTTAAAGGTGCATACGCACTAGGAATACTAGTAAAAAATGATGATAAGCTTTATAGCATTAGAAAAGATTGCCCACTAGTAATAGGACAAGGAAAAACAGGAAATCTAATAGCATCAGATATTTTAGCAATTTCAAATAATGCAGAAAAAATATGCTATCTAGAAGAAAACACAATAGCAGAAATAACAGATAAAGAAGTAAAACTATACAATAAAAATCTAGAAGAAATAAAACCAATATTTAAAGAAATACCACAAGGAGAATACACAACAGATAAATGTGGATATGAACACTACATGTTAAAAGAAATACATGAACAACCAAAAGTGTTCAAAAATACAACAGATAAATATGTTCAAAACAAAACAGAAAGTCTAAAAAAAGAAATGCCAGATTTTAAGAATTACAATAAAATACATATAGTAGCATGTGGTTCAGCCTACCATACAGGATTAGTAGGAAAAAACTTAATAGAAGAATATGCAAATATTCCAGTAGAAGTAGAAATTGCAAGCGAATATAGATACAAAAAGAATTTCTATGATGAAAACACACTATTAATAGTAGTATCACAATCAGGAGAAACAGCAGACACACTTGCAGCATTAAGAAAAGCAAAAAATGATAATATAGATACATTAGCAATAGTAAATGTTAAAAATAGTACAATAGCTAGAGAAGCAAAATATGTACTAACTACAGAAGCAGGTCCAGAAATAGCAGTCGCTACAACAAAAGCCTACTCTGCTCAAGTCGCAACATTCGGACTTATCGCACTAAATATGGCACTAGAAAAAAACATAATAAAAAAAGAAGAATTAACACAAATATTAAAAGAAATAAAAGAACTTCCAATACAAATAGAAAATACAATAAATAACTGCAATTATAAAGAAATCGCAAACTCAATATATGAAAGAGACGATATATTCTTTATAGGAAGAGGAATAGACTATGCGCTATGTATGGAAGGATCATTAAAACTAAAAGAAATATCATATATACATAGTCAAGCATATGCAGCAGGTGAATTAAAACATGGAACAATTTCACTAGTAGAAAATAATACTCCAGTAATAGGAATAATAACAGAACAAAATCTAAAAGATAAAACAATAAGTAATATAGAAGAAGTAAAATCAAGAGGAGCAAAAACAATAATAATTACAAACGATAATAACATTAAAAACTATGACTATATTACATACTTACCAAAAGTACACAAAATATTACAACCACTATTAACAGTCTTACCACTTCAATTAATATCATATGAAGTAGCACGTCTAAGAAACTGTGATATAGATAAACCAAAAAATTTAGCAAAATCAGTTACAGTAGAATAAAAAAATAGTCTGAAAAATTCAGACTATTTTCTTTTTACAAGTTTTCCATGTCCCATCATAGTTTTATCTTGATTATAATCATAAACACTAACACCAGGAACAGATAAAGTTAACGTATCTAACCCATATCTATGAATTAAACCTTTAGTCATCTTAGTATACTTATTAATTGCTTCCATATTCTTTCCTTCACAAATATCATTGATAACAAGAATAATACTGTGAATAAATACACCTTGAGCAACTTCTTCTCTCTTCTCATCATTACTAATACAATATGCAATTACAGGACCAATAGTATCGTATTCCTCTAATACCTTAATACCATCAGTCTTCTTTTGTAAATAATCTTTTCTAAACTTACGTAATAAAGTTAAATACATATTATTATCATCCATACCTAAAGTATCACACACAATAGTGGTTATAAAACAAGGACTACTAAAAGATTGTTTACGTTTACTAAGTTCATTATAATATTCAACAGTTTCTTTTTCCCTATTTTCATCACAATGATATCTATAACATTCGGAATCGTAAGCTCTAAACCATTCTAGTTTTTCTTCACACCAAAATTTACCATCATTATCATGCTCATTATTAAGATTCATATACTTACACTCACTACAAGTAGCCATACCAATTCCTCCTTAAAAATTTAAATATATTATAAATCAAAACTATAAAAAGTCAAGAAAAAACGAACCCTAATTAAAGAGTTCGAATAATATCTTATTGGTACCGGTGGTCGGACTTGAACCGACACGGGCGCAAACCCACTTGATTTTGAGTCAAGCATGACTACCATTCCATCACACCGGCATGTATAAATTATAACATTTTAAAATATTATAATCAATACTATTTATTAATTTTCTTTATACTTAGATTCAAATAAATTAGTTTCCTCATCATCACTATCAGGTACTTTTATTTCAGGTAATTGATCTAAAGAATTAATACCAAAATAATCCAAAAAGAAGTCAGTAGTTCCATAAAGAATTGGTTTACCAGGTAAATCAGACCTACCCATTTCACATATTAAATCACGCATCAATAACTTTCTAACAACATGACTGCTATTAACACCCCTAATTTCTTCTATCTGCATTCTAGTAATAGGTTGATTATAAGCAATAATAGCCAAAGTCTCCAAATTAGATTGAGTCAGTAAATCTTCCTCATCAGGAACTAATTTCTTTAAATAATCCTTATATTCCTTTTTAGTAACTAACTTATAACTCTCACCAAATAACTCTATTCTAATTCCCCTATTACTATTATCATAATCACTCATTAATTCATTCAAACTAGATAAAACAATATCATCACTAACCCCAATAATACTACATAAATCAATAAGAGTTAAACCCTCATCACCAACAACAAATAATAAACCTTCTATTAAACCTTTATAATTCATTATGCCACATCCTCAATATATATTTGATTAAAATTTCTATCCTGACTTACCCTTATACTAGATTTTCTAACCAAATCCAAAACAGCTAAAAAAGTAACAACAATAAAACTTTTATCACAATTATCAAATAAATCCGTAAAAACAACCTTATGTCTAGCTTTTAAAACATCTTTTATTTCCTCACACCTTAAGCCAACAGAATACTCACGACTAGTAACCTTGGTATTAAGAGGTTTTTCATATTCTTTCTTAGAAAAAAACTTATTTAATGCTCCAACCAAATCATCAACAGAAACATCTCCACCAAGATAAACATTACTAACACAATCATAATTCTTTAAATCCTCAGGTTCACGTGTAAAAAAATCCCTTCTATTAGTCTCTAAATCTCTAAGATAACCAATCATATTTTTATACTGTTCATAATCAAGCAATCTACTTATCAAATCCTGTCTATCTTCTTCAACACTTTCCTCATCACTACGAGGCAATAAAATATTAGACTTCATTTCAATCAACTCAGCCGCCATAGCTAAATACTCACTCGCAATATCCAAATTCAATTCTTCCATACAATTGATATAATCAAGATACTGCTTTGTAATATCAACAATATTTATATCAACAATATTTATATTAGACTTTTTAATAAGATGCAATAAAAGATCTAAAGGGCCTTCAAAAGCATCAATCATAACCTTATATTCCATACAAACACCCTAATAAACAGTATAACAAAATAAAAAAAATAAGTAAATTAAAAAAAACTATTTATTAAAAGAAATAAGTTTTAAAAAACTATAAATCTTACCATAAATAGATTCAAAATTTTCTCTTAACTCACCAATAATTCTATCAGTAATAACACTAACATCATCCTCACGTTCATCAAAACATTCAAAATATAAATACCTTAACTTATCATAATCCATCAACTTTAATTCTTGTAAAAACCTACTTACAAAAGACAATTCCTTCCTGGTTTTAAAAGCCTCATAACAACAATTCTCTCTAACAACAACATCAAAATTACTAACATCTATATACTCACAAATATCAATAACTTCATTTTCTTCATCAATTAATAAACTACTCCTACCTAAAATATTTCCTTTTGAATTAAAACTTACAATAATAGCCTCCATCCCATTGCTCAAAATACAAACATATCCAAATTTATTCTTGCTTACCTTAAAAAAATCAGTTTTATGATAAATTTTTTCAATTAACCTGCTATCTACAAACACATCATGATACTTAACATTATAAAAAAAATCATTATTAACCTTTATTATTGGAATCTTTTTTATATGAATAATACTATCACTTTCATTCCAATCAAAAAAATCATAATAAACATCATTAAAATTAGCCAAAATATCATAAATGTAATTCATATTTTATCTCCTCCTACAAAAAGAAAAATATATACACACTAAATATAAATTTAACAATATTTAAAAAAATATACACATTAATAATTTAAAACTACAATAATAAATAAAATAAACTAAACAAATAAACACCACCTATAATAAATTCTATGAAAGAATAAAAATAATATTTATTAATAAACAAAAATAGTATATAATTAAATAGGTGATTAAATGGAATTAATAAAATATATTTTTTTAGGAATAATACAAGGTATAACAGAACCAATACCTGTCTCATCAAGTGGACACTTACTAATATTTCAAAAACTGTTAAAAGGATTAGACACAATAGATTACGGGATACTAGCAACAATAACAAATCTAGGAAGCCTGATAGCAATAGCAATACTATTTAGAAGTCAAATACTTAAACTATTCAAAGGCTTTTTTGGATATTTAAAAACAAAAGAAAAAAAATACAAAGACGATTATAAATATAGCTGGTATATAATAATCGCAACAATTCCTGCAGGAATAATTGGCTTAATTGTTGAAAAACTAGGATTATTTGACTTCTTAGAAGAAAATATAAAATTTGTAGGACTAACACTTTTAATAACATCAATATTTCTATTTATAATAAAAGACTTTAAAGGAATAAAAGAATCAAAACAAATAACACTAAAAGATGCATTAACAATAGGAATATTCCAAGTATTCGCATTATTACCAGGGATAAGTAGAAGTGGCGCTACAATAGTTGGAGGAATGTTCAGAAATCTTAAGCGTGAAGTAGCATTTGACTTCTCATTTATACTATATATTCCAATAAGCATCGCAACAGCACTACTAGGAATAAAAGATTTATTTGAAGCAAATCTCACACTAACACAATACCTATACTATGGAATAAGTATGCTAATGGCTTTCATATTCACATATATAGGAACAAAATGGTTCAAAAATATTGTTAAAAATGGAAAACTTATATACTTTGTAGTATATTGCATCATAATAGGAAGCTTAATAATATTATTCTTATAGTATAAAAAAAAAGCATATTCACAAAATAAAAATGGTGATAATATGCTTTTTCTATGCATAAAAATTTTTTTAGTAAGAATACTTGATGTATCATTAGGAACAATACGAACAATAATGACAGTAAAAAATAAAAACCTAATCGCAAGCATAATAGGTTTTATAGAAATAACAGTATGGTTTTTAGTAGTTAAAGAGGCACTAAATACAAATAATAATAGTATATTAATAGTATTTTCATATGCACTAGGATTTTCAACTGGAACATATATTGGAGGATTAATATCAAATAAATATATAAAAGGATATGTTACAGTCCAAGTAATAACAACAAATAATAATTTAGAAAACATATTAAGAAAAAACAAATATGGAGTAACAACAATAAACATTGAAAATAAAAATCAAAAAATGCTAATAATACAAATAAATAATAAATCATCAGAAGAAATAAAAAAAATAATAAACAAAAACGATCCAAAAGCATTTATAGTTATAAATGAAACAAAATACATACAAAACGGTTTTATAAAAAGATAATATTTGATATAATTAAACCGGTGATAAAATGAAACTATTTACAAAACTTGACGAAGAATTTATATGTGAAAAATGTAAACAAAAAATAGAAAAACTAAACTATACAACAAGAGACCACTGCAACCACTGTCTATACTCAAAACATGTAGACATTAATCCAGGAGATAGACAAAACCCATGTAAAGGATTATTAAAACCAATCGGAATAGAAAAATTTAAAAACACATATAAAATTATATATAAATGTGAAAAATGTAATCAAATACATAAAAACATAATGGCAACAGATGACAACATGGACCTTATAATAGAACTATCAAAAAATATATAAAAACGTAGAACTAAAATCTACGTTTTTTTGTTAACAAAAATGGACACAAATGTCCACTCTATTTAATTAATTTAGTTATCTGTGGTAAAAATGCAATTACCAAAGCAAGTATAACAAACAATACAATAACAAAAACTAATCCAGACTTACTCTTATCTGATTCATTATCAGTAGAAATAACAATTTGTTCCTGTTGAAAATCCTCAGGATTATATTGACTAGTTCTGGATAATTGTTCCTCTATAGATTGCATTTTTTCAAAACCAATATCCATATTAGACAAATTATCAGATGATGACTGAATAATAGTTCCTGTATTTGGTACTACACTTGGACCTTGATTCATATTTGGAGCCATCCCTTGATTTGGTACTACACTTGGACCTTGATTCATACTAGGAGCCATTCCTTGATTTGGTACTACACTTGGACCTTGATTAATACTAGGAGCCATTTCTTGATTTGGTACTACACTTGGACCTTGATTCATACTAGGAGCCATCCCTTGATTTGATACTACACTTGGACCTTGAT
>DFLA01000029.1:30177-41364 GCA_002374055.1 Caryophanales bacterium UBA3631
GATTCATATTTGGAGCCATCCCTTGATTTGGTACTACACTTGGACCTTGATTTATATTTGGAGCCATTCCTTGATTTGGTACTACACTTGGACCTTGATTCATACCAGAACTCAAAACATTAGTCTGAGCTATATTACCCTCATTTTGACTACTAGAACCATATAAACTATCAAAAGATTGAGCAGGAGTATCATCAAATTTTATATCACTTGAACCTGGAATACCTAAATTATTATTTAAATTATTATCCATATAATCATACCCTTCCATTGTAATAATAATTATATCAAACAATCAAAAAAAAATAAATATTTTTTTATTAAAATCAAAAAGTATCAATATACTAAGACATCAATACTTTATAAAGTTCATCACACTTTGCCTTATCCATAGCAGGTACATCCTCTAATTTATAAGGAATACCTAACTGTTTATATTTAGAAACACCAAGTAAGTGATAAGGCAACAACTCAACTTTCTCAATGTTTTTTAAAGGTCTTATAAACTCTTTTAATTTATTAATATATGAAACATTGTCATTAATACCAGGAACAACAACCTGTCGAATCCACATTTTTACACCAGTTTCTTGACAATACTTTAAAAAATCTAAAGACACACTAATATCTTGACCTGTCATTCTATGATAAGCATCATTCTCTAACGCTTTAACATCCCAAATAACTAAATCAACATATTTGAGTATATCTTCATAACCACGACAAGATCCAGAAGTATCCAGACAAGTATTAATTCCCATCTTCTTACACAATTTTAAACATTCAAGTAAAAAATCATGTTGAAGTAATGGTTCGCCACCAGAAAAAGTAACACCACCATCAATACCAAAATAATTTCTATACTTATAAATATGTCTTACTAATTCATCAGGAGTAATTAAAAACTTATCATTTAAAGTCCATGTCTCAGGATTGTGGCAAAATAAACATCTCAAAGGACATCCTTGCAAAAAAACCACAACCCTTATACCAGGACCATCAACTAAACCTAAAGTTTCAATAGAATCAATATGACCAACCATTAAATTTCTCCATGAAAAGTTCTACTAATAACCTCCAATTGTTGTTCACGACTCAATCTATTAAAATGAACAGCATATCCACTAACTCTAATAGTTAACATAGGATATTTATCAGGATTCTCCATTGCATCAACCAAAGTCTCACGATTTAAAACATTAACATTCAAATGATGAGCACCTTGTTTAAAATATCCATCAAGAATACCAACCAAATTCTTTACCCTATCAGAATCACTACCTAAAGCCTGTGGAATAATAGAAAATGTATTAGAAATTCCATCTTGACATACATTACGATATGGTAACTTAGCAACCGAATTCAATGATGCTAAAGCACCACTAGAATCTCTGCCATGCATTGGATTAGCACCAGGAGCAAATGGTATTCCAGCCTTACGTCCATCAGGAGTAGCACCAGTATTCTTTCCATAAACAACATTTGAAGTAATAGTCAAAATAGACAAAGTATGTCTTGCACCTCTATACAATTTATGCTTCTTTAACTCATTATAAAATTTTTCAACAATCATAACTGCCAATGAATCAACCCTATCATCATCATTACCATACTTAGGATAATCACCATCAATTTGAAAATCAATAGCAATGCCTTCCTCATTTCTAATAGGCTTAACCTTAGCATACTTAATAGCACTTAAACTATCAGCTACAACCGATAATCCTGCAACACCAAAAGCCATCAAACGATCTAAATTTGTATCATGTAAAGCCATTTGACCTGCTTCATATGCATACTTATCATGCATATAATGAATAATATTCATCGCATCAACATAAGTCTTTGCAACACGACTCATAGTTACTTCCATATGTTTCATAACATTATCATAATCTAAAACCTCAGAATCAATTTTTTCTAATCCATCAACTACGACTTTACCAGATACCTCATCAACTCCACCATTAATAGAATATAACAATGCCTTAGCTAAATTACAACGTGCTCCAAAAAACTGCATCTGCTTACCAACTTGCATAGCACTAACACAACAAGCAATTGCATAATCATTACCATAAATAGAACGCATCAAATCATCATTTTCATACTGAATAGCATCAGTCTTAATAGAAATATTTGCACAATATTTCTTAAAATTATCAGGTAAACCATTTGACCATAAAATTGTCATATTAGGTTCAGGAGCAGGACCCAAATTTATTAAAGTATTCAAATATCTAAAACTTGTTTTAGTAACAAATGATCTACTTTCATCAAGCATACCACCAATAGATTCAGTAACCCAAGTAGGATCACCAGCAAACAAATCATTATACTCTGGAGTTCTCAAATGACGAGCAATTCTCAACTTAATAATAAACTGATCAATTAACTCACAGGCCTCTTCCTCTGTTAAAATACCTTCCTTAATATCATTTTCGATATAAATATCTAAGAAAGTAGAAGTTCTACCTAAACTCATAGCCGCACCATTATTTTCTTTAATAGCAGCTAAATACCCAAAATAAACCCATTGAACAGCTTCACGAGCATTACTAGCAGGTTTACTAATATCAAACCCATACTTAGAAGCCATACTCTTAATCTTACCTAAAGCTCGAATTTGTTCACTAACATCCTCACGTAATTGAATATTAGACTCATTAATATCAGTAATAATATCCAAATCCTTTTGTTTACACTCTATTAAATAATCAATACCATATAAAGCAATTCTTCTATAATCACCTATAATTCGACCTCTACCATAAGCATCAGGTAATCCAGTCAATAAATGTGCACTTCTAGCAGCACGAATTTCCTTAGTATAAGCATCAAAAACACCTTGATTATGAGTTTTTCGATACTGATTGAACTTCTTATCAACATCAGGATCCAACTTATAACCATAAGCATCCAACTCATTATAAACCATCCTTATTCCACCATAAGGATTAATCATTCTCTTTAATGGAGCATCAGTCTGTAACCCTACTATAACCTCATTATCTTTGTCAATATAGCCAGGATTAAATGAATCAATACCACTCATATTAACAGTATCAACATCTAATACACCTTTTTTTAACTCCTCAGCAATTAAATTCTTACACTTATCCCATACCTTATTTGTCTTGTCAGTTGAACGAACTAAGAAAGACTCATCACCTTTATATTCAGTATAGTTATTTATAATAAAATCACTTACATCAATGCTTTCTTTCCATTTACTACCTTTAAATCTATCCCATATTTCCATAAAACTAACCTCCTAATTTACTAACCAAATCATTTTCATTCCATATAGCGACACCTAATTTTAAGGCATCATTATATTTACTACCAGGATCACTACCAACAATTACTACATCTGTTTTTTTACTGACAGAACCCGATACATTACCACCTTTAGATTCAATTATAGCTTTTAAATCATTACGCTTATATTTTTCCAAAGTTCCCGTAAGAACAAAAGTCTTACCAGAAAACTCTTCATCTAAAATTTCAATAGGACCATTATATTTCATATTAACTCCAATCTCTTTCAAATCAGAAATTAATTTAACATTGTCCTCATTAGAAAAATACTCAACTATACTCTTCGCAATTACACTACCTATATCACGAACAGAAACTAAATCATCATAAGAAGAATTCATAATATTATCAATACTACTAAACCTTTTAGCCAATATTTTAGCAGTTTTACTACCAACATATCTAATACCTAAGGCAAACAACAATCTCTCTAAAGAATTCTTCTTGCTTTCCTCTATACTATCTATTAAAGCATTTATACTCTTATTACCAAAGCCTTCAAGCTCCATCAATTCACTTTTATATTTTTTTAAATGATAAAAATCAATAAAACTTTTCAAATATCCCATATTATAAAAATCTTCAATAATTTGATCACCAAAACCATCAATATTCATAGCATCACGTGAAGCAAAATGAATCAACTTTTCAATATTCTTGGCATCACATAAAGGATTAACACAATAATAACTAGCATCCTTTTTAACAAGTTTACTCCCACAAATTGGACATACATCAGTCATTATAAAAGGAATTTCTTCACCAGTACGTCTTTCAATAATACTCTCTTCAACTCTTGGAATAACATCCCCAGCCTTAATAATAGAAACAATATCTCCGGTACGTATATCCTTAGATAAAACATAATCCTCATTATGCAAAGTAGCCTTAGAAATAATACTTCCCATTAATCTTACCGGTTCCAAAATTGCATTAGGAGTTACTTGACCAGTACGACCAACCGTAAATTTTATTTCCTTTAACTTAGTTAAAACACGAGTAGCAGGAAACTTATAAGCTGTAGCCCACTTAGGATATTTAGCTGTAAAACCTAAACGTTGTTGTTGATCAATATCATCAAGCTTAATAACCATACCATCAATTTCATATGGTAAACTATCACGATTAAGAGTCCAATAAGAAATAAAATCAAGTAAACCATCTATACTATCAACACGTTTAATATGCTCATTAACAGTAAAACCTAATCTTTTCATATACTCCAAAGCTTCACTATGAAAATGTATTCCATAATCTAAAGCATTAGGCAAATGATATATAAAAGTTTTTAAATTACGGCTAGCAGCAATCTTAGAATCCAACTGTCTAATACTACCAGCAGCAGTATTACGGGGATTTGCAAACAAAGGAAATCCATTTCGCTTTCTCTCCTCGTTTATACCATTAAAAGTATCCTTATCCATATATATTTCGCCACGAACCTCAATAGTAACATTCTCTCTCAACTTTAAAGGAACGTTCTTTATAGTTAAAACATTATGAGTTATATCCTCACCAACAACACCATCACCTCTAGTTGCAGCCCTAACAAATTCACCATCTTCATAATATAAAGAAACTGATAATCCATCTATCTTGGGCTCTACAACATATTTAGGATTTTTTACTTCCTTACGAATCCTTTCATCAAAAGAAATTATATCACTCTCGTTAAAGACATTACTCAAACTAAGCATTGGAATCTTATGAGTAACTTTCTTAAATTCATCAATAACAGTTCCACCCACACGACTTGTAGGAGAATTATCACGTTTTAACTCAGGATACTTTTCCTCCAATGCAATAAGTTCCTGCATATACCTATCATATTCTTGATCAGTAATAGTGGGATTATCCAAAACATAATAATTATAATTAGCCTCATTTAATATATCTATAATTTCCTGCATTCTTTCCTTCATAAAATCACCCCATCAAGAAAATTAAAATGATTAATAATAATCATCTAATTTTTACTCAACGCATCATATGTCAACTTAAAAATTAACAAACCTAATGCAAAAGCTATCAACCAAAAAACAGGATTATTAGTATTAGATATAGTCCATTCCCTCAACTTATCAGCATATTCCTGTAATGTATCAATTATACTCAATACCATACCATATCCTCCATCTTACATATTAATTATAACATATATAAATATGTTTTAACATATTTTAACTATACTTTTTTTATACTTTTATGACCCTTCAACAATTTTTTTACACCATATGGATGAGAAAATGCAATACTAACAACACTACCATCGATACTAATAACAACACCTTCACCAAAAACATCATGACAAACTTTATCACCAGGTCCATAGCTAACAGAATCATCAACAGCTTTCTGAATAAATGATTTTTTGCTAGAATTAAGACTAATAACCTCAGATTGATCTTGTTTAATATAATCATCACTTATTTCATCTATAAATCTACTAGGTTTATTATAACTATCACTACCAAATAACAATCTTTTATGAGCATTAACAAGCCATAGTTTCTTCTTAGCACGAGTTATTGCAACATAACAAAGTCTTCTTTCTTCCTCCAAAGCTTCACTAGAAAAAAATGAATTATTGTGAGGAAAAATTCCTTCCTCCATACCAATTAAAAAAACATTTTCAAATTCAAGTCCCTTGGCAGAATGAACAGTCATCAAAGTTACTACATCAATATCATTCTTATGCTCGGTAACATCAGAAACCAAACTTATCTCAGTAAGAAAATCCTCTAGAGAAATTAAACCATTCTTTTCTTCAAATGCTTTAGTTATTGACTTAAACTCTTCCAAATTTTCCAAACGAATTTCAGACTCAATACTCTTTTCAGATTCCAGCTCGGACTTAATACCAGATTTATCAAGAACCAAATCAACAAGTTCAGTTAAACTATAATTATCCTTAACACTAATAATATCCTCTATAATATTTTTAAAACATTGTTCTTTTCCACCATCAATCGCATCATACATGCATACATTATCTTGTTGGGCCTTCAGCATTAAATTTTCAATAGTTTTATCTCCAATTCCTCTCTTAGGAACATTAATAATTCTTTGAAGACTTATATCATCATACTTATTATAAATAAGTTTTAAATAACAAATTAAATCCTTAATTTCCTTTCTATTATAGAAATAAAAACTACCAACAACCTTATAAGGAATATTTGATCTTAACAATGCTTCCTCCATAACACGTGATTGCGCATTAGTTCTATACAAAACTGCAATTTCATTTTTATTTACACCATTGTTAATCAAATTTTCTATTTGTCTAACAACATAATTTGCCTCATCTTTCTCATCTAAAGCTTTATAATATTCAATTTTATCTCCATCACCATTTAAAGTCCATAATTTCTTATCTTTTCTATATTTATTATTTTTAATAACATCATTCGCACTATTCAAAATAGTAGAAGTAGACCTATAATTTTGCTCCAATAAAATAGTTTTACAATCTTTATAATCCTTCTCAAAATTCAAAATATTTCTATAATTTGAACCTCTAAAAGAATATATTGATTGAGACTCATCACCAACTACACATATATTTCTATTTTTAGCACTTAACATTTTAATTAAAATATACTGTGCCTCATTAGTATCCTGATATTCATCAACCAACACATATTGATATAAATCTTGATAATACTTCAAAATATCAGGATTAGATTTAAATAGTTTTATAGGTAAAAACAACAAATCATCGAAATCCAAAGAATTATTAATTAAAAGCTTTTTTTCATATCTAGTATAAACATCCAAAACCTTTTGACTAAAATTATCACTAACAAATCTTTCATATTCCAAAGCACTAATTAATTCATTCTTTGCACTAGAAATAGCATTTCGTATTGCCTTTGGATTATATTCCTTAGTATCAATATTCAAATCCTTCATTATACGCTTAATAATTGACAAAGAATCATCACTATCTAATATAGTAAAATTCTTTTGATAACCTAACTCATTATAATGCTTCTGTATCAAAAAAACACCAAAAGAATGAAAAGTAGAAATTCTAATCTCATAACCAACTGAACCTAACATTCCAATAACCCTATCTTTCATTTCTTTTGCAGCCTTATTAGTAAAAGTAATCGCAAGTATATTATCAGTAGGAACACCATTATCAACTAAATATGCAATTTTTGTAGTCAAAACCTTAGTCTTACCACTACCAGCTCCAGCAATAACTAAAATAGGTCCATCAACTTTTAGAATAGCTTCCATTTGTTTATCATTATACCCTACTAACTTCATACTTATCACCTATATAATAATAACATAAAAAAAACAAAAAAAAAAGTAAAATAGAACAATTGTTTGTAAAAAAAACTAGATAAAAATCTAGTTCAATTTGTCACTTGCTTTCGCATTTAAATCAATATCACAAAATCTACCCTTTAAATATAATTGATACGCAGCAGCACCAATCATTGCAGCATTATCTGTACAATACTTAATTTCAGGGATAGTTAAATCGATACCATTCTTATCACACTCAACCTTAAAAGCTTCGCGTAATCCCCTATTAGCAGATACACCACCTGCAACAATCAAATTATTTACATTATAATCCTTTAGAGCCTTCATAGTCTTCTTTACAATAACATTAACAACTCTATTCTGAAAAGAACATGCTAAGTTTTCTTTTACGATTTCATTACCTTTTTGTTTCTCATTATTAACTAAATTCATGACAGCACTTTTAATACCACTAAAACTAAAATTATAACTATCATCATCAAGTGGTAAAGGTAAATTATAAGAATCAATTCCCTCATGAGCTAATTTGTCAACCAACGGTCCACCAGGATATGGAACACCAATAACACGTGCAACTTTGTCATATGCCTCACCTATCGCATCATCTAAAGTACCGCCAATTCTCTCAAAAGAATAATGTTCTTTCATATATATTAGTTCAGTATGACCACCACTCACAACAAGCGCAATCAAAGGAAAATTAAGAGGCTTAACCAAATTATTCGCATATATATGTCCAGCAATATGATGAACAGGAATTAATGGTTTATTATAAATCATAGATAAAGACTTAGCAGCTTCAACACCAACTAATAAAGAACCTATTAATCCAGGACCATATGTAACAGCTATGGCATCCATATCATCCATTTTCATATTAGCCTTTTTTAATGTTTCTTCCAAAACCAAAGTAATATTGTTAATATGTAATCTACTTGCTATTTCAGGTACAACACCACCATACTCCTTATGGGTAGATATCTGAGTAGAAATAACAGTAGATATTTCCTCACAACCATTTTTTATAATAGAAGCACTAGTCTCATCACAACTAGACTCTATCGCAAAAATATAAGTATCCTTCATTTACATCATCTCTCTAATCATTAAATAAGCATCATCATTACCATAATATTTTTCTCTTATAGAAACAATCCTAAAACCATACTTCTCGTATAATTTTATTGCGCCTTTATTATTAACATTAACTTCTAAAGTAATATTTTTCACTTTTTCTTTAATCATTGTATCCATTAATTTTGAAGCAATTCCCTTTTTTCTATGTTCAAAACTTGTCCAAATATACTCTAATTCAATTCTATCATATATTAGTGAATAGCTTATAAGCCCTATAGGTCGATTATTTTCTAGATAAACATAGTTTTTTAAAAAAGGGTTTTCTTTTTTTAAGTATTCTGCATTAAATTCTTTTATATTTTTATTTAAATATTCATAATAATTATCTACATAATTAGTTATCATTTTCTTTTTTCTTTCTTAAATTTTCTTCTGCTTCAGTTAATTTTAAATAGTTTGGAGTTAGAACTTCGTGTTCTATTTGTTTTTTTTCTTTGTTTTTTAATATTATTTTTTCAAAATCTATGTTTGGTTCTATTGTAGAAATATGTTCAAAACTATCATAGCTTATATATTCCACATCTTTATTTATGCTCAAAAAGTCCTCTAATAAAATATGTTGATTTTCTGTAAGTGTGTTCAAATCTTTATCATATATACCAGCATAAACATACCCTCTTCTTGCATCAATTAAAGGAGCTTTATCCTTATTTGTCATAGTAGAAGCTAATACTTGTAATTCGGATATTGGTGTAATTTTAAGACCTTGAGACATTGCTAAAACTTTAGAAAAAGTCATACCAACTCGAATACCAGTAAAAGAACCAGGACCAGTAACAGTGTATATTTTTTGAACATCATTTAAAGATAAACTATTTCTTTCAAATAAATCTCTAACTCTAACATCAAATAAAGAAGACATATTCTTTTCACATTTTTCATTAATAAAATCTAATAATGAATCATTTTTAAATAAAGCAACTCTAATATATGATAAAGCAGTATCTACAAATAAAGAAATCATAAAACAGCCTCACATAATTCTTCATACTCTTTACCATAAGCATTTATAATAAGACTTCTTTTATTCTCATCAATAACTTTAATTTTTATATCCAATCTATTTTTAGGAAGAATATCCTTTATATTATCAGCCCATTCAATAATACAAACTCCACCTTTATCAAAATACTCTTCAATACCAATATCAGAACTATCTTCATCTAATCTATATACATCCATATGATATAAAGGCATATCACCCTCATATTCTTTAATTATAGTAAAAGTTGGAGAAGTTATAGTATCAGATATCTCCATAGCTTGAGCAAATCCTTTAGTAAAAATAGTCTTACCACTTCCTAATTCACCATTCAAACAAATAACCATATTTGGAAATTTCTCAGACTCAAAATTTTGAGCGAGTTCAATTGTTTCTTCTTCACTGCTTGTTATAATTTTATATTCCATTTTATCACCATATATAATTATATAAAAAAAACTCTATCATATCAATAGAGTTTATGAATTTAAAATTATTTTATCTTTGTGGTCCTTGATATTCGTTTTGCATAGTAGTACTATTTAATACTTGTTTTATCATTTGAACTATTTCAGATGGTGATTTATCTTCTATTTCAGAACACAAAGTCTCGATTATTTGACTACCACCATAATTAAGATAATTTACTTGAGCAACTAATTTATATACATTATAAGCATCATTTTCAGCATAGTTGTTTTTTGACATTCTAGCAAGAGCTACACTAGAAAGATATTTAACCTTCAAAACAAGAATACTATTTAAATATTTTTCTAATTTTTCAGAGTTAATATTATTCAAGCTTATTATAAACGCTAAATCAGCTGATGACAATAAATTGCTTTCTTGTAAAGATTTTTGATCCAATTGTTCAATTTCTACACATTGTTCTTTTTTTTCTGCTTCTAAACTACTAACTTTTTCCACTGCTTGTTGAAGTGATTTAATTTCTCCAAACATACCTTTAATTTCACTTAACTGTTGTTTTTTTGTAGTCTCTAATTCAATTAATCTTTTATAAATATCTTCTAATATTTTTTCTAATTTCCACATTCCTTTACACAAATCAGTACAATAATAAAGATAGCCAAACCAATCACTAACTTTTCCAGTTGATGAGTCTGTAAATCTTGTATCCACTAAACGAATTTTTTTTTGAACATTTTCATTTTTTTTTCCTTCCATGTTTTTGCCTCCATAGTTTCATATTATATCAAATTATATATTTAGATACAATAAAAAACTCTAAAAAATAGAGTTTAAAAAACATAAAAAAAAAATTGGCAACTTGCTATCTTCGCTAAAAACTATTTTCGCCGTTAAAGAGCTTAACTTCTGTGTTCGGGATGGGAACAGGTGTATCCTCTTTGCTATTGTCACCAATTTAATATATAGAGAAATTATTCTCTGAAAACATGATAATGTGTAATCTTCATCCTTGAAAAAATAATATGATTAAATCC
>DFLA01000013.1 GCA_002374055.1 Caryophanales bacterium UBA3631
CTATAGGACTCGAACCTATGACCGCACGGTTATGAGCCGCGTGCTCTAACCAACTGAGCTAAGGGTCCAGAATGTTGTTGCAATTAACACTGCTATTTAATGATACCATAAGTACACATAGATTGCAATATTTTTTAAAAATTTTTTTATTTTTTTTAATTTTTAACCCCATTCCTTAATATTGAAATGGGGCTTTATTATTTTTAGAAAAAATTATAATTTATGAAACTTGCTACTAGTTCTTTTGTTTCTTTATCTATGTTTCTTACTTCTTTCATTATTTTTATAATTGATTTTAATTTTCTCAAATCTTTTGTGTCATTTATTTCACATTTTTTAAATATATTGAATACGTTATTTATCATTTTTTTTCTTTGTTCTTCATTATGATTATTTAGCCATTCTATTATGCTTTTTTCTAGCTCTATACTTTTTTCTGATAAGTCTGTTTCTGAAAGATAATCATCATATACCATCCACGATGACATTGCATGGGATTGTATTGCTTTTTTTGTAGAAACTACTACTTTATATTTATCGTTTCTTAGTAATATTCCAAATACACTATTATGTGGGACTATATGGACCAATTTCTTTTTTATTTGTTTATATTTTCTTGATTTGAATTGTTTAAGTCTTAATCCTGGGCCATCATTGTTATAGATTTTTTTTATTTTTAGTTTTTTTATTATATTCATTTCCATTGATGATACTTGGGCTAAGTTTCCACCTTTTGAATGTCCACCCACTATTACTTTTGGTCCAAATATTTTTATTTGTTTTTTTAAGTATTCTATTGCATGTTGTTGTGATGCGGTTGGATACATATATGATAGTTCAAAATCTTCTTTCCATCCGCTTATCAAGTGGTCCGTTCCTTCAAATGATATGTATATTAGTTTTTTATTTATAATGAATGTTACTACACTGAATTGTTCATTATTTGTTCCTATATATACATAGTCTTTTAGTTTAATGTCTTTGTATCTATTTGTATTCATTATTTGTTTTAAACATTTATATGCATCTTTTTGTTGTGAAAATTCTTGTTTGAATTTTTTTTCTTCTGTTATTTTTTTTCCAATTTGTTCTAGTGTATTGGTTTCTTCTGTAATTATTTTTCCTAAATTTAGGTATATTATTAGTGAGAAAATTAAATTATCTATTTCGTTAAATTCTTTTTCTTTAAATGTTTTATCTCCATATCTATCTATATATTCATATATATTCATTATTGTGTGTATTGTTTTTTTCTTTTTATTATTTCTATATATGGAGATATTGTTTCTTTTGTTGCGGATATTTTATCTGCGATGCATAGAATTGCACTTTCTCTATATTTTGGAATTCTAAGATTTAATGGAAACATGTGGCAATATATCATATTTTGTTCTATTTCGTTTAATTCAAATTCCTTTTTTGCATTTTCTAGTGCTCGTTTGGCGTGTTTTACTCCGTGCCATTTATTGTTTTTGTCTTTTATATGCCAATCGTATAGGAAGAAGTCATGTAATAGTGAACCTCTTATTAATGTTTTTAAATCTACTGGTATGCCATATTTATAAGCAATTTTAATGCATTCAATTGCAACTAATATTGAGTGTTCATACACTGATACATTTCCATGTTGAATAAATTGTTTTTCTTTTTGAAAGTTTTTAGATTCTAGTATTTCTTTTCCATAGTATTTTACTAATTCTATATAATCTATATTTTCCATATTTTACTCCTTAACACTCCTATATTTTAATACTTTTTTTAAAAATAGTCAAAAAATTATTATTTTTCTATATAAAATGATCTTAATAGTCCATAATTAAATACTTTAGCTTTTTTTGGTACTTCTTTTATAACATAGTAAATATTAGCTATATCGCCCATCGCGACTATTGTCATTAACCAAAATATAACTGCGACTGCTATGTTATATGGCATTGGAATAATATTTGGTGATATGAACCATATAGTAAATGGAATTATTCCTAGTATAAACATTGGTGCTAGTGCCATAACAATGTATCTTGTTCTACTTATTATTTCTCCACAATAAACAAATCGAACACCTTTATCTTTAGATATCCATATTTCTTTTTCATATTTAAATGGATAAAAAAGTGCATGTATTATTTCATGAACTATGGTTAATATATGAACTGATATTATAATAATTAAAAACGAAATAATAGTATCTAGATTCATTTTTAAATGAAAATCTATGTTTTTTATTTTTAAATATGTCATTATTACCATTATTATAAAAATTGGTAATGCCATAATGAATCCTCTTCCTAATTCTTTAGTTAAATCTGAAATTATACCAAATTCTTTAGCATTTTCAGGAATACTTTTTCCATTTATAAGTTGATCATCAGAAACAAAATTTCCTTTATATTTTATGTTAAACATTTTTATTACCTCCTATCAAACTATATGTTATTATTTGATATTTTGAAAATAAAAACCCTTATAAAATAAGGGTTGATTTCTTATTGGTAGCGACGAGTGGATTCGAACCACCGACCTACTGGGTATGAACCAGGTGCTCTAGCCAGCTGAGCTACATCGCCATTTCAAACAGGCAAATTAATTGTACCACATTTAGTATGGTATTGGCAAGAGTTAATTTACCTTTTTTTTAATTTTGTTTTTTTATTTTGTTTTTTCTTCTTTTTTCTTTGGTATTTTTATAATTGTATCTTTTTTTATTATGTCTGGATTTTCAATGAATTCGTTTGTTTCTAGTATTTCTTCTAGTGTTACGTTATAGTTTTCTACTATTTGTGTTAGTGTGTTATTTTCTGTTATTTTGTAGTAGTAATACTTTTTTGATTCTTCTAATTCTTCTAGTGAAAAGTAATAATATTTTGTGAAGTATACTGTTACTTTTTGTTCTGTTTTTAGTTTTTCTGTTTCTTCTAAGTTGTTTAGATTTAGAAATTCGTCTTTTTCCATGTTGTAAAAGTTTACAATATCGTCTATTGTATTAGGTTTATCTGGTTCTATTATATATTCCGAGTAACATTTTTCTTTTATTACTACGTCGTCTCCTTCTGCATGTGCTCGAGCATTTTCATAGTTTATTCCATTCATTTCTAAGTAGTCTTTGTATTCTTTTAGATATTTCATTCCATAATGTGTTTGAAAGGTATTTTCGTCTTGTTTTCTTTCTTTATTTGTACATGATACTGAACTTATTAGTGATAATGTTAGTAGTGATATAATTTTTTTCTTGTTTTTTATCATATTTGTCCTCCGTTTTTTTGTATATTATCACTGTCTAATTATTTTGTCAATTTTCTATATTCATTCATATATTTTTGTTCTAATTCTGTTAAATCGTTAGGACTCATAAATAGTATTACTGAGTTTTTATGTTTTAGTAGTTTTTTATATTCTGTTTTTTCTAGTTTTTCTCCTTTTTTTATTTTTTTTATTATTAAGTTTGATGTTATGTTTTTGTATTTTTCTTTATTTTCTCTTGAAGGATATATATTCATTATGTACGTATAATCTGATTTATTTAATTCTTGTGCTATTTTTTTGTGAAATTTTTTTGTTCGTGTAAATGTATGTGGTTCAAATACTGTTATTATTTTTTTGTTTTGATATTTTTGTTTTGTTGCTTGTATTACTGCTTTTATTTCGTTTGGATGGTGTGCATAGTCATCTATTACTATGTTATCGTTTATTTTTGTTTCTTTAAATCTTCTTTTTGCTCCTTTAAATGTTTTTAATTTATTTTCTATTTCTTTTAGTTGTATTTTTTCTAGGTAACAGATTGCTATTACCGCTAGTGTATTTTCTAGCATGTGTCTTCCGTAAAATGGAAGTTTAAAATTGTATTTGTATTCTTTTTTTACATATAAATCAAATTCTATTCCTTTATTTGTATATTTTATTTGTTTTGCTTGAAAGTAGTTTTTGTTTTTTGTTCCGTATTTATATATGTTTCTATGTTTTAGTTTTTTTGAATATTTGTCGTCTCCACATATCAGCACTATGTTTGCTTTTTTTATAAATTGTTTGTATGCTTTTATTATGTCTTTTATGTTTTTGTAATAGTCTATATGGTCTAAGTCTATGTTTGTTATTATGGCATAGTTTGGATTATAGCTTAAAAAGTGTCTTTTATATTCACATGCTTCTAATACGAAGTAGTTGTTTTTTCCTACTCCGCCGCTTCCGTCTCCTATGATATAGTTTGATTCAAGTATATGCGAAAGCATTGATGAAGTGGTTGTTTTTCCGTGGCAACCACTTACTGTTATCAGGTTAAAATTTCTTGTTATTTTATCTACCATTTCTTGATATGTATATATTTTTAAGTTTAGTTCTTGTGCCTTTTTTACTTCTATATTTTCGTTTGTAAATGTATTTCCTTTTATTATTATCATGTTTTCTTTTATATTTTGTTCGTTAAATTCAAATATTTTAATGTTGTTTTTTATTAGGTTTGTTTCTGTAAAATAGTGTTTGTTTATATCGCTTCCTTGTACATTAAAACCTAATTGTTTCATTATTATTGCAAGTGCGCTCATTCCAGAACCTTTTATTCCAATAAAGTGATACATAAAAAAACCTCCTACAATAACCTATTCTTTTTTTTATTTTAGGTTATAGGAAGTTAGCTATTGAATAATGAATAGATTTTTGTTAGCAGTCTTTGTTCTATTGGTGCACTATAAATAAATTTATTATCTTTTTTTATTGCATTTATTATTTGTTTTGTTATTGTTTCTGTTTTTTTGTACTCTATTATTTTTAAAAATATGTTTTCTTTTTTTTGAATTTTTTCTAATTCTTCTTTAAAGTATGATTTTTCTTTCATCCATTCATATTTATCTTCAATCATTAATTGATTAAATCCTGTTTTATACATACCTGGTTCTATTAGTTTTATTTTTATGTTTGTATTTAATTCTTTTAATTCTTTTTTTAGTGTTTGAGCAATATTTATTAAGCTTGCTTTTGTTGATGAGTATGAACCTGTAAATTTTAATGGCATTATTCCTGATAATGACGACATTATAATTATTTTTCCGCTATTCTTTTTTATCATGTTTTTTAGTACAATTTGTATTAATTCTAGGTTTTTAAAAACGTTTATTTCGTATACTTGTTTTAATTTGTTTATATTTATTTCTGTTAATGAACCTCCCAGATTAATTGCTGCATTTGATATTAAAATATCTATATCTAATTGTTTTATTTGTTCTATATCTTTTTTATTTAGTAAATCTAGTTTTATTACTTTTATATTTTTTTCTTGTTTGTATCTATTTGATAGTATTTCTTTTTGTTTTTTAGTGTGTACTCCAACGTATATTATATATTTGTTTTTTATTTTTTTTATTACGTTTTTTGCTATTCCACTTGTTGCTCCTGTATATAGTATTGTTTTCATATTTCACCCTTTTTATTATTTACTGATTTGTTTACTTTATTTCTTTTTTATGATAAAATATTTGCGTTGAGGTGATTTTATGTTTAAAAAATTAAATATTTTAGATGAAAAAGATAAACATTTAAGAGCTAAATCTGTTGATGTGGAGTTTCCACTTTCGAGTGATGATAAGAAGTTGATTCAAAGAATTATTGATCATTTAACATATAGTCAAATTGAGGAATATGAAAAGAAGTATGATTTAAGACCTGGTATGGGGCTTGCTTATCCTCAATTGGGTATTAATAAAAGAATTATTGTTATTGTACATGAGTATGATGATGGTAAGTTTGATAATTATGTTTTTATTAATCCTAAGATTGTTAGTAGTTCTGAGGAAATGATTGCTGCTGAAGCTGGCGAAGGATGTTTAAGTGTTAATCGTGAGGTTGAGGGTCATGTTCCAAGGCATGCTCGTGTTACTGTTGAGGGTTTTGATGAGGATGGAAATATGATTAGGGTTCGTGCTCGTGAGGATTTGGCTATTGCTTTTCAACATGAGATTGATCATTTAGATGGCATTTTGTTTTATGATAGGATTAATAAGGATAAACCGTTTTTTACTGAAAATGAAATGAGATTAATTTAATCTTTTTCTTTTATGTTTTTATATAGTGATTCTAATAAGAGATATCATACTCTTGATTATTTTTATAAGCATAAGTTTGGTTATAAAGTTTTTAAAATCAGTTTGAATGGTGGTTTTAGTTGTCCTAATGTAGATGGTACTTTAAGTACTCGTGGTTGTATTTATTGTTCTCCTCTTGGCAGTGGTGAATTTGCTGGTAGAAGATGTGATGATTTAATTAAACAGTTTTATGATGTTAAATCTATAATGGATAAGAAGTGGTCTGGTAAGTATATTGGTTATTTTCAAGCTAGAACTAATACGTATGCCCCTTTATCTGATTTAAAGGAAAAGTATGAATCTATTTTGAAACTTCCTGATGTTGTTGGTCTATCTATCGCTACTCGTCCTGATTGCATAACGGATGAATGTTTAGATTATTTAAGCGATTTGAATTCTCGTACTTTTTTAACTGTTGAGTTAGGGTTACAGAGTATTCATGAATCTACTAATAAGTTTATTAATAGATGTCATTCTTTAAAGTGTTTTGATGATATGGTTAAAAGACTTCGTGAACGTAATATTAATGTTGTTGTTCATATTATCAATGGTCTTCCTTATGAAACAAAGGATATGATGCTTGATACTGTAAGGCATATTAATAGTCTTGATATACAGGGTGTTAAAATACATATGCTTCATGTTGTTAAAAATACTCAGCTTGCTAGAATATATTTGAATAATCCTTTTCATATTTTAACTCGTGATGAGTATGTTGATATTGTATGTGATCAATTGGAATTATTAAGACCTGAAATTGTTATTAATCGTATTACTGGTGATCCTAAGAAGGAGGATTTGATTGAGCCTTCTTGGTTATTAAAGAAGTTTTGTGTTTTGAATGAGATTGATAAGGAACTTGTTAAACGCGATTCTTATCAAGGAAAATTTATAGAAAAAAATGACTAGCTTTTAGTCATTTTTTGGTATTATAAAATAGAATGTTGTCCCTTTATTTATTTTTGTTTCTACTCCATATTCGAATTTATGACTTATTAATATATTTTTTACTATTGATAATCCTATTCCCGAGCCAACTTGTACTCGTGAATGAGTTTTATCTACTTTATAGTATTTATCCCAAATATATTCTAAGTCTTTTTTACTTATTCCTTTTCCTGTATCTTTTATTTCAATTTTAATATTTTGTTTTTCTTCTTTTATATTTATTATTACTTTTTTATCTTCTCCTGTATAGTTTATTGCATTGTTAATTAGATTGTATATTACTTGTTCTATTCTTTTTTTGTCTGCTTTTATTATTGTGTTTGGTTTTTCTTTGTATTCAATATTGTAGTTTTCTTTTTCTATATATATTTCATATCTATTAATTATTGTTTTTATAAGTTCATTTAGGTCAAATTCTTCTAGTTCTAATGGAGCAATGTTTGATTTCATTTTTGATAGTTCTAAGATATCATTTACTAATACATTAAGTCTATCTGTTTCTTCTATTATTGTATTTAGGTTTTTATTCATTTTTTCTGTATCATTATGTGTCACATCTCTTATTAATTCTGCATATGCCTTTATCATTGTTAATGGGGTTTTTAAATCATGTGATACATTTGCCATTAGTTCTCTTCTTAGGTCTTCTGTTTTTTCTAGTTCACTACATGCGTAATTTAATGTTTTTGATAGTTCATTAAGTTCTTCTATATCACTTTTTTCAAATGTTATATTGTAGTTTCCGCTTGCTAGTTCTTTTGCTTTGTTTTTCATTTTTATTATTGGGTTTGATATTATTCTTGATATAAAATATGATACTATTAATGATAGTATTATTACTATTAGTGTTATGTAGAATAGTTGACTTTGCAGTATTTTTACTGTTGCGTCTAGTGGTTCTAATGATGCGCTTACGAATAGGCTTGCTTTATTATTTAATTTTACAGCTAATACTAATGATTTATTGTTAAATCTTGTGTTTTTTAGTGTGTATCTGGCTGATATGTTATCACTTTTTATGAATTCACTTTTATAGTTATTGTCGTCGTTTGTTGCCATACATCCTTTGTTGAATTGATTTGAGGTATATACTAGTTTGTTATTGTTTACTAGTTCTATGCATACTCCTCTATCGTGTGATATGTCATCTAGTGATTGTTCGTAGTTTTCTTCATTAAAGTTTTGTACTATTGTATTTACTGTATTTACAAGTTCTTTTGTTTTATACCATTTATAGTATCCGTCTAGAAATATTACTTGAAATAACCATAGTAATATTATTATACTTAATGAAAATACAATTAAGTATAGCCAAATTTTATATCGCAAATTACTTCTTGTTCTCAAATTTATATCCCATTCCTCTTACTGTTACTATTAAATTTCTATATTGTTTAAGGTTATTTCTTAGCATTTTTATATGTGTATCTATTGTTCTATCGTCTCCATAGAAATCATATCCCCAAATTTTATTCAGTAATTGTTCTCTTGATAATGCTATATTTTCATTTTTTATAAATAACGATAGTAGTTCGAATTCTTTTGGAGTTAGTTTTATTTCTTGATTATCTATTGATACAGTATGACCTTTAAAGTCTACTTTTAATGTATCTAGTATAAATTCATCTTTTTCGTTATTTGTTCTTTTTAAGATTGCTTTTATTCTTGCAATTAGTTCTCTTGGCGAGAATGGCTTTGTTATATAATCGTCTGTTCCTAAATCAAATCCCATTAATTTATCAAATTCTTCTTTTCTAGCTGATAGTAATATAACTGGTATATTTCTTATTTGTTTTATTTCTTTTAAAGCACTATAACCGTCTAGTTTTGGCATCATTATATCTAGTACTATTATGTCTATGTCGTTTTGTTTTACTTTATTTATTGCTTCTATTCCATTTTCTGCTTCTATTACTTCATAGTTTTCAAGGAGGCAATATTCTTTTATTACTTCTCTTATTCCTTGTTCGTCGTCTGCTATTAAAATTTTCATGTATTCACCTCTATATATAATTATACATTTATTTTTGTAGTTTTTGTGAAATTTTTGTTATTTTACATAAAATTAATTTTATTTGTTACTTTCAAGTTATTTATTGTTATAGTTATACCTGATTCTAGAAATAAAGGGCTAGAAAAAACACCGTACAAGTGACGGTGCCAATATTTGAATAGAGAATACATCGACACTCGAATATCAAGTGTATCTCTTTTTATTCTATGCTTTTTTTTGCATCTATATACATTTTATCATTGTTATTTATGTCAAATATTTTACATAAAATTAATTCGTTTCATATGACTCTAATTTAACACTTACTAGTTTTGATACTCCTGATTCTTGCATTGTTATACCATATAGTGTATTTGCGTATTCCATTGTTTTTTTCTTGTGTGTTATTATTATAAATTGTGAATTCTTTTGTAATTGTTTTACGTATTTACCAAAACTATCAACATTTACTTCATCTAGTGCTGCTTCTACTTCATCAAGTACGCAAAATGGAACTGGTCTTGATTTTAGTATTGCGAATAGCAGTGATATTGCTGTGAATGTTTTTTCTCCACCTGATAATAGTGAAATGTTTTTTAGTTTTTTACCAGGAGGACATGCGTCTATTTCTATTCCTGTTTCTAGTATATTTTCTGGATCTGTTAGTTTTAGTGATGCTGATCCGCCTCTAAATAATTCTTTAAATGTTTCATTAAAGTTTTTGTTTATTATTTCGAATGTTTTCTTGAATTCTCGAATCATTACTGTATCCATTTCTTTTATTATATCAAGCAGTGTGTTTTCTGCGTTTATCAAATCTTCTCTTTGTGTTATTAAGAATTCGTATCTTCCACTTATTTCATCATATTGTTTTGGAGCGTTAATATTAATCTCTCCTATTTCTTTTAAGTTTCTTTTTAATGTGTTTACTTTTGTTCTAGCTAAATCTTCATCAAGTTCTAGCTTGTATAGACTTGTAGCATGCTCATATGTCATATTGTATGTTTCGTTTAATGTATTTAATAGTGTATCTAGTTTTACGTCTAGTCTATTTACTTCTATTTCTAATTCTTTTAATTCTTTATTTTTTGCATTATATATAGCATTTTCTTTTTTTAATTGATGTTCATATTGTTCTTTTTCTTCTTCTAAATCATGTTTTTCTTCTTCTAATATATTAATACTATTTATTGTTTCATCTTTTTGTCTTATTGATTCATAGTATTTTTTTAGTATATTTTCTTCTTCTTCTGTAAGACGTCCTTCTAAAATATTTTTTGTTCCATTTATATCAAGTTTTATTTCTTCTAAATTTTTATTTTGTTCTTCTAATTGTTTTCCTTTAGTATTTATTATTTCTTCTTTTTCTATTTTAGTTTTGCTTAATAGATATAGTTCGTCTTCTTGTTGTTTTAGTTTATTGTCGTTTTTATTTATTTCTTCTTCTAATAGTTTTATTTTTGTTTCTATTGTTTGTTTTTCTTTTTTTGTGTTTTCTAGCTCATATTTTAATGAAATAATATTTTGTGTAGTTTTATTGTTACCACCTGTTATTGAACCACCAACGTGTAGGATTTCTCCATCTAGTGTTACTACTCTATATCTGTAGTTTAACATTTTACTTATTTTATTTCCTGTATCAATATTGTCTACAACAATGACATTACCCAATTGATTTTCTATTATGTTTTTATATTTTTTATCAAAGTTTACTAGATTTGATGCGGTATTTATTACCCCTTTTTCATTTAGTATATATTTGTCACTTTCATTTATTGTTTTTTCTTTTATTATAGATAATGGGAAGAATGTTGCTCTTCCAAGGTTGTTTTCTTTTAAGTATTTTATTGCTTCTTTTGCTGATAGTTCGTTATCTACTACTATATTGTTTGTGCTTGCTCCTAGTATTGTTGTAATTGCTTTAGAGTATATTTCTTCTACATCAATTAGTTTTCCAATTATATTATGTATTCCTGTTAGTTTTGGATTATTTAGTATGTTTTTTACTGATTGAGGTAATGTATTGTTGTTCTCTATTGTTTCTGTTAGTGTATTAATTTTTTGTTTTAAATTTAAATTGTTTCTTATTTCTGTTGTAAGTTTTTTTTCTGTGTCATTTTTTTCTACTTTTGTAACTATAATTTCTTGTTCTTTTTTATTTATTATTTCTAATATATCTTTGTGTGATTCTTTTAATGTGTTTATTTCTAATTTTGTTACATTTATATCATTTTCAAGTTTCAATTCTTTTTCTTTTAAGTCGACCATATTTTCATGTAGTTTTGTATTGTTTACTTCATATTTTTGTCTTTCAAGTATTATTTTCTTTTGACTGTTTAATTTTTCTGATAGTTCTGTTAGTTCTAATAGTTTGTTTTGATTTTCTTTTATTTTGTTTTCTAATTCGTTTTGTTTTACTTTGTATTCTAACAGTTTTGTTTCGTTTGTTGAATTAGTTGTTGAAATACTCATTATTTCTTTGTTTAATATTTCTATTTTTGATTTGTTATCTTTGTATTTGTAGTTTAGATTTGTTATATCTTGCGCTATTAAGGCAATTTCTATATTCTCTAATTCTTCTTTTATATCTATGTATTTTAATGCTTTTTCTTTTTCTATTTTTAATGGTTCTACTTGACGCTCTAATTCGTTTATTATGTCATTAACCCTACTTATGTTATCGTTTGTTTTTTCAAGTTTTCTTAGTGCTTCTTCTTTTCTGTGTTTGTATTTTAATACGCTAGCTGCTTCTTCTATCATTACTCTTCTATCTGTTGGTTTAGCTGATATAATTCCATCTATTTGTCCTTGGGATATTATATTGAATGATTCTTTTGCCATTCCGCTATCAAGAAGTATATTTGTTATATCTTTTAGTCTGCATTGTTCATTGTTTAAGTAGTATTCGTTTGTACCATCTCTATATACTCTTCTTTTTATTGATATTTCTGAAAAGTTTAAGTTTATATAGTGATCTGTATTATCAAATATAAGTGTTACTGAGGCTACATTTGAGGCGCTTCTTGACTTACTTCCTTGGAATATGACATCTGTCATGTTTCCTTCTCCTCTTAAAGATTTTGCTGATTGTTCTCCAAGCACCCATCTTATTGCGTCTACTACATTACTTTTACCTGAACCATTTGGTCCTACTATTCCTGTTATATTGTTTTCTAAATCTATTGTAATTTTATCTGCAAATGATTTAAATCCTTGAGCGATTATTTTTTTTAAATACATTCTAACACCTACTTTGTTTTTTAGCCATATAATTATTATAAAATAATTAAAAAAAATAGTAAAGATTATTACTATTCTTTTAATAAATTATTTGTGAGTTAATCCACTATTTTCTAATCTACTTATATTACACTATATTATAGAAAAAGCACCGGTAAAGGTGCTTTTGTAGAATGTCTAACGACACTTGTCATAGTATTGTATCGATACAATACCGTAAAAAGCATTTCTGCTCTTGTATCTATATTCTACATTATTATTTTATGTATGTCAATGTTTTCTAAGAATTTGTAATATTTTTTTCTTATATAATAAGTATTAAAATCAAGATATAGAAAAAGATATCTGCGATATCTTTTTATTTGCATGTTAATCCACTGTTTTTTAAATTATTTACTAGTTCTTCTTTATTCTTATTTAATCCATATTTTATTAAATCTTCCTCACTCATATTTTCAACTTTATATTCTTGTTTTAGAATATATTTTTTATTTTTCTTTTTATATGAAGATTTTATATTGTCATCTGTATTTGATTTAATAATATATTGCATCATTGGTTCAAAGTTTTTGAATTCATCTTTTGAATCAAATCTGTATGTCTTTTTTGTTGTTACTTTTGTTACAGTATTATCACTATGTTCTATTGTATATGTTTCTGATATAGTGTCTTTATTTGTTTTACATATTATATTATTACCACATCCTGTTAGTAGTAATAGTGTTATAGATATTGTTATTATTTTTTTCATGATTCACCTACTATTCATTTTCTTTCCATATAGCTTTTAATGTATGATCATAATTTCTTGTTACTTTTGTTTTACTTGTTACAAAATATGGTTCATATTCAGTAGCGGTATCTCCTTCTTCTATTTGTATGTTTGAATAGGTTATACTGTCGTCAGCTCTGTATACTCCTAGACGTATATTTATGTATTCCGCATCGTTTGTTGTTGTAAAACGAATGCTTTTACTAACTCCATTGTTTCCATTATACATATAACCCGTTGAAGTCTTGCCATTTATAAACACATATTGCAATCCTGCTATGTTAGAATCTGAATCCCATGAAAAAGTATAGTTTTCATTAGGGTTCACTGTAATTCTAAATGAGCCAGCATTATAGTATGTATCAGTATATGCATCATTTCCTGTTGCGGTTAATGTAATCGAATTTTCTCCTTTTTCTACTGTTCCACGTGAGGCTTTAGTAAATGAATTTAACCATCCTGTCATGTCAAGTATATTCTTCCCATTCCATCCCATAAATGTGTATCCTGCTCGTGTTGGGGTTGGTAGTGTTCCGTATGTTGAGTTTTCTATAACTTCTTTTGAATCTATATCTACACTACCTCCATTTGCGTCGAATGTAACAGTATAATGTGTACAACTATCTACTATTTCATAGTCAAATTTGTTATTATGAAATATTAGTTTTACTTTTTTTGATGTGTCTATATTATTTAGGTTTTCATTTTTTAAATTTCTACTTAAATAGTTTTCATCTGTTAGTGTTTTAATATCTATACAGTATGTTATTCCTTCTGTTTTTTCATAATTATTTGTATTATCTTCATAGTAGTCTTTTGCAGCATCTATTATTAGTGTTTTAGTAGAGTCTTTTATTCCTTGTTTTGCATCTTTTATTTGATTTAGTATTATTGGAAATGTTATTAGGGATAATACTCCTAAAATTATTACTACTCCTAATAACTCTAGTAATGTGAAAGCATTTTTTTTCATATTAATCCTTTCTAATTCAGTAATAAATCACTTATTATGTTTAATAGTTGTGTAAGTGTATCTATTATTAAATATATTGTGTCTTTAATTATATTTGTTTTTGAGTTTTTATTATCTATTTTTAGTATTGTAGTGTTCTCATCTTTAATTTCTTCTACTATAGTATTGTATCTTTTATATTTTTTTATTAATTCTT
>DFLA01000036.1 GCA_002374055.1 Caryophanales bacterium UBA3631
TTTCATATTCTTTATTTTTTATTTTCTCTCTTAATTCTCTTACCCCTAAATTTTGTTTTTCTGTTATTCTGATATAGTATTTAATTTTATTATTATCTTTTATGGATAATAATTCTGTAAAGTGAGACCAGCATATTTTGGTCGACATTGTCGACCATTTTTCATTTTTAAAAAATAAATAAAATTGTCGTATTCTTCTTAATGTTCTTTCGTTATATTTTTTTCCACATTCTAATACTAGTTTTTTAGAAAAATCCTTTATTAATTCGTCGCCATATTTAGCTCTTGACTCTCCACCTTGTGCTTCTACTATAAGTTTTCCTATTTTATAATATCCATCTAATTCCTTTTTGTTTTTACTATAATCTTTTACTCTTTTATAAGTTTCTATATCAATTATTTCATTTTTTATCTCGTTGTAGTAATCCATATTTTATCACCTATAAATATCATACGTCATAACTTTTAAAGTTCCTTATGCTTGTACAAAAAAAGTTATAGATTTCTCTATAACTATGAATTAGCTTGCCATATAGCATACAATGTATGGTTCTCTTGTTTTGTTACGGTTGTAGAACTAGTATACTCTTGATATGGTTCATACTCTGTAGCCGTTTCTCCTTCTTCTAGTTGAAGTTTGCTGTATTTCAATCCGGTACCTCTTGTACTATTTAAAAGTCCAACTATACAAATTGTTGTATTTTCCGGAAGTTCATATAATGTATACGATATTCTTTTTCCAATTTCTATTTCAGGTTGAGAATATTTATAATTTCTTGTATCATTAGTTAGGAGTCCAAAACCTATCCAAGCCTTGTTTTCTGTACCAGTATCCTCAATTTTAGCACTAAATGTGTATATTTCACTAGTAGTTAGTTCAGATATAACATCATAGCCATGAAGGTGGTGTGTTGCCTGCCATCCATTTGCCGTATATATTCCTGTATTACTATCATATGTAACTTTGCTTCGATCTATTGTTCCAGCAGAATTTTTAGAATACTCATTATTTGGATTTAACATATTTTTTCCACGCCATCCCATAAATGTGTAGCCATCTCTTGTTGGTGTTGGAAGTGTTCCATATTTTTCTCCTGGTATTACATTTTTTGATGTTTCTTGTAGTGTTCCGCCTTGTGGGTCAAATGTTACTGTTATTTGTTCAAGTTCTTCTTTATATTCATATTTATATTTGTTATTTTCATATTTTACTATTATACATCCATTCAATTCTTCTTTTGTGCTTGGGTTTAGGATTTGGTTTGTTTTTATTAATCCTGAATCTTTTAATTCTTGCATTTGTATAACATATATATCATTTTCTTGTGGTAGTAGATTTGAGTTTTGATTCATATATAGTTTTGCTGTATTAATAAGTGTATTTATTTGTTCTTTATCTGTTACTTCTTCTGCTGTTTTAAATTGTTTAAATATTTTTGGTGTTACTATTACAATTATTGTTACTAGTATTGCAACTACTGCTAGTACTTCTACAAGTGTGAATCCTTTATTATTTTTCATAGGCTACCTACTTTCTATATTTATTATACATTATTTTTTTTATTTATAAAAGAAAAATGGATGTTTATCATCCATTTTAACTTAACCGATATATATTTTTATTTATAAGTCTATTTTATTTAATAGAGAGTTTTACAATTATTTATATTTATATTTTCAATAGTAAGGAGTGAAAATTTTATATTTTATTTTTTAAATAATTGTTTTGATATTTCATATATCACCTCCTAATCTATTAATAGTATAGATTAAGAATGTGTAATTGATGTGAAAAAAAAGTGAAATTTATTTCACTTTTGTCCCACATATAAAGCATATTTCTGCTTTTTCATTTATTTTTGCTCCACAATTTGGACATATTTTTTTATTTTCTTTTTCTTTTTTTATGATTATTTGTTTTTTATTATCTATTATTTCGTTTGTTTTTTGAACTTTTATATCAACTTTTGCGTTTAGTTTATTTCTTGATGCTTTATATATTGTATCGCTTTTTTCTTTTTTCTTTGGGTACCATGAATAATCGTCTTTTTTTTCTTTGTCTTGGTATATTGTTTTTTGATCTTCAAAGTAGTTGCTTGTTTGTTCTTGTTTTTTATTTATTTCTAATCCTAAGAATATATTATATATAAATGGTAAAAATGTAAGTTCTAGTGTATAAATTTTATCTTTTTTATATTGTTTTGATAGTTTATCATTTATTAAAAAGTTTGAATATAATCTTATAAATGGTATAAATATCAGTATCAAATGATATTGTGGCAGTTTATATTTTTGTATTAATATTATTTTATTATAAAATGGTGTTAATCCCTTTTTTATATCTAAATTCATGTTTTTAAATATTAATGCTGTTCCAAAGCATGATGGTATTGTAAATATCATGTATATAATTATTAACGCTAATAGTATTTCCATTTAATCACCTAATTCATTATATCATATTTTTATAAATATGGGTTTGTTTTTATTTCTTTTTCTAATGTTGTTTTGTTTCCATGTCCTGGATATATTATTGTATTTAGTGGATATTTTTTTATTTTTTTAATGCTTTTTTTCATTTCTTCTATATTTCCAGTTTCCAAATCTGTTCTTCCAATGGTTCCTTCAAATATAAAGTCTCCAGTAAACATTATATTTTGTTCTTTAAAGTAGAAGCTTATTGAATCGTTTGTATGTCCTTTTGTTTTTATTACATTGAATTTTAAATCTATTAATTCGTATTCTTTTTCTTCTAAATTATTATTATTATATATTTTTATGTTTTTAAAATGGTTTAGTGCGCCTATATGATCGAAGTGAGAGTGTGTTATAAGTATTGCTTGTAGGTCTAGTCCTTTTATATTTTCTTTTATTCTTTCTCCTTCATCTCCAGGATCAATTATGAGTGCTTTACCGTTATTTATTATTATGTAACAATTTGTTTGTAAATAACCTACTTTTAATGTTTTTATTTCCATTTTTCTAAATCTTTCAAATTATTTATTTTATCATTTACATCAAATTGTTGTGGTTCTTGTTTTTGGTATTGCAGTTTTACCATATTTTCTTTTATTGTTTCTAGTTTTTTCTTTTCATCAAATTGAAATTTATTTCCTACAATGCGTGTATTTTGATTTTGTTTTGCGAATGGGTTTTTACTGAATGGATTCATTTTGTTCCTCCTTTAACAATTCTTTTACAGGTCCATATGTTTTTCTATATCCTTCTATTAAGCCATAAATATTTATTGCTTCTATATGTTTTTTTGTTGGGTATCCTTTATGTGATTTAAATCCATATTGAGGATATTTTTCATCTAATTCATACATCATTTCATCTCGTGTTACTTTTGCGATTACGCTTGCTGCTGCGATTGATATACTTTTCGCATCGCCTTTTATTATTGATGTAGAGTCTATATCTAGTTCTAATGGCATTGCGTCTATTAAGACGTGTTCTAGTTTTATTTTTTCTTTTACTTTATTTATTGCTTCTAGCATTGCTAGTTTGGTTGCTTCATATATATTTACTTCATCTATTATTTCAGGTCCTATTATTCCTACTTCACATGCTAATGCATTTTCTTTTATGTATTTATAAAATTCATTTCTTTTTTTCTCACTTAGTTGTTTTGAATCTGTTAGTCCTTCTAGTTTAAAGTTTTTAGGAAGTACTACGCATGCTGTTACAACTGGACCTATTAATGGCCCTCTTCCAACTTCGTCTACTCCTCCTATATATTTTATTCCTTTTTTATATAGTTCTTTTTCGTATTTATATAAATCAAATTTTTCCATTTTCATCACTTTCTATTTTTTTATATTTTAATATTGTATATCCTATTAGTTCAATTGTTCCTATAAATGACATAACTAGTCCAGATGTTTTTAATGAATTTGTTATTTTGTCAAAGAATGGGTTTAATGTTCCATTAATATCTATATTAATATTCATATCTATTGCATCTATTTTTCCTAGTAATGATAATGCTAGTAAAACAAATAATAGTCCTGAGGTTAGGGTTGGTATTCCTGTCCATATTAATGTTTTTTCATCTCTATTTACTAAATATATTAGTGATGATAGAACTATTACTCCCATTAAAATATAATGTGTTGTTTTTTTACTTATAATTATTTGCATAATTCTTTTTCCTAAGTCATTGTTATTTGCTTCTTCTATGTTATTATCTATTTCTTTTATTATGTCGTTTGTAGATTTCATTATATCTTCTTTTTGTAATTCTGTTATTTTGTTTTCTGTTACTAGTACTTCCAGTTTATCATTTATTTTATTTTTAACATTATCGCTACTTACGTATTCTTTATTTTCATTATATAGTGTATTTAAATATATTGCTTTCATATTTTCTTTTATATATATTTCTATTTCTTCTGTATCAAATATTTCATCAAACACTTCGTTTGTAACTTCATTATATTTATCAGTTTTTATAAGTTCTTTTTTTACATTTATGTTGTCTATTAGTTCTATTATATTTTTCTTTGTTGCGATATTATTTACATTGTATAGTGTTAGGTATATCATTTCTGTTACGAATAGGGCTATGCATATAAAAAAACTAATTATTATTGTTACGGTATTTTTCATTTTATCACCTATTTAATTTTATCATTTATATACTTCTTTTTCAATTTTTTTATATTAATTTTAATAATAAAGTACTTTTAATTATTGACATAAATTCATATATCATGTAAAATTATATACGTAGCGTTGGAGTTGTACTCAAGAGGCTGAAGAGGCGCCCCTGCTAAGGGTGTAGGTCGGGTAACTGGCGCGAGGGTTCAAATCCCTCCAACTCCGCCATTATGAAATTAAACCTAGGATTTAATCCTAGGTTTTTATTTTTTTAAGAATCTTATTATTTCATTTGTTACTTCTTCTTTTTTATTACTTCTAAATATATCATGGTTTACGCCTTCAAGCATTAAGACTTCTTTTTCTTTCGTTGGTATTGAGTTATATATATAGTCTGCTGTTTCTAATGGTACTAAGTTATCATTTGTTCCTTGTATAATTAATGTTTTTATATTTATGTTTTTTAATACTTCATCATTATGTTTTATTGTATTCATGAATTCTTTTATTGATGGTAATGGCATTTTTTGTAGTCTCGATACAAATTCGTCTTTGTATTCATGTGCTAGTGTTGGTATTTTTGTAAGTGATTTTACTACATTTATTTCATCATCTTTAAATTCTAGGTATCTAAATGCTGCGGCTAGGAACACTATTTTTTTTATTTCTTTATATTTAGTTGCTAATCGTGCTGCTAATACTCCTCCCATTGAATGTCCTATTACATATATTGTTTTGTATTTGTTTTTTATTAAAAAATCCACCATTTCATCTGTTTTTTTTATCCATTTTTTTTCTGTCATATTTGATTTTATTCCATCATGTCCTGGAAGTGTGAATGTATAGACATCAAAATTTTTTATCAATTGTAAGTTATTTGTTAGGTATTCTTCGTCATATGTTCCTCCACCGAATCCGTGTATTATTAGTATAGCTTTTCTAAATATCATTTTTATCACCTAATACTATTTTATCACATTTTTTAGATATCTAGTATTATTTTATACATACTTGCCCATATATCTAATTGATACAAGAATGCGAGTAATTGTGGTCCTGTCATAAGTTGACCAAACCATGGTTCTTTGAAACTTTCTCCTTTTGTTTCTATTAGTTTTTTTAGTTTCTCTTGATCAAATATTTTATATAGTATTGATTTTTTATTTTTTAATCTCTTTTTTAATAGTTTTGTTACTATTTTTGTGTATTTTGGGTTATGTGTTTTGGGATATGGATTCTTTTTTCTATCTACTATTTCTTCTGGTAATATATTCCTATATGCATCTCTTAGGATTGCTTTTTCTTTATTATTATGATATTTGTATTCCCATGGTAGGTTCCATAGGTATTCTATTAGATGTGTATCTGCAAATGGAACACGTGCTTCTATAGAACCTCTCATTGTCATTCTATCTTTTCTTTCTAGTAATGTTGGCATGAAGTAGGTCATATTTAAGTAGAATAAGTTTTTATAAATTTGTTCTTTTTTATTTTTTGTTTTAGGAACTTCTTTTAATATATTGTTATATTGAGTGTACATGAATTCTTTTAATTTTAGTTTTTCTTGTAAGTCTTTTTTTAATAGTTTGTTTCTTGATTCTATACTATCTAGCCATGGAAAGTATTCTCTATTTTTTACTTCTTCACGGTAAAACCATGGATATCCTCCAAATATTTCGTCTGCGCATTCTCCACTTAGTATTACTTTATGATGTTTTTTTATTTGTTTTGAGAACCATAATAGTGATGAGTCTATGTCTGCCATACCTGGTAGGTCTCTTGCTTTAACTGCTTCTTTTAGATATTTTGCTAAGGCATGTTGTGTTATTATTTTATAATGGTGTTTTGTATTAAATGTCTTACTCATTTTATTTATATATTTGTTATCTTGTGATACTGTAAATTTTGTTTTTTCAAAGTATTTATCATTGTCTTCATAATCTATTGAGTATGTATGCAGGTTTTCTTTATTTTTTGAAACTACTGCTGTTATTATACTCGAATCTAATCCTCCACTTAAAAGGCATGCTATATCTACATCGCTTACCATTTGTCTTTTTATTGAATCTGTTAGTAGTTTTTCTATTGTTTTTGTTGCTTTTACATAATCGTCTGTGTTTTTTTCTTCTTTAATATTCCAATATCTTTTAATTTTTATTTTGTTATTTTCGTATATCATGTAGTGTCCTGGTCTTAGTTCAAATATTTCCTTAAAGATACCGCTTCCTGGTATTCTAGATGGGGATAGTGATAATAGTTCTTGAAGTGATGTTTTGTCTATTATTGGTCTCACTAGTTTATTTTTTAGGAGTGCTTTTATTTCTGATGCAAATAGGAAGTTATCCTCTATTTTTGTATAGAATAATGGTTTTACTCCTACTCTATCTCGTGCTAAAAATATTTTATCATCATGATATATTGCGAATGCATATATTCCTTCTATCATATCTAGTATTTTTTCTTTATATTCTATATATCCTTTTAATAATACTTCTGTATCACATGTTGTTTCAAATGTGTATTTTTCTTTTAATTTATTTCTTAAATCTTGTGTATTATATAATTCTCCATTGTATACTATTGTGTATTCTTTGTATGTATATGGTTGTTTTCCATTTTTTAGGTCTATTATTGATAATCTTCTATGGCCTAGTAGTATATTTTTGTTAATGTAGTAGCCCTTTTGATCTGGTCCTCTATATTTTAATGTGTTTGTCATTTTTTTTATTATTTTTATATTTTTTTTATTTTGATTTTTTTTATACCATCCTGTAAATCCACACATGTTATCTCCTCCTATATATTGTATGTAGTTTTGTCTTTTTTGAAACTGTAACGTTTTTGTGTTTTTTTCATAAATTATTATGGAAAGGATGAGATTATGAATGTTTTAGTATTGGGTGGCGATTTAAGGTATTTAGAGATTATTGAAAATTTAAGTTCTAAGTATTCTGTTGATGTTGTTGGATATAAGAATACTTATATTAATGATTGTGTACGTAATATTAATATTGATAATGTTGATATCAGTAAGTATGATGTTATTATTTTTCCTATCAATGGTGTTATGGAAAAAAATTTGATTAATTGTCGTTTTAATAATACTCCTATTAAAATTGATGAAGATTTTTTAGTTAATAGTAAGGATAATGTTTTAATTTTTTCTGGTATATCCAGTCCTTGTTTAGACAATATGTTAAGGGTATCTGGAAGAGATTGTATTTATATGATGAAGGATAAGGCTGTCATTAGGGAAAATGCTATTCCTACTGTTGAGGGAATAATTGCTGATTTGGTTTTGAATACTAATAAGACAATTAATGAGTCTAATGTTTTGGTTTTTGGATATGGTAATATTGGTCAAGTACTTGTTAAGTATTTGAGTATGTTGGGTGCGGATGTTGCTGTGTCTGTTATTGAGCCTGATGATATAAAGATTTTAAATGCAATTGGTGTTGATTGTTTTTATTCTAATTCTTGTTCTGATTTAGTTAGTCATATTAAGAATACTGATATTATTGTTAATACTGTACCTGATAAAATTATTGATAATTCTCTTATAAAATATATAAATAAAGATTGTTATGTTTTGGATATTGCTTCTCATCCTCATGGAATTGATAGAGAAGTTTTAGATGAATTTTTTATTAAGAATAAGCTCTATTTAGGTATTCCTGGTAAGGTTGCACCTAAAACTTCTGGTAAGATATTAAGTCGTAAGATTAATAAAGTTTTGGGGGATTAGTATGAAAATTGGTTTTGCGATTACTTCTTCTTATTGTACTGTTGAGAAAATTATGAGTTATATTTTAGAATTGGTTGAGAAAGGTTATGATGTTGTTCCTATTGCTTCTCCTGGTGTTGTAGAGTGTAATACCAGATTTGGAAATGGTAAGCATTTTAAGGAGGTATTGGAACGCATTACTGGTAAGGAGGTTGTCTCTGATATTATTGAGGCTGAAAAGTTTGGGCCTAGTGAAAAGTTAGATTTATTGGTTGTTGCTCCTGCTACTGGTAATTTTATAGCGAAGCTTGCTCATGGTATTACTGATAGCCCTGTAACTATGGCTACTAAGGCTACTTTAAGAAATGGAAGTCCTATTGTAATTGGTGTTTCTACTAATGATGGATTGGGTATGAATGGTGAAAATATTATGAAATTATTAAATACTAAAAATATTTATTTTATTCCTTTTGGTCAAGATAATTATGAAAAAAAACCTAATTCGCTTATTTCACATTTTGATATGTTGATTCCTACTATTGATGAGGCTTTAAATGATAGGCAGATTCAACCTGTTTTAAAAGAATATAAAAAGAAGTAAAAAAAGTATTAGTTTTCTCTAATACTTTTTATTGTGTCATATAGTTTGAATATTGCTTCTTTACTATCGCATTTTATATCTGGTTCTATAAAATCTCCTGCTGATTGATTAATTCTTTTAAATTTTTTTGTTGATATTTGCATATGAATTTGTGAATTTGGAAGTTTAAATGATGTGATTTCACCATATCCATTTGAACTATTTTTTGAAGTTTCTCCTATTATAGTTCCTATATTATTATCTTTTATATATTGTGTGAAAAGCATTGCCGATGAGAATGTATCTATTGATGTTAAAACGTAAATTTTCCCATTAAATGGATTATCTTTCTTTTTATTTTTTATAGTTTTTTCTTTTGATTTTATAGTAAATGGTCCAAATCTCCATTCTTCTTCCATTTGATGATATATATCTATATTGATATATTTTAGAAATTCTTTTGCTACGCTTGATGTTCCGCCGTTATTATTTCTTAGATCAAGTGCTATATTCTCTATATTATTTTCTTTTACTTGTGTGAAGAATTCTTTTAATACTCTTTTATATTCATCATTATTTTTACAGTTATCTAGATAAAGTATTGCGATATTGTTTTCTTTATCTATTTCATATGTTACAAATGATTTTTGTGTTTTTTCTATGTTATTTATTTCATTGTATTCTTTTTTTGTTATAAAGTCTTCTTTTTTATATGTATATTGTTTTTCTTTTTTATTTAATTCAAAAGTATATTTTATTTCATCTATGTTTATGCCTAATTTATCTAATCCTTCTAATGTTGTTAGGTCTTTTTTAAATTCTTTAAAACCTGCTTCTTCCATTTCATAACTATAGTATTGTTTATTTTGTTCAAATATTTCTTTTATATCGATATCGTTTATTTTAATTAGATTTTCTTTGTTTTTGTCGTGGTCTTTTATTTGTTTTAATATATGTTCTTCTTTATAGTATGCATCTATTTCTGTATGTGAATCATTTAATTTTGAAAAAATCGATTCTATTTCTTTAGCTAAATAGTTTACTGTTATTGTGTCTTGATTTTTTATATTGCTTTTTACTATTTCATATTGTTCTTGTATTTCTGATGGTGTATTTTTTTTAAGTTTTGGATGAACTTTTTTTAAATACTTCATCGCATATTCTAAGTCTTCTAATGATTGTTTTTTAGTTATTACTTTGTCATATTGTTTAGAGTAGTATGAAACATTATTGAAGTTTATTGAATTCCAATATGGATTACAATATGTTCCAAGGAGTCCGAATATTATTGATGGTATGCTTATTATAATCATTGATTTATATATTTTTTTTGTCTTTATTAATATTGAAATATTTAACATAATTATTATTTCTGCTAATATGGTACTTATGCTTTCTGGAATATATATATTTATTATAAATAGTTTTAGTGGTATTAAAATTATTAATAATATATTAATTACAATTGTTAGTGTCATTAGTATTTTTTTCATTTTATCACCTATGTTATTATAGCATAGAAAAAGAGATAATTAAATATCTCTACATTGAATCAATATTGATTTTTACTTTTTTTTCTCCATTTGCATAGGAAGATGCTTGGACAATAGTTCTTATTGCGTTTGCAATTTTTCCTGATTTTCCAATTACACATCCCATATCGTCATTGTTTACAATAACTTCTATTAATGTGTATTCTTCCTCTGAATCAAATTGACGTACTGATACTGATTCTGGATCAGTTACTAGGTTTTTTACTATAAACTCAGTTAATTCTACTAAATTCATAATTATTTACCTTTTTTCATTTTTGATTCATGGAATTTTTTCATGATTCCTTCTTTGCTTAATAAATCTCTAACTGTATCTGTTGGTTGAGCTCCATTTGATAACCAAGCAAGTGCTTTTTCTTCATCGATTTTTACAGTAGCTGGTACTGTTATTGGATTATAGTATCCAATATCTTCGATAGTTTCTCCGTCTCTTTTTACTCTTGAGTCAGCTGCAACAACACGATAGAATGGTTTTTTCTTAGCTCCCATTCTTTTAAGTCTTAATTTTACTGCCATTAATATTCCTCCATTTCGTATATAATAATATCATATATAAAAAAAAGTGTCAACATTTTTTGTTAACACTTTAAATAAAATCTTCTTTTACATTTTCATCTATTTCTTTTTCTACTTCATCTGTTACTTCATTATCTAAGTCTTCCCATGGTTCTTCATCTTCTTCTATCGCAATTTTCATTTTTGTTTCTCCTACTATTTCTACTCCTAGTTCTTTTTCTATATCAAATGTTATTTTACCATCATCTTCTATGTTTACTTTTGTGCATGTTGGTTGTTTAAGTGCTCTTACTATTATGTCTGTATCTCCTGTTAAATCTGCATTTTGTTTAACTTTCACATTGAATATTTCATTGTATTTTATTTGTTTGTTTATTACTGTTGTTTTTGAATCTTCTTCATATGAGTACCATATATTAACATCATATGATCCATCTACTCCAATTTGTTCTCCTGTTTTATATCCTTTAAACTTGTTGTTTATTACCCAGCATCCTAATACTGTTGATGGTTTGTTTGTTGCTTCTATTGTGTATGTGTTTTTGAAGTATTTTTTTCCTTTTCCAACTACTGCTTTTGTCACTATTTCTTTATATGATGACATAAGTATCACCCCTCAATTTAATTTATGCGAATACATAAAAAAATGTACAGTTTTTTTGGTGTTTTCTATACATTTAATTATATTAGTATTAGTTTTTTATTTAGTAATAACTCATCGATTGTATTATGGTAAATAATATTTTCATTTATTTTAGTTATTGTTGTTATTCGATTGCCTGAATCTTTTGAGGATGCCCCACAATGGTATATTGTTTCTGTTTCTTTATTATAATCTAGTATTATATATCTATCATGTATTTTATTATTTTTTAAATGTTATGTTTATGTTTGGATATTCTTTTATAAAGTCAGTATATTCTACATATATATTGCTGTTTTCCAGTATAAAGTCTTTCATTTCTTTAAATAGTCTTATTAATGTTTTACTTTGTTTTATAGCTAGTTCTCCTTTTAATACTGTCATTAACATATAGATTCCTTGTTCAGTAAATGCGTATGGGTTGTATCTTCTACCTCCCCAACTTGAGGTGCAAAAATTGCACCTCAAGATTTATTTTTTATAACTTGATATCACAAATTGTTATTTCAAGATTGTTGATATACTTTATCGAGGTGAAATTTTTGCACCTCGATTATAAAAAAAATGTACAGTTTATTTTTCTGTACATTTTTTATTTTTTTTCTTATATATATGTAAGATATTAAATCCTAATGAAATTAATAGTAGTATCCATATTATAAGTGTCGCTATTTTTGATGTTTGTTTTGTCTTTTTTTCTTCATTACTTACATATATAATATATTCTTTTTTGCTTTTATCTTCTGCTTCTACTTCTATTACTATTGCATCATCTTTTCCTATTGATTCATTACCATGTATTTTTACTGTTGCATTAGTGTCATTAGTAATTGCGTTTATTTTTAGTGTTGCTTCATTTATTTTTCCAATATTGTATATGTATTTTTCTTTATTAAACTCTATATCGTGTCCTTCTATCGTTAGACTTTTAAGGCTTGAATCATTTGATAATACTTTATCTAATTTTATAACATTTATTTCGTATTGTTGTTTTGTTCCGTCTTCGGCTGTTACCTCTATTATAAATTTATTTTCTCCATCTTTTAGGTTTAAATCTGTTGGTATTTTTACATTTGCTTTTATGTCATTTGGTGTTGCTTTTATTTGTATTGCTTCTATATCATGTGATACTTCTACTGTGTATTTTAATGTGTTTGGATTGAATTCAATTGTTCCATTTGATATTGATATTTCTTTTAGACTTGCATCATTACTCTTTTTTTCTTCTTTTTCATTGGTGTTAGTTTGTGGAGTATTTGTATTGGTTTGATTATTTGTTGGTTGTTCTTTTTTAGGTTCTTCTTTTATTTCTTGTTTTACTCCAATTTTTATTGATGAGCCTGATGCATTTTTTTCTGTAAAGTTTGAATCTGAGAAAGTTACTCCTCCAACATTTATATAACCTTCTCCGTTTACGGTTGCTGTGAAGGTTGCTATACTAAATCCACCTGTTTTGTTATTATCTGTATATAGTTGGATATTTCCTCCACTACCATCACCTTGCCATATTGATGAAATATTAATATTTGATATACTTACTCCACCACTTGATGATAGATTTGCAGAGATTGCTGATACTTCTTCATTTGATGAGCCTGTTAGTGTACATGTTGTGCTATTACCTTTTGTAACATTTGTGTCATTACAGCTTAAACTAACACTTCCTGCTTTGATGCTTATTGGTATAGCTAGGCTTATTATGCATGTTATTAATAAACTTCTCTTCATACTTACCTCCTACAAACTATCTATTTTTCCTTTTATGAATTGGTATAGTTTTGCGACATCATTTATTTTTATTTCATTGTCGTTTCCTACTACGTTTCCTGCTTTTTTATAGCATTCATCCATTTGTATTTTACCTTTTAAAAATTGATATAGTTTTGCAACATCACTTACAGTACTTGTTCCTGTTCCTGTTACATCGCCTTTAATTATTACATCATATTCACTAACAAGTTGATTATCTAAATATATTTTAACTTTATCGCCTGTGCCAACTAAACCGCTTGTTTTGTCAGTCCCATCAGGTTTAGAAACTTTTACTTCATATATTGAATCAATGCCTAAATTTAAGTTATCAACATTTGTTTTTATTGAAATACCTGTTATATTATTATCATCAGATTCATAATTGTTTAATTCTGGTATTACTAATTCCCATACTGCATCAAGTTCTATGTCATTGCTTGGCATTGTTAGTTTATCAGTTAGACTATAATTTTGATTGTTATATTTCCATCCTACTAATTCGTATCCAGTCTTTTCTAAATCTGTTTTAAATATAACGTTTTCGTTTTCTTCAAATTCACTTGTATACGTATTTTCTCCATCTTTGAATGTTACTTTATATGTAACTGTATTTGTTACTATTACATTACAAGTATCAGTTAATTCTCCATTTTCTGTTTTAACTGTTATTGTTGTTTCTCCTAAGTCTTTAGCAGTAACTAACCCATTTTCATCAACTGTAGCAACTTCAGGATTACTACTTTCCCATGTAATATTTTTATTAGTTGCATATGAAGGTACTAATTCAGCAATCAATTGATAACTTTTTTTAGTATCCAAATTAAGTTTTAGTTCATTTTTATTTAAACTAACTGTACTTACTAAATATTTTAATTCATACTCTTTTACTACTTCATTTCTATAAATTATTCTTAATGTTTGGTTATCACCAAAATTTCCGGTTGTTAAATTATTTGTTCCATCATATACATAAGCATTACAATTAGTGCAGTTAGTATTATTTAAAAACGAAGAAATATCATTGTCTGTTACATTAATACTTCCATTACTTAAATCATACTTATTACTAGTATAATTGACAAAATCATAGCTATCGACTACAATATCTCCATATTTAATTTCAACCTTATTCAAAACAAGATTTAAACTAATATTTAAAATGTTATCATCAATATTTATACCATCTATAATATCATCAATATTTCCATATAAGTAGCTTTTAGATAAATCATAAATATCACTAGAAATACCAATCAAATCAAATGACTTTAAAATCAAATCACCATACTTAACGACATACTTACCATCAATGATACTACCAGTTACATTCTCATCACTTAAACTAATATTAGATAAAATAGTATTATAATCAGTATCACTACCAACATAAATAAAACTATTTTCATCGTTGATATAATACTTATCACTTGTAGCTTTAACAACATTAATCAAAAACTTAACAGAAACGTCTTTACACTGATAATCAAGAGAACTGATAGTAGAACTGAACTTAATCTTTTTCTCATTAGGACCAATTGACAAATTTTGTATTGAATTATTTTTTTCTTCTAACTCATATAATAAATTATTAGGCAATATTACAGAATGATTCATACTAAAAAAATCATAAGTATTGAATATAGAAGACTCAGTACCATAATATAAATAAACAGGAGTATCAGAAGAAAAAGGATTAGTAGTTATATCTAAATTTCTTAAAGAAGTATTTCTACTTAGATCTATACTTGTTATCTGATTACTATCCAAATATAAATATTTAAGATTATCATTATTACTTAAATCTATATTTGACAAACTATTTTTACTTAGTTGCAAACTTATTAAATTAACGCATTGGCTCAAATTAATATTAGATATATGATTGGAATCCAACTCCAACCGTTCTAAATTAATGCAATTACTTAAATCTACATCAGTCAGCTGATTTTGATCTAAAAGTACTTCTTTTAAAGCACTATTATGACTCAAATCTATCTCAGTCAATTGATTTTCATATATACTCAAATTTGACAATGCTGTATTATGACTCAAATCTATCTCAGTCAATTGATTTTTATCTATACTCAAATTTGACAATGCTGTATTATGACTCAAATCTATCTCAGTCAATTGATTTTTATCTATACTCAAATTTGACAATGCTGTATTATGACTCAAATCTATACTAGTAAGCAGGTTATTATTTAAAGATATACTCATCAACAAAGTATTGTGACTTAAATCTATACTTGTTATCTGATTACTATCCAAATCTAAAGATTTAAGATTATCATTATTCCTTAAATCTATAGAGGAAATATTAGAATTTTTCAAATATAATTGTTCTAATGAAATAGACGTAGGAAAAGAAACATCATCCAAATTATTTTCAGATAAATCAAGATAAATTAAAGAAGAATTACCAATAAATGAAGAAATATTACATTCATCGCCCTTTACTTTCTTAATATTATTATTATTTGACAAATCCAAACTTGATAAATTACTATTATTATCCAATCGAAGATATTCTAGACTAGTAAGAGAAGATAAATCTAATTCAGACAAATTATTATCAGATATAGAAAGTGATTGAAGATTACTTAAACCATTTAAATTTACATTTTCAAGATCAAGACCAGCAAGAAGAACCCCATTCAATTTCACATTATGACTTAAATCAACATTTTTAACAACGTTTCTGTTTTCTGAATCACCATGATCCCAATTAAAAATTCCTCCTTCATCCATCCATCTTTTAATTCCTAACTCAAAGTATTCCAAATTAACCAATTTTTCTACACCAGAAATAGACATAATATTTTTATTAGAACATTCTAATCTTTTAATTTTACTTAATTGTTCATCAGTTAAACTAACATCATAACTCAAATTATGACCAAGAAAACGGTTATAATTATCAACTACGCACTTATAAAAATTTTCATCTTGAAATGCGCTATTTGCGGGAGTTCCATATTTTTTTGATTCTACATTTTTTATTTTTGATATTGGCTTATTATACAAAAATATTCCTATCACAAAGACAGGTATTATACCGATTAATAATTTCTTTTTCATTTTCATGTAACACTCTCCTACTATCCTTATTTTAACTATATATATGATAACATAAAATTCAAGAAAAATCGACATGAATACAAAAAATCGATAGATTTTTTCTACCAATTTCATATTAGTATAACTGAAACAAAATATATACTTTATTTAGAATAAAAAGGATTATACACTTGTATAATCCTTTATAATAAATTATATTCTTTTCTTAAATAAACTTTTCTTTTTTGCTATTACATATCCTACAATAGAAGCGACAACTAATGTGATACTTACACCATGTACACCAGTTTTGGGATTGTTTACTGTATTGTTTTTAGTTTTTTCTGATACATCTTTTCCTTCTTCATTTAATCTATTGATGTTTATATTATATATTAATTCATTCCCATATTCATCTGCGACTTTTATAAGTATTTCGTTATCACCAACTTTTAAATTTTCAATTGTTCTTGGTCCAAATTCATCTGTGAATTTAAGGTATCCTTCTGTTAGTGATGTATCATATTGTGCATCTAAATTAACTTGTGTTATATCATTATTAATTGTGTAAGTATATTCGTATATTCCTGATTCCAATTGTATTTCTTTATCATTTATTTTTAAACTAGTTAACTCTCTTGATTCTGGTCTAGTAACTTTTATATTATAATCTTTACTAACACCAGTTTCACTTGTTACTGTTATTTTAAAATTATTAATTCCGTATGATAGTGTTTTTTCTCCAATATCTCCTGATAATGATGCTGAATTATCTGGTAGGAATGCTTGTATTGTAATTGAGTTTTTATATGTTGGAACATTTAATTCATAGTTTGTTTGGTCTGATGAAAAGTTTTCTATTGTGGACTCATCAATTTGTATATCGCTTAGTATATTCATTTCTGATAAAACTCTAATACTATATGGTTGTACTGTAAAGTCTTCTTGTGTAAAACTAGCATCAGATAATTTAACTTCTTTTAGTCCAACTCTAGTAGTTACACCACTTTCATTTCCTGCTTTAATTGTTATTGTACCTATATTAAAATTCCCACTTTTATTATTATCAGTATATAGTTCTATATTTCCATTTTCTCCATCACCTTCCCATGATGAATCTTTAACAAAGCTGATTAATTCTAGATTGTCTCCTAGATCAGTTTTAGCACTTATTGAACTAACACCTTCTGTAGTATTTGCTTTTATATTACATGTTGTTGTTTCTCCTTTTGATAATTTATTTTTTTCGCATGTTACAGTAACGTCTCCAGTTAACGCCTTAATACTAAATGGCGTTAATAAACTTATTATTCCTATTGAATATAAAATCTTTTTCATATTTTATCCTCCATTTTTATATATCATATCATAAATTTATTGATTTTTTTCAATTACATTTATTTTTTATTTAGATATTGTCAAATAATTGTAAATAAAAATGTACAGTTTATTTTTCTGTACATTTATTGCATATTCCATCTATTTCTATTTTATGAGATATTATTTTAAATCCATTTTTTTCTATTGTTTCAACAGGGCATATATCTATTTCTTGTTTATTATGACATTTTATACATTTAATATAATGTTTGTGTTCTTTTATTTGATAGTATAGTTCATTTTTATGATTTATACTTGTTTCTATTACATTATTTTTTAGTAGTGTTTCTATTGTTCTATATACTGTTGATTTATCTATTTGTGTTTTTGTTAATATATTTTTTATTGTTGCATCTAAATCTAATTCTTTAATTATATCTAATATTTCTAATCTATTATTTGTTATTTTTAGATTGTGTTCTTTTAATAATTCTTTCATATAAGTCCTATTAAATCTATTATTATTCCTGATATTATTCCTATTAGATATATTAAAGAAATTATTGTTATGTTTTCTTTTATGTTTTTATTTGTTTTGAATAGTATTAATAATCCTATTCCTGCTCCTGTTAATAGTCCTGATAGAGCTGCTCCTAATGTAATTGTACTACTTAGGTATAATTCTGTTATAAGTATACTTGCTCCACAGTTAGGTATTAGTCCTACTAAACTTGATAAGAAGTATGAGAATATTGTATTTTTCATGAATAAGTTTTCTAAGAAGGATTCTCCTAGGTATTCAAATATAATGTTTATTATGAATGAAAATATCATTATAAATAATGTAATACTTAATGTATGTTTTAAAGCAGATTTAATAATACTGTGATTATGATTACAGTTACAATGATCATGTTCACACAATGATTCTATTTGTGGTTGTTCTTTTTTTCTTAATACTAGATCTATTATAAATCCTGATATCATACCTATTAGGAATTTTAGTCCTAGTATTTTTAATATTATACTTGTATCTGCTTTATTAGCTAATAATATAGGTAACATTTCATCACTTGTTGATAAGTATACTGATATTAGTGTACCAAGTGAGATTATTCTTGTTGCGTATAAATTTGTAGCTGATGCGCTTATTCCACATTGTGGTATTACTCCAAGTAGGCTTCCAAAAAATGGTCCAAATTTTTTGGATTTTGTTATTATCTTTTTATTATTTATTTTGTGTTCTATATATTCTATTATTAAGAATGTAACAAATAAAAATGGTAATAGTTTTACTGTATCTAGTAGTGTATCTTGTATTATATCTAACATATTAATTCTCCTTAATGCAAAAATGTTGCATTTATCATATCAAATATTGTTATATATTGTCAATAGAAAAAAGAGGAATTTATCCTCTTAATTTTCCTTTCATTCCTTTTGAACCTTTTAATCCATTGCAGTTACTTAATATGTTTGTTTCGAATGAATATGTTTTACTACTTCTATTTTTGAAGTCTTTTATTGCGATATTAATCATATCGTCTAATAATTCATTGTATGGTTTTCCTGCTGGTTCCCATAGATAGAATGAAAGACTTCCTGGTATTGTATTTGGTTCATTTACATAGAATTTGTTATTTTTTTTATCTATTATGTAGTCTATTCTACATACTCCACTTAGGTTTAGTGCTCTGAATACTTTTTTAGATGTTTCTTTTATTTCTTTTGTTAGATCATCACTAATTCTAGCTGGTATTACTCTATTTGTACTAGCCATTCCTTTTGAGCCTTTTGTTTTTCCTCCACCAAGGTATTTGTCTTGATATGATAGAAATTCGTCTGCTCCCATTACTTCTTCTAGTACTCCTGTTTGTTGTGATTGGTAGTTTCCTAGTACACTACAGTTTACTTCTGTCATGTTTTCTATTACTTTTTCTACTACTATTTTTGTATCGTATTCAATTGCTTCTTCTATTGATTTTTCTAATTCGTCTTCTGTTCTTGCTATTGATATACCAACACTACTTCCTAGGTTAGCTGGTTTTATTATAACTGGATATCCTAGGCGTTTTACTTTCTTTTCTATTTCTTCTTTTGATGTATAGTATTCTGTATCATAGAACCATGTGTATGGTACTACTGGAATATCTTCTGCAGCAAATACTTGTTTCATCACTACTTTGTCTTGTCCTAATGCAGCTCCTAGTACTCTACTTCCTACATATGGAATTCCTACTGTGTCTAAGTATCCTTGAAGTGTTCCATCTTCTACATTTATTCCATGTACTATTGGGAATGCTACATCAAGTTCAGCTACATCTTTTCTGAATAATCCTTTTGTATTTACTAAGAAATAAGTGTTATCTTTTTTACAAAGTGTTACTTTTTTTGCATATCTTTTTAATAAATCCATATCTTTATAGATATTAATATCTTCTAACATTTTCCCTGTATACCATGTTCTATCTTTTCCAATATATATAGGAATAATATCGTATTTATTTCTATCCATGTTGTTTATTGCTTGTATTGCTGAAATAATACTTACTTCATGTTCAACTGTTTCCCCACCGAATATAACTCCAACTTTTATTTTCATGTTTATACTCCTATCCTAAAAAGCTTTTTAATACGCTTATTGTTTGTCCTAATCTTTCTAAGTATGCATAATGTGTGCATCCTTCGTATACTACTAATCCTGCATCTTTTATTAGTTTTTCTAATTCGTATGCTCTTTCTATTGATACTGCTTCGTCATTAGTACCCCATATTAGTAGTGTAGGACATTTTATTTTTTTGATATCTTCTTTTATGTCTAGGTTTACGTGACCTACTAATATATTTCTCATAACTCCACTTGCGTTTCTATAGTCTGTAGAGCCCATGTGTCTTTTAGCAAAATCTTCTAATTTATTTAAGTACTGGTACTTTTTTTAACATTTTTAGAAGTCTTGCTTTCATAGTGACTTTTTGTATTTCTTTACAGAATGGACTTGCTAGGCAAACTAATTTTTCCGTTTCATACTTACTAGCATGTAATAGTCCTAGTTTTCCACCAAATGAATGTCCTATTATTATTGGCTTTTCTACTTTTAATTCTTCTAATGCCTTATGTATTAATTCAACATAATCGTAGCATGAGAAAAACTTCTTTTGGCTCGCTACTGTTTCCAAATCCTGGTAAGTCAAAGATTACAATATCAAAGTCTTTAGTGAATCTATCACCTATTGGTTTCATCATATCAATGTTTTGTCCCCAACCGTGTAATAAGACTATTGTTTTTCCTTCAATGTTTCCATATCTTTGATAGTTTAAGTTTACATCCATAATTTTCATTTTCATAAAATCACCATCGCATGTAATTATACCATAAAAAAGAGAGACTTATAAATATAAATCTTCAAATATTCTTTATTTTCTATAGGTTTTTTTCTTTTTCATGTAATTTATTAATCCTATAATGCCTCCAATGATTGCCCCTATTATTGTACATGTTAATATACTGTCCATTTTTTTATTTTATACTAGCTTTAATAAATGAATCAAATAATGGGTGTGGTCTTGTTGGGCGGCTTTTGAATTCTGGGTGGAATTGGCTTGCTATAAAGTGTGGATGATCTTTTAGTTCTATTATTTCTACTAGGTTGTTTGCTTCATTAATTCCTGAGAATATCATTCCTTTTGCTTCTAGTTGTTCTTTATATTTATTATTAAATTCATATCTATGTCTATGACGTTCTAGTATTTTTTCTTCTTTATAGATTTTGCTTGCTAATGTATTTGGAACTAGTGTACATTCATAGTTTCCTAGTCTTAGTGTTCCTCCCATGTTGCTTACTGATTTTTGGTCTGCCATTAAGTCTATTACTGGATTTTTACATGTTGGGTCAAATTCTGTTGATGTTGCGTCTTCTAGTTTTAGTACGTTTTGTGCGAATTCTATTACTGCTAGTTGCATTCCTAAGCATATTCCTAGGAAAGGTATTTTATTTGTTCTAGCGTAGTTGATTGCTTTTATTTTTCCATTTGTACCGCGTGTACCAAATCCTCCAGGTACTAGTATTCCTTTTGAGTTTTTGAATACTTCTTTTAGGTTTACATTATCACTTTCTAGATCTTCTGAATCTACCCAATTGATATTTACTTTTGTATTGTATTTATATCCTGCGTGTTTTAAAGCTTCAGCTACTGATATATATGCATCATGTAGTTCTACATATTTTCCTACTAAGGCTATTTCTATTTCATTTTTTAGGTTATCAACTGTTTTTATTAAGTCTTCCCAATATTTTAGGTTTGCCTTTTTTATTGGTAGATTAAATTGTTTTAATACTATTTCATCGAAACCTTGTTTATGATAATTTATTGGTATTTCATATATATTTTTTACATCTATTGAATCTATTACATTTTCTACTGGTACTGAGCAGAATAGAGACAATTTTTTCTTAATATTTTCTCCTGTTTCAAATGGCGCTCTACAAACTAGTGCGTCTGGTCTTATTCCCATGTTTCTTAGGTCTCTTACACTATTTTGTGTTGGTTTTGTTTTTAGTTCGTTTGAGCCATATATGTATGGAATAAGTGTACAGTGTACAAAAAATGTATTTTCAGTTCCTTTTTCATATTGAATTTGTCTTAGTGCTTCTATCATTGATTGTGATTCAATATCTCCAACTGTTCCTCCTATTTCTGTTATTACTATGTCTGCTCCTGTTACGTTTCCTGCTTCGTATACTTTATTTTTTATTTCGTTTGTTACGTGAGGAACCATTTGTACTGTTGCGCCTAGGTAGTCTCCTCTTCTTTCTTTTTCTATTACTGATGAATATATTTTTCCACTTGTTATGTTTGATGTGTAGTTTAATTCTTCATCTATAAATCTTTCATAGTGTCCTAAGTCTAGGTCTGTTTCGCATCCGTCGTATGTTACGAATACTTCTCCATGTTGAATAGGGTTCATTGTTCCTGGATCAACATTGATATAAGGGTCAAATTTTTGCATGAATACTTTATATCCACGTGATTTTAATAAAAGAGCTAATGATGATGCTGTAATTCCCTTACCTAATCCTGATACAACACCACCAGTTACAAATACATATTTTGTCATAAAACATACCTCCCTAAAAAAAATATCAGTCCTCTTTCCCGAGAACTGATAGGCTCTTTTTAATTATAGCACATTCACTATTTTCTATAAAATAGTTTTTTATAAATTTATAAATATTTTTTTAGTACTTCCATACTCATCTCTTGCATACTAACATATTCTGATACTATTTCATTTACTTTGTTATCGATTTCTTTTTTATTTAGTATTCTTCTTCCTTCTATTATTCCCATATTTATTCCTTGTAACAATAGTTCTGCAAGCTTGCTTGTTGTATCATCTGTTAGTGTTTTCATTTCTATTCCGTACCAAGTTTTGGCTTTATTTAGTGCGTTTGTTTCATGTGGTTTACCATCATTATATTCTGGATATATTTCTTCTATTTCTTCTTTGATTTTTTCATATTTTTCGTAGTCTTTTTGTAGATATTCTTTTAAGTCATTATTGTCTACTTTTTCTAGTATGAAGTGTATGGCATCCATTCCCATACATGCACCTTTACATATTTCGTCTAATGCATTTATGTTTTCACTATTTTTTGTTTCTGATTCAGTTTTTGTTTCATTTTTTTCCATTTTATCACCATTTTTATTATGTGGTGATTTTATTTTTTTATTCTTTTTAATTTGAATTATTTGATGTGTTTTGGCTTCTATTCACATCGTTTGTTATAGCGACAATTATTGCTAAAACGATTTCTTTTTTACTTATATCATTTATTTCTATTTCATATTTATCTCCTATAGAAATAAATTTTCTTTTAATGCTTCCTATTTGATTATTGTTATCATCAAATACTTTAAAGTCTAACATAAAAAAGTTTCCATCAACTCTATATCCATTATTTAGTGTATAGTCGTTTTTAAATAGTTGGAATTTTTTTATTATTTGGAATTCTAATATATCGTTAATATAAACGTTATAGTGTGGAGTTAAGTGTAATATTTCTTGTTCTATATAAGCAACCTTGTTTCCTTCCATATCGTTTATTGTTGTTTTATCTCCTAATGATATGATTTTACTAGATATTTCATATACATCTTTATCATTTTCATCTTTTACATAGAATCGATTATGAAATGAAAATAGTTTTTCATTAACATATAATTTCATTTTTTTCACCTCTTTTTTAATATTTTTTCTAGTTGTTCTAGATTATTTATTGTTTTATATTTTGTTTTAGTTTTTCTATATCTAGTTTTTTTATATCTATTAGTTCTAATAGACGTGGTGTTAGATCCCAATTACCTGTTGTTGGGTAAGCTAATACTTTTCCAAAGTCTAATATTATATATTTTATATTTTTCATATAATCACATCCTGTAATTATTTTATCATAATGTTTATTTATTTTTTGTATTTTTTTATATTTGTGAGTTTTTTGGGAGTTTTTATGGTAATAATATAAAAAGGAATATCAATAAAGTTCGAGCTCGACATTCCTTTCTCAGGTAGGAGTGATAAATAATTCACTCCCTATAAATAATATTATAATATTACAATGAAATTGTCAAATTTGTATGGAAAAATTCAATCATACAAATTAACGTGGATCTAAATATATTTTCTTTTTGGATATAGGATAATAAAACCTTACTTCATATTCCATATATATTATATATTCTCCTTTTTAGGTATAATAAAACCTAGGAAATTCCTAGGTTTAATTTCTAAATGGTGTCCCAGAAGGGATTCGAACCCCTGACCGCTGCCTTAGAAGGGCATTGCTCTATCCAGCTGAGCTACTGAGACAGTCTGTTCCAAAGAACAAACTAATTATACAGCAATTATTTAATTTATTCAATACTTTTTAGTACACTTTTGTAAATTTCTTCGTTATTTACGTTAAAAACTATTTGTTTTACGTCATAATTATCTTCTATTGATAGACAAATTGTGTATATTACTTCTTCTAGTATTTCTTTTGTATCTAGGTTACTATATATATATTCATTAAAATTAAGATTTAGTGTATCTTCCATTTGTTCTACGCTTAATAGTTTTACGTTATCATTTAAAAAACTCATTAGGTTTGTATTATATATTTTTGAACTTTCTAGTTCGTCTATTACTATTTTTATTTTTTCTCTGTCATCGTTTAGATATTTTGTTACTGGTACATAGTAGTATTCATTATCATTCTTGCTTACATAGTATGTTGTTACACTTGTTATATCTTTTGTTGTTGTAATATCATATTCTTTATTTATTCCAAAGTTTCTATCTAATGTACTTGGTAGGTTTATATTTGTTTGTGGTAGTTTATTTAATAAATTACCTTCTATATATATTATTATTCCATCTATTCCATCTATGCTTGTTAGTGTAAATGTTAGTGCTTCTATCATTTTTTCTTCTAGTTCTTTTTTTATATTTAATATATCTTTTGAAAAGTCTATTTTTAGTATATTATTTTCTAATTTTAAATTTAATAGTTTTGTGTCACTTGGTATTATTGATTTAAAACCATTTGGTATTTGATCTTCTTTTGTACTTCCTTGTATTAGTGATTCTATTAAATCTTGTGCTTTTGTTTCTATATCAGTTCCTGATACCATTATGTTTGTTAGACTTAACATGTTGTGACTGTCTAACAGGTAAATATTATTTGTTTCTACTGAATCATCAATATATGTTACTTCGCTGTTTATGTTTTTTAATTCTTTATTTTCTGTTGGTATTAGATATATTAGGAATAATGCGAAGAGCGCTGATAGGGATATTAGTATTTTTTTTAAGTATATTTTTCTTAACATGTTCCACCTCTATTAAAGAATATGAAAAAAGCACAATTTAATGCGCTTTTATAGAGAAATTTCTCCAATTTTTAATAATTCTACTACTGCTGCTGCTCTACCTTTTACTCCTAATTTTTGCATTACATTTGATATATGGTTTCTTACTGTTTTTTCGCTTATATTTAGAGTTTCTGCTATTTCTTGTGTTATTTTATTTTGTACGAGTAAATTAAAGACTTGTTTTTCTCTTTTTGTTAAAATACTTTTTGTCATAATCCCTCACTTCCTAGTTGGGTGACTTTACTCATAATATTATATGTTAATTTTTTATTTTAGTGAGTGATTATACTTGAAATTTTATTGAGATGTATTTGTTTTGTTCATAGTTTTCTTGGATTTTTCTTATTATATTATTCGCTAGTTCATTATCGTGTTTGTCACTTGATATTACAACTCTTATTTGATCTCCATTTATTTTTGCAAATGCTTTTAGGTTAAATGTATCTTTTATTATATTTTCTATTTTTTCTTCTTCTGTTCTAATATTATTTATGTTTTTTATTTTTTCATATGCTAAATTTTTTTCTTCTGCACTAGCATCTGCATTTACAAGTATTGCTTGTAATTCTTCTAGTTCGCTACTAACTTGTTCTTCTGATTCTATTCTTAGAGCGGTTAAGATATTGCTTTCTTCTATGTTTACTGTTGGTTCTTCTTCTTTTGATACTTCTTTTGTTTCTGTATAATTATTATTTGTTGTCATTAAGAGTTCACTTGGCATTGTTACGTAGTATACGCTTAATACAAGTATTAGACTAAATAGTGTTAAAAACCATAAATTCTTTTTATTTATCATATTGTCCTCCTCATACATCTATTAGATTATATTTGGAGTTTTTTTAAATATTACTTTTTTTTAATCATTTCATCATACTCTCTATACATTTTTTGTACTCCATTTTCAAGTAGGAAGTAATGATATATGTATGGAATTACGAAACACATTATCATATATCCTATTATTACAGATAGTATACTATCTGATGTTATTCCAAATAGGAAGGCTAGAATATCTAGTATTACTGTTGTTAGGGTTACTATTAAATGTATTAGTCTTTCATGTTGAAAAAAGTTTATTTTAATTAGGTGTTGCTCTATAAACTCCTTATCTGCTGTTTCTTTATTTTTTTCTACATATTCTATATATTCTAATATATATTTTTTCATACTTTTTCTTTCTATTTTCATGTTATCACCATTTTAATTATAATATATTTTTTTATAAAAAAAAAGATGAATAATCATCTTAAAATCCGTAGAACATACATATTATAAAGAAAGCAATTCCTAATCCTAGTGTAAGTCTTGAGATAAATAGTTCTCCTCCTCTTTCTTTACGATTAGCGAATAGGTCATCGTTTCCACCAGTAATTATGCTTGAAGCACTTTCTGCTTTTCCACTTTGTAATAGTACTAACGCTATTATTAAAATTGATACTATAATTAATAATATTTTCATATTTTAATCCTCCAGTCCTTAATAATTTACCATATTATTTATATTTTTGCAAGTTTATATTATTTCTTCTTTTATATTTTTGTTATTTAATACGTTTACAAGTTTATCTATTTCTTCTTTTGTATTATAGAAGTACATGCTTATTCTACATGTATTTTTTACTTTTAATTCATCTTTTAATATTTTTGCGCAGTGGTTTCCTGCTCTTACACATATGTTATATTTGTTTAAGTAGATTGCTAGATCTTGTGCAAATATATCTTTATAATTGAATGTTATTATTCCACTTTTACTATTTTTATTGTATATAATTAAGTTTTCGTTTTGTTCTAATTTTTCTATTGCGTATTGTTTTAGTTCTTGTTCTTTTTTTTCTATTTTATCCATTCCAATATTCTCTATGTATTCTATTACTTTTCCAAATGCGATTACATCTGCAATATTTGGTGTTCCTGCTTCTAATAGGTATGGTAGTTCTTTATATATTCTTATTCCATCATAATCAAATGATGCATTCATTCCTCCACCATATATTAATGGTTTTATGTTATTTAATAATTCTTCTTTTCCATATAGTATTCCTACTCCTGTTGGACCACACATTTTGTGTGCTGAGAATGCTAGAAAATCTATATCTAAGTCTTGTACGTCTACTTTTATATGTGGAACTGATTGTGCTCCATCTATTATTACTAATATATTATTTTTATGTGCATATTCAATAATTTCTTTTATTGGTCTTATGTCTCCTACTACATTTGTTATATGTGCTATTGATATTACTTTTGTTTTTTCTGTTACCATTTTTTTTACATTTTCTAATGTAACTTCATAGTCTTCATTTAATGGTATATAGTTTATGTTTAGTTTTAGTTCATCTTTTAATTCAAACCATGGAAGTATGTTTGATGCATGTTCGGCTTTTGTTAGTAGTACTTCATCGTTTTCTTTTAGTATGTTTTTAAAGTATCCAAATATTATTTTATTTAGTGAGTCTGTTGCCCCACTTGTGAATATTATTTCTGATTCTTTTTTTGCGTTTATAAAGTTTTTTATTGTTTTTCTTGTATTTTCATACATTTTATCTACTTTTAGACTTATGTCATAGTCTCCTCTATGTGCATTTGCAGAATAGTTTTCGTAGTAGTCTTTTAATGATTCTATTAATATATTTGGTTTTAGGGTTGTCGCACCATTATCAAAATATATTATGTCTTTTTTTAACATTGGGAAGTCTTCTTTCATTTTTTTCACCTCCAATAATCTTCTATTATATTTGTTATATTTTCCTTTTCGTTTTCGTTTATTTCTAATCTATTTGTCAAAAATCCTTTTATTAACATTTTTATTGCTTCTTTTTTATTTATTCCTCTTGACATTAGATAGAATAAATCTTCTTCTTTAAATGTTCCAATCCATGCTGAGTGTTCTGCTGTTACATCATATTCGTCTATGTATAGATTAGGATTTATTATGCATTCATTGTTTGTTAGGTTTATAATTTTGTTATTTTGAGATGCATCACATTTTATTATTTTGTTTGGTACGAATGAAGAGATATTAAATTTTAGTTTTCCTTCTTTTATGTTTACTCCATTTGGATTTATAATACTAGTTGTTTTGCTTGCGTTATGATATGTTAATATATCATAGTTTTCTTCTTGTTCTGATATTGTTTTTAAGTTATATTCTATTTTTGCTTGTTCTTCATCTAAGTTTATTATGGTATATTCTTTTATTTGTTTTATATTATTAAATTTGGAAACTGTTGTATTACTATTTTCTTTTAGGTAGTATTTTGTTCTTTTTTTTGCATATTCTCCTGTTATTTTTTCAAATAATCGTAAATTTACGTTTTTATTTACAATTATTATTGTTTCCATTTTTGTTTGTTCTTTAAAATTATAGTTTATTTCTAGTTCTGTATCTTTTTCTATTTGTATTGTAAGTGATGTTATTCCAAATGTTTCATTTGTAAATAGGTCATATTTTATATTATTATCTAGATTTTTTTCTATTATTTTATCATTTTCTATATTTATTTTATTCATATTTTATTTTTCCTCAACTGCAATTGACCCTATTTTGTTGTCATCATATCCATATTGTTCTATTATTTTTACAAGTTCTTTATCTCCTGTTTTGATTATATGTCCTTCTTTCATTATATGTACATAGTCTGGCTTAATGTAGTTTAATAGTCTTTGGTAGTGTGTAATTAAAAGAATTGCTGGCTTTTTTTCTTTGTAGTAGTTCATTATGTTCTCTCCTACTATTCTTAGGCTATCGACATCTAGTCCTGAATCTATTTCATCTAGTATTATTGTATTTGGTTCTAATATATACATTTGAAGTACTTCGTTTTTCTTTCTTTCACCGCCTGAAAATCCTTCGTTTATTCCTCTATGTATCATTTGTTTATCCATATTTAGTTGTTCTACTGTTTTGTTTACTTTTTTTATAAAGTCATATAATTTAAAATTTTCATCTTTAGTATGTGATGCAGATCTTAAAAAGTCAGCATTTGATACGCCTTCTATTTCTGGTGGCATTTGATATCCTAAAAATATTCCTAGTCTAGCCCTTTCATCTGTTGGCATATTATTTATTTCCTTTTCATCGAAGTAAATGCTACCTTTTTCTATATTATAGTTTTCGTCTCCCATAAGTACTTTTGAAAGTGTACTTTTACCTGTTCCATTAGGTCCCATAATTGCATGAATTTCTCCACTTTTTATTTCTAAATTAAAATCTTTTAATATTTTTTTATTTTCAATGCTAACGCTTAGATCTTTTATTTTTAATGTATGCATAAAATCATCTCCATTTGTTATTATACATTATTTTATGTTTTTTTTGAATAGAAATGTCTTTATTTCACATAATATTATTGAATATTCGCAGATATTCACGTGAGAGATTTTTATCTCTTTTTGTTTATGTTTTTTATTTTTTTGGTATAATATTTATGGAGATGATATTATGGATTGTTTATTTTGTAAAATAATTAAAGATGAGATTCCTAGTTATACTATTTTTGAGGATGAAATTGTTAAGGTTTTTTTAGATATTAATCCTGTTAGTAATGGTCACTCTTTAATTATTCCTAAGAAACATTTTAAGGATTTAGATGATATTGATAACGAAACATTGATACATATTATGGATGTTGCTCGTTATGTAAAAAAACTTCTTATTAATAAGCTTGAGTGTGATGGTGTTCAATTAATTCAAAATAATGGTGATTGTCAAGAAGTTAAGCATTATCATTTGCATGTTCAACCTTTTTATAATAAAAAGCAAGAATTATTTGATGTAGTTGATGTTTATAATAAGTTAAAGGATGATAATTTAAAAGAGGACTAGATTGTCCTCTTTTTAATGAACAAATATATAGTTGAAAACAATATTGTCATAAATGCGCCTGTAATTGGTGATACTATAGCTAAATCATCAATATCATTTTCATGTCCTTCTATTATGAATTGGCTTGGATATTTTGGATTTACATATATTTTGTATTCTTTTCCTTTTTTAAATTTATCTTTATCAGTAAAACCTTTTCCATATTTTATTTTATATTTTTTATTATTATATTCATAAGAAAAAACATGTCTATATATACGTTTATCTGGATTTCGTTTATGTTTTGAACTATTTGTTTTTCTTATTTCTGTAACTGTTGCGATTACTGGTTCTGTACAGTTTTTCTTTTTATTTATATTTACTATTAGAGCGAATATTCCTAATAATAGTAAGAATATACTTAATCCTATAAAAAATATAAATATAAATTTTGTTGGCTTATCTTTCATTTCATACTCCTTTTATAAATCTATATAGTATAATTTTTCTCCATTTTTTAAGTTACTCATATATTTAGCTCCAAATTTTTCATAATAGTTTTTTAGTTCTGATTTTAGATATATTTTTTTAAAGCCTTTGTTTCTTGCTTCTTTTAGTATTGCATCATTTAGTATTTTAGAATAGCCTAACCCTCTGTATTCTTTTTTTACGTACATTGTTGCGTACCATGGTGTTAGTTCTTGATATTCTTCACCATCTGTTTCAAATATTGATATGAATCCTACTAGTTTGTCATCATCTAATAGTATTAATTTACAATAATTTGGATTATCTAAGTTATTTTTTATTTTGTTTATTGTTTTTTGTATTTTTTTATTAAGTTCTTCCTCAGTATTATATTCTGCCCATTCTTGCTTTGAAAGGCTCGCAATTTCTTCTATGTATTCTTGTTTATCTTTTATATTATATATTTTCATTTATTTTCTCCTATTTTTTTATGAATTGACGAGCTAGTTCTTGTAAATCTATATTATTTTCGCTTGTTTTTTTATATATTTCATTGTCAAGAAAACGATATATTAGTTTTGATAGTATCCAATTATCATTTATATATTTTTCCATAAAGTACTTTTGTTGTTCTAGTGTTAATGGATAAAATAATAAAAATTTTGCGAATCTAAACATATTCATTTGTTTTGCTTCTTCTATTATTTCTTCTTTTGTTAATAATTTTGTTAGTAATATTTTTTGACAACTATACATTTCTTCGCTTCCTGCATATTCATCAATGTATTCTTCATATTTAGGGTAACCTTCTACTTCACATATATCTATATCATTACAGTCAAAGTATCTTAATGTATCTTCTATACATTTACACATATGATATCCCCTGCTCATAAATAATGGTTCTTCTTTTATTTCATATAATTTATATAATTCTAGTTTGTTACCTTGTCTTGTTATTAGTCCTTTATTAAATGCTTTAAATCCCTTAATTTTTTCCATCAACAATCACCTTGGTCGATTATTTTATCATATTTTTTTTATTTTTGCTACAAAAAATCCTTCATATAATTCATTTGGTAATACACATATTGTTCCTTTTATTTTTGTTGGTAGTGTTGGTATATTTTTGAATATTTCTTCATTTATAGGTATGATTTCTATTTTTTTTTGTTTTAATAAGTTTTCTAGTTGTGATTCATTTTCTTCATATAGTATTGAACATGTTGAGTATACCATTGTTTTATTTTGTTTTAATATTTGTAGTGCTTTTTCTAGTAGTTGTTTTTGTGTTTTTACCGAATTTTCTATTAGTTTTTTATTGAAGTGTTTTAAGGAATTATCTTTTATATTTAATGTTCCAGAACCACTGCATGGTGCGTCTAATAGTATTTTATCAAATCTATAGAATTCATCTAGTTTTGATGCATCTGTTATTAAAACTGTTGCGCTTGTTCCTTGTTTGTTTATGTTGTATTTTAATCGGTCTGCTCTGATAGGATTTTTTTCTACTGCTGTTATGAGAGCTTCTTTTTTTGATAGGTTATATATTTGTGTCGTTTTTCCACCAGGTGATGCGGCCATGTCTAGTATTTTTTCGTTTTTTGGTTCTAGTACTATTGGTGGAATCATTGATGAAAGGCTTTGCATATATATTTCTCCATTTTCATATATATCTAGTTTTCTTATATGTTTTTCTTCTTCTAGTATTAATGCATCTTCATACCATTTAACATCTTCATATTTTATGTTTTCTTTGTCTAATACTTTTTTTATATTTTCTTTTGTTGTTTTTATTGTGTTTATTCTTAATGTTGTTTTTCTTTTTTGATTATATCCTTTTAATATTTGTTTTGTTAATTCTTCTCCATATTGATTATTTAGTAGTTCTATTAAAAAATCTGGTATCATGTTATCTCCTTTTATTTATTTTCCATAGTATTACACTTATTATGTATGATATTATCATTATCATTGGAGCGACTATTATAGCAGTTTTTATTCCATTTTGCACAAACCAATACCAATCATATATTGGAGATACTTTTCCATTTTCAACATGTAGTAATAAATTTGTCATGTAGAATATCGCGTATATAATTGTAGGAATTGTTCCATATAAAGTATCTTTTAGTTTTAGTTTATCTGTTCTTTCAAATGTTATAAAATTTATTATACTTAATACTGGTATTATCAAGTGAAAAAACATGTTACTATTTTGTAGCATTGATTTTATTCCGTCTTTTGATATTGGTCCAAGATATGTAAATACTATTATGAATGTTAGTGAAACTGATGATGTTGACATTAGTTTTAGTCTATACATATTTTTTGTTATTTCTTGTTTTTTTATTTGTAATATTACGAATACTAATGCGATTATCCCCATGAATATATTTGAGTCTACTGTAAAGAATTTAAACATTTCTTTTTTTGTTGTTTCTAATACTGGTTCTGCTCCATGTGTTATTTTAATTCCTGTAAACATTATTATTGATGCTAATATTGTTAGTAGAACTATTAATATATTTATTATTAATGACGCTTTCTTTTTCATAGTTTTCACCAATTACATTATATCAAATTTTTATAACATAAAAAAGGCAATTTATGCCTTTTCTAATTCTTCTTCAATTCTCATTAATTGATTGTATTTACAAATTCTATCAGTTCTTGATAGTGAACCAGTTTTGATTTGTCCTAGGTTTAGTCCTACTGCTAAATCAGCTATTGTTGTATCTTCTGTTTCTCCTGATCTATGTGATATAACTGTTTTATATCCATTATTTCTAGCTAGTTCTATTGTTTCTAATGTTTCTGTTATTGTTCCTATTTGATTTACTTTTAATAGGATAGCATTTCCTGCATGATTATCTATTCCCATTTGTAAGCATTTTTTATTTGTTACGAATAGATCGTCTCCTACTAATTGAATTTTATCTCCTAGTTTTTCAGTTACTAATCTGAATCCTTCCCAATCGTTTTCATCTACTGGGTCTTCTATTGAAATAATTGGATATTTACTGCATAGTTCTTCGTAGAAGTTTACTAATTCTTCTGTTGTTAAACTTCTTCCTTCCCCTACTAGGTTATATTTTCCATTTTCATAGAATTCACTTGCTGCTACGTCTATTCCTAAACATACATCTTTTCCTGGAACATATCCTGCTTTTTTAATTGCTTCTATGATTAGTTCAAATCCTTCTGCGTTTGATTTTAGGTCTGGTGCGAATCCACCTTCATCTCCTACTCCTGTTGCTAAACCTTTTTCATTTAGAACTTTTTTAAGATTATGGAATACTTCTGCTCCAACTCTTACTCTTTCTTTTATTGTATCTCTTTGTGGTATTATCATAAATTCTTGGAAGTCTAATTTGTTATCTGCATGTGCTCCTCCATTTATGATATTCATCATTGGTACTGGTAATGTTGTACCATTTCCAATATATTTATATAATGGTAATCCTTTAAAGTTTGCTGCTGCACGCATAGCTGCCATTGAAACACCTAGTATTGCGTTTGCTCCAAATCTTTCTTTGTTTTCTGTTCCATCTAGTTCAATCATAGCGTAGTCAAGTGCTTTTTGGTCTAATGCATCCATTCCTATTACTAGATTTCTTAGTTCGTTATTTACATGTGAAACTGCCTTCCTAACTCCTTTTCCCATGTATCTTTCTTCTTTGTCTCTTAATTCTAGTGCTTCTCTTACACCAGTAGAGGCTCCTGATGGAACTGCGGCTCTACCCATTATTCCACTTTCTAATATTACATCAACTTCAACAGTTGGATTTCCACGTGAGTCTAATATTTCACGTCCTATTACATCTTTTATTTTTGACATATTATCACCTTCCTATGACATTATACCACTTTTTTATTTCATAAAGAATTGTTTTGATAAAATATTTCTTATTTTTTTATTCTTTTTTAATTTTTAGTTAATTATTGATTTTTAATTATTTTTGTGTTAAAATGTATGTAGTGAAGGAATTCTTCATATAATAAAAAAGGATATGTCTGATGTCACGTTCAGATGTTTCCCAGTTTGGTTTTACATCTGAAATCAACATTTGTTGAAATCAGATGTATTTTTTTATTTAAATAATAATTTTATTATTACTGTAAATAAAAGTAGTATTATTGTGAAGTATGATTTTTCTCTTTTAGTCATAATACAACCACCTTTTTCTTTCGAAGAAAGGAAGCATCTGATTTTTCAAACATATCCTATATATAATTATAACTTGTAATTAATTTGTAGTCGATATAATAATTAATTTTTTGTTAATTATTATTTAGTTTTTCTTTTACAATATTTATTCTTAATTTATCTTTTTCTCTATTACTAGATAATAGATAATTATAATATTCTTCTAAGTTTTGAACGTAGTATCCTTCTACTAATTCTGGTTGGTATTTTAAGTTTTCTTTTGCTCCGTCGCATACACATTCTATTTTATCAGTTACTATGTACCATCCATTTTCTTTTTGCTTTAAGTTATAGTTTTGTTTTAGTTCTTCAAGTCCTTTATCTGTTACCGCTATATCAAGATCTCCTGCATCTGGAAATAAGTCTCTTAGTACAAGCGCGCTACTTGATAGTATCCAGAATTCTTCTTTGTTGATTTTAAGTGAATTTAATAGTTTTAGTAATTCTTCTTTATTCATTCTCATAATAAGACCTCCTATTTAATTTTATCATATATAAAGAAAAACAGATATAAAATCTTTTAGTCTTTTCTAAATGGATGTTTTATTTTGTTTTTTATTGCTGATGTAATTAAATCCATTACTTTTTCATATATACTTTCAGCTTTTTCTAAATCTATTTTTAATTCGTTCATTAAATCATTTACTATTTTATCTTTATTTTTTTTATCTATTATAAAATAGTTTTCAAATATATTGTTTATCATTATTGCGGTATTTTTATCTATATTTAGTTTTTCTTGTAATTTTTCTATAAATTTTTCTTTATTCATTTTCTTCACCATACATCTTTCCATTTGAGTCTTTCTGAATATGATATCCATATTCGAATATGTATGACATTGCATATAGGAATATTATTTCTATTATATTGAACAGGTTAATATCTATATCTTCTGTTGCCATTGATATGCTGAAAAGTCCTGTTCCTATTGTTGATGTTATAATTGCTGCTATCATATAGTAACTCATTTTCTTTATATGGTTAACGTTTTCTAGTGTAAATGGAGTATCTCCTTCATTTATATTTTTAAATAGGTTTTCTAAATGTTTAAATACGTTTCCTATAAATATTAGGAATACTATTAATGATGCGAATGATGTTTCTAATAGAGTTATTAATATTTTTTTATCATATTTATTATATGCTTTTTTTATTTTATCTATATTTTTATTGTTTATGTTTCCTATTACAATATGTTCATTTTCAGTTGATGTAAGTTTTATTCCATCTTCTATTTCTGTTATTGTTATGATGTTACCTGATGATATAAGTTTGTCTTCTTTTATGTCTATATTTGATATTAATATAGGTGTTATTATCATTATAAATGTTACTATTCCTATTCCTACTTTTGTTACTATGTTTCCTATTTTACCAAATATTGATAGTATTTTACTTAGTATTTTTACTTTTTTTTGTTCTTGTTTGTTTAATTTAGCTATATTCATTTTAACTTCTTCATCAAATGAATCAAAGTCTTCAATTTTTTCACTTAGTAAATCATTTATTCTACAGTTAAATATTTTACACAGTATTAGTAAATTATTCATTTCTGGATATGCAGCACCTGATTCCCATTTTGATACTGATTGTCTTGATACACCAACACGTTCGCTTAAATCTTCTTGGGATAGATTTTTTGATTTTCTTAGGTTTCTTAAATTGTCTCCGAATTTCATTTGATTACTCCTCCTTTTCACAGTTAAAATTTTAGTAAAGTTTTATTATTTTTTCTATCAACTTTTGGTTGCATTTTAAAAATTCGTTAAAATGTAAACCCATAGTAGCAAAATTATGGGTATTAATATTGTAAATTTTTTCTTTTTTGTTTTATGATGGAATGATATCATTCCCATGAGTGCTCCTAATGATCCTCCTAATATAGCTAAAATAATTAATGTATTTTCACTTATTCTATATTTATGCTTTATTGATTTATATTTATCTATCCCATATATTATGAATGTTATTATGTTTATTGTTAGTAAGTAGTATGCCATTTTATCCCTCTTTATAATTGTATCATAAAAGACAGATGATTTCTATCTGTCTAACTTTTATTTTTCTTTAGAAATAAAAAATAAGGATTTAAATCCTTATTTTACTTTAATATCTCCACTTGTTGTTTCTAGTTTTAGAGTTATTTCTGATTTTCTGTTATTATTTTCTATTTTTGAATCTCCAGAGCCAGTTTTTGTTTCAATATAAATGTCATTTGTTTTACGTATAGTAATATCTCCTGAGCGTGCTTCCATTTTTGAATCTTTAGCTATTTCTAAACTGTCTACTTTTATATCTCCTGATGATGCTTCTGCTTCAATATATTCTTTTACATCGCCTAATTCTATATCACCTGATGATGTTTTGATTTTTACATTTGTTATTTTATTTGCTGTTATATCTCCTGATGTTGCTTTTAATTCTCCACTTTCTTCTATTGTATCTACATTTATATTTCCTGAGTTAGCAGTAATATTTGCAGTTTTTGCTTTTTCTAATTCTATGTCTCCTGATGTTGCTTTTAAATTAGCATTTCCAATTATTGTATCAACTGTTATATCTCCTGATGTTGATTTAAGTTCTGCATTTTCGAATACTGTATCTATTTTTATGTCTCCTGATGATACTTTAATATTAGCATTTTTTACGCTTGCTATTTCTACATCACCTGCTGTTTGTTCTATATCAACATTCATATTTATGAAATCTGATATATTTATGTTTCCTGATCTTCCTTCTATTTTTAAGTTCTTGTCGTAGTTTTCTGGAAGATATAATTCAATTTTTGATAACTTATTATTAAAACATAAGAACTTACATGTTTTTGATTTTACATCAATATATAATTCGTTTCCATTATTTTTTATTTCTGCATTATTCTTTTCAGCATATACTAATACTCTAATTTTTTCATTTTCTGATTTTTTTACTTCTATTTTTGCTGGATGTGCTTTTATTTTGATTGTGTCAAAAACATTTTCGTAAGTTTCATCTTTTTCTAGTTCTTTTACTACTCTTTGATTACTGTAACCAAAAGAAATAAATGAAGTGTCACTGTCTGAATTTATGATTGCTATCATAGATGAGATTAATCCTAATGTTATCACTGATATTATTATCAATGATATAAGTTTTTTATTATCTTTCATTTTTTTCCTCCTATATTAATTAACTTTTATATCTCCAAGATTACTTTCAAGATTTAATGTTATGTCAGATTCTCTATAATTTTCGTTTATTGATGTTGTTCCTAAGTCAGTTGAAGCATCTACATAGATTTCATTGATTTTATCTATTCTTATTGTTCCTAGATTAGTCTCTATTGATGAATCTCTTGTAATGTTTATTTTATCTATTTTTATATCTCCTGCATCAGCGTCAATTCTTACATATTCATTTATTTCTTTTATTTTTGTATTTCCATGATTGTTTTTAGCGTCAATGATGTTTACTTTATTTACTTCAATATTTCCTGCTGATGAATTTAGTTTTCCTTCTATTATTTCGTTTATTGTAATATCTCCGTAGTTATTTTTTATATCAACTTTATTTGCTGCATCTATTTTGATGTTTCCAGCATCTTCATCTATATTAAGATTTAAATTTTTAAATGATTCTACATCTATATTTCCATAGTTATTTTCTATTTTTATTTCTTTGTCATAGTTTTCAGGAATGTATAGTTCTATTTTTGATATTTTTTTATTGAAATTTAGACATAAAAATTTGCATGGAGTTGTTTTTACTTTTATTTTTAATTCTGATAGATTTTCATATACATTTTCTGTTACTTCAACTTTATCCTCTTCTGCGTATACTTTAAGTTGTGTTGTTTCGTTTTGTGATTTTTTTATTTCTATATCTGTAGCTTCTGTATCTATCAATATTTTGTTAAATGTATTTTCGTATGTTTTATCTACTTGCAATTCTTTAATTGTTTCGCCATATTTTCTTATAAAACTATAATCATTATTTTTCTTTATAAAGATTATCATTGCTATTATTAATGCAATTATGATTATACATAATAATCCTATTATTGTCACTATCGGTCTATTCTTCTTCATTTGTTTCTTCCTTTTCTTCTTTTAAATCGAATGCTAATTTTACTATTTCTTTTATTAATCCATCTATAATAAATATTATCCATGTAATATACCAAGCCATTGTTGCAAAGCTTATTATTAAGTATATTATAACGCATGTTGTATCTATTATATTGTTTATTCTTCTTATCAATGGATTTTTTTCTTCTGGTTCTTCAACTGTTTTAGTTTTTTCTTTTTTATATTTAATGCATGTATAAATAATTACGCATGTTCCTAATCCGCATATTAGTAAGAATAATGCTGATGCTACTATTGGATTCATAAATAGAACTGGTATTGAAATCATCATCCATACTATTGCTACAAAGTATAGTAAAACTCCAATTCCTATTCCTAATGCTCTTTTTTGTTTAATTTCTTCTTTGTTTTCTTTTTTTGTAAACTCTCTTTTTTGTCCTGTTAGTAATTCATCTGCTGTAACGCCATATAATTCACATAATGGTTTGATTTTATCAAAATCTGGAGTTGATGCGTTTGTCTCCCATTTTGATATTGTTTGTCTTGTCACATTAAGTTTTTCTGCAACTTCTTCTTGTGACAAATGTTTTTCCTTTCTTAAATCATATAATTTTTCTCCTATATTCATTTTTCTTTCACCTCACACAAAAAATTATACTTTGTTTTTCAGTTGCGTTCTACCAATTTTAATTTGAAGTTTGTCAACTATCGCTAACATTTTAATTCTTTTTATATTGTTTTCCTTAAAATGTTAGTTGTTGTTTACATTTTTTAATAAAATAGACTTATTTTACTTGTTGTGACATATTTTGTGATTTGAAAATGATATATATCATATTTTGATAAGTGTTATTATAGATAAAGTTATAGTTTTAAAGTAAAATATTTATATCAATTATTTATTTCATGTTTTTATACCTCTTATTTTGTAACTTTATCTTTTTTATAGTTTTTTGATATTTCATATTATCACTCTCATCTTAATTATAGCATTTTTTATACAAAATAAAAAGTGGATTTTTCCACTTTTTGATTACTTAATTTCAATTTGTTTTGTTTCAGGATTTTCTTTTTGTTCGTCTTTTTTAGGAATATCAATTTTTAATGTTCCATTTTTGAATTCTGCTTCAATATCTTCTTCTTTAATATTATCACCTACATAGAATGATCTTGTGCATTCTCCATAGAATCTTTCTTTATGCACGTATTTTTCTTCTTCTTCGTCTATTTTGTTTTCTTGTTTACCTGTTATTGTTAAGTATCCATTATTTAGTTCTAGTTTAATGTTTTCTTTTTCAAATCCAGGTAAATCCATTTCGATTATGTATTTATCTTTCTTTTCTTTTATGTCTGTTTTCATTAAACTCTTTTCTTTTTTATTGAAGAAGTTATCGTCAAGAAAATCATCGAACAAATCAAGATTTCTTCTTGGTACTAACATCATATAAATCATCTACCTTTCTTTTTTCTTTTACGACAAATATAATCTTAATACCTGTAGTTTTTCTACTACATGATAATCATATCACTTTTTTTAGCACTTGTCAAGTGTGAGTGCTAAAATATTTTGTTGTAAATATTGTTTTTTAGTTATATCATAAAATCAGAAAAAACTAACCCTTTGGATTAGTTTTATTTATTTAAAAATTTTAGTATTCTATCATTAAAATCTTTTGCTTCTTCATATGCACCGTGGCTATATTCTTCATATATGTATAATTGACTATTTTCTATTCTTTCATTCAACTCTTTTGAAGCATCAACACCAACTATTCTATCTTTTTCAGCGCCAATAATAAGTGTTTCAGCTTTTATTTTATATAATTCATCATATGCATTATGTCCTAAAATTGCTTTCATTTGGATAATAAATCTTTCAAAACTTTTTGGTTTTGTTAGTTTACTTAATATGCTATACATTTTTCTATATTTTTTTAGTTTTTTTTCTGTATATGTTCTTTCTGCTGTGTCTACAAATACAGGTTTATACTCGCCTTTTTCAGCTGATTTAACCCATCCTCCAACTGCCTCTTTTATTAAATCATTAGCTCTTGGTGCTGTAACTGCTAATACTAATTTGTTAACCTTTTCAGGATGATTTATAGCAATTTGTTGTGCTATCATACCACCTTGTGAAACTCCTATTATATCAGCATTTTGAATACCTAATTGGTCCATTAATTCTACTACTTCATCGCCCATATCTTTTATAGAAAAACCTTCTTTTATTTCATTTCTTCTACTTGGAATATATACTTTATATTCTTTTGAAAATTTTTTATACATAAATGCTAGTGGTAAAGCCATTCCTTTTACTGTTCTTAGTCCATCTCCTCCACCTGGTATTAGTATTAGATTTTTTTTACCTTTTCCAAATTCTACATAATTAATCGTATAATCTTCTATATTTGCTGTTTTGTTTTTTGCATTATATATCATGTTTTCACCTCATTATAATTGTATCATTTATAGTCTATTATATCAAGTTATATGTTATCTCTTCTAATTGTTAATAAAAGTTACAAAATTATTTTTTTTAGTTTTTTTGCCTATACTATATTTATTTTTTTTCATATTTTGTTATAGTACGGGAGGAGTTTATGATTAGCAATATTATGTCGCTTGATCCTGTTATTCAGGCTTTAATTGCGACTATTTTCACTTGGAGTATTACTGCGTTAGGTGCTTCTTTGGTTTATTTTTTTAAGAGGATTAATAAGACTTTAATGGATGGTATGTTAGGTTTTGCTGGTGGGGTTATGATTGCTGCTTCGTTTTTTTCGCTTATATCTCCTGCCATTGATATGTCTAATAGTCTTAATTTAATACCTTGGTTGGTTGTTTTTATTGGTTTCTTTTCTGGTGGGGTTTTATTATTTATTGGTGATAAGGTTTATGATATATATTTAAAAAGAAATCCTGTTAAGGGAAAGCTTACGCCTCATGAAAATATGAAAAGATGTTTTATGTTGATTTCTTCTATTACTCTTCACAATATTCCTGAGGGTATGGCTGTTGGTGTAGCATTTGGTAGTGTTGTTTATGGTATTGAGGGTGCAACGCTTGCTGCTGCGTGGACTTTGGCTCTTGGTATTGGGTTACAGAATTTTCCTGAGGGTACTGCTGTTAGTATGCCTTTAAGGCGTGAAGGTTTTAGTTTAAATAAATCTTTCTTTTTAGGTCAGTTAAGTGGTATTGTTGAACCTATTGCTGGGGTTATTGGAGCTATTTTAGTTATAAAAATTAGATTTTTGTTACCTTTTTTATTATCTTTTGCTGCTGGTGCTATGATTTATGTTGTTGTTGAGGAATTGATTCCTGAAAGTCAAACTAATAAAAAAAAGGACCTTATGGCCCTATTTACTCTAATTGGTTTTTCAGTAATGATGATTTTGGATATTGCATTGGGGTAATATCCTTTTTTAGTCTTTCTTAAATGGATTTAATCCTTTTATTGAATCTACTTTATCTTTTAGAAAATCTCCTACTCCATCTACTTTTTCATCTACTACTTTTATTTTTTCTTCTACAAAGTCTAGTTTTTCTCTTGTTGGTTTTACTATTTTATTATTGATTTTTATACCAATAAATAATACTATTCCAATTATAATAGCAATTTTTAATATTTTTAAAAATGTTTTAAAATTCTTGCTTTTTATTCTTTTATTCTCTTGTTTTTCTAAGAATTCAACTTTTTTTGTTAATTCATCTATTTTTAATAATAATTCTTCCATAAATACTCCTTACGAAAAAAGAATCAAATGATTCTTATTTAAATAATAATTTTCCTACATATATTAGTGCACATGCACCAACAACTGATGATATAATTGTTCCTAGAAGATTTGATACATTAAATCCTAATAGTCCGAATATAAATGATCCTAGGAATCCTCCAATTATACCAATTACGATATTTCTTAGAAGTCCACCTTTAGTCTCCATAATTCTACTAGCAATCCATCCTGAAACTGCACCGATTAGTATAACTGTGATTAGTGCGCTTAAACTCATTCCAAACATATTTATACCTCCTACTTTGATTATAGCATATTTTTTGAATTAAAAAAAGAGATTTCTCTCTTAGCTATTTAATACATTTGTTAGTGTTTCTTTTATTTGTGTTGTTTCTACGTTTTTAATATTATACCAACCATATTTTGTCATTTCATCATATGTATTTGCTTGATGTGTTAATGTTTCTAATAAACATTCTTTTAATAATTCTCTTATATCTTGGTTTGAGCTTTCTAATGTACCGTGAACATATACTTCTACTGTACTTTTTAATACTAGTAAATAGTTATCCATTAATAATTGATCAGACATTTGCATTAACCTCCAATTTACTTATTAATTTTTCTTTTGTTTTTGTATGTTCACTCAGTTCTGTTTGTAAGAAATTCTTTAATTTTTCATCTTCTATGTTTTTTATTGTTTCTTGTAATATAGTTATTATATTACTTTCGTGTCCTATTGCGTCTTCAACGTACGCTAATTCTTTTTGTGTCATATTATTCCTCCCATAGTTATTATGGGTTATTATTTTATTTTTAAACATTTTATTGCATTTTTATATTTTTATGTTAGAATACTTTAAAAAGGAGTTTTTATCATGAATTTAATTGAATTAAATCATCTTTTTGTTGATGATATTTTTTTCTATCATAGTAAATATTTGGGTATAGTTGAGTGTATATATTATCATGAGAAGCCTAATTATTATTCTATTAAAGTTTATAATAAAAAAAATCTTTATTGTATTCCTAGTAGTTATATGATGGAATGTTATAAAAATAAATTAAAATATTTAAGAATGTCTATTTTAAGAAGTAAAGGTATTTCTAATTTAGTCCATTTTACTGTTATTAGTAATTTAGCGAATGTTTTAAAAAATGGATTGCTTTCTAGAAATATTTTAGATAATGAAAATTTTGTTTATTCGTATTCTGATTCTATTAGGTTAGATAATAAGCTAGATTATATTTGTAACAGTATTACTTTTCCTAATTATAAAATGTTTTTTGCCAAGAGACAAGAAGATGTTAATAAAAAATGGGTTGTTTTGAGTATTGATAGTGATATTTTAGTTGATAAATTTGATACTGAGTTTTATAGAATGAATGCTGCTTCTAATGATATTTCTAAGTGTAGATTTAATCCTTGCTCTAATTATGCTTTGGATGATATGTTTTATCCAGAAGATAGAGAGCCTAATTTACCTTCGAATTATACAACTAATCCGCAAGCTGAGGTTATGATCAAGGATAGTATTAGTTCTTCATATATTAAGTCTATTCACACTAATTATTATGATGATTATGTTCATTATCTAGCTAACAATTCAAATCTTGATTATGATTCTAATTCAGATCTATTTAAACCTAGGATAGATTATAGGAGGTGGTAATATGGCAGTCAGACCTATTTTTATTTCTACTGGTGATATGGCTGAGCCCTTTGTTTCTCAGGATATTAATTTTAAATGGATTAAGGGTATGTCTTATTCTCAAAAGTGCAAAAGAAGGGATTCTTTATCTATTGAAATAGCTAAACTATATGATATTAAAAGATGGCTTGAAATTTCTACCAAGTCTGATAAAGACATTGGGGTTAAGTTGAGTGCTTTTAATTTATTACTTAATACTTCTACTGGTACTGATAGTGTTGAGAGCATTTATCAAAGTTCTAAGGTTTTTGATGATGGTAAAATTGTTAGTTTTAAATATAATGATTGTTTTTTTGAAAATTATCCTACAGGTATGTTTTATGATTATATCTATATGTATGCTATTCTTCAAAATAAGAGTTTAATTAATCAATTTGTTCAATATGATATTTTTTCTGATATTGAATTTAATCCAAAAAAGTCTATAAATACTCAAGCTAGAGCGGCTGCCATTTTTAGAACGTTATATGTTAATCATAGTTTAAATATTATTAAAGATCAAAATGAATTTAAAAAGTATTATAAAAGTATAAGATAACTCTTATACTTTTTTTAACTAAGATTTAAATTTTCTATACTTATGTCTTCTTTTGTTATTGTTTTAAGTATTTTACTTTGTTTTTTATCTTTTACGTTTGTTGCGTGTTTTATTACTGTTTTTTCATAGATGTTTCTTACAAATCTAGCGTTACCAAAGTTTTTAGTGTTTCTATTTTCATTTATTACTTCTTCTAGATATTTAATTGCTTCTTCACTTACTACGAATCCATTTTTTGTTGCGAAGTTATTAAATATTTTTATTAGTTCTTCTGTTTTATAGTCTTCAAATTCTAGTGTATATCCTATTCTTGATACTATACCTGAATTTGAATCTAAGAAGTCTTGCATTTCACTCGTGTATCCTGCAAAAATCACAACTAATTTGTCTCTATAGTTTTCCATTGCTTGTATTAGTGTTGCGATTGCTTCTGCATTGTATGAATTTTCTCCTTTTACAGCTAGTGAGTATGCTTCATCTATAAATAGAACTCCATTTAGGCTTTTATTTATTACGTCCATTGTTTTTGGAGCCGTTTGTCCTACATATTGTCCAACAAGATCTTTACTTGATACTTCTATTAGTTTGTTTTCTTTTATATATCCTAGATTATATAAAATATTTGATATAATTCTAGCTATTGTTGTTTTTCCTGTTCCTGGATTACCTAAGAAAACCATATGAAGATTCATATCTTTTATTGTTAAGTCTTTTGCTTTTTCTTTTAGGTTAATAACATCTACTAAATCGTATAATACCTTTTTTACTTTTTCTAGTCCAACTAATTCATTTAGGTCTTTGAATATTTCATCTAGTGTTTTCTTTTCTTCTATCTTAGGTAGTTCTTTATTGAATGATATATATCTTATTAAGTTATTTCTATATTCTACATAGTCATCATTTTTATATGTTTTTGTTATGTAGTCTAATAGATTTGGTTTCATATTGTCTTCTATATTAGTGCTTTCTAATATAGATTCATATATATCTTGTATATCAGGATTTATTCCTATTATATTAAAGTTAAAGTATTTATTTTTTATACTTTCTCTACCTAAGAAGAAGTTTCCAATTTCTTCTTTTGTTCCTAGTACTAGGGTTGTTGTTTTTTCTTCTTTTTCAAGGAATTCTTCTAAGTTATTGAATAATTTTGTTTGATTTTGTGTATCTATATTATTTATTCCTTTTAAATTTGTTAGTGTTATAAATCCATAGTCATAGTTAATATCTTTTTCTAAGTTAATTAGTGATATTTGTTTTTTATTATTGTTTTTAATATAGTTAAAGTTTATTGAAGCAGTCTCTAGAATATATATTAGTTCTTCTTTTGTTTCTTTATTATTAACTTCTATTAATATATTGAATGGTATATAGTTTGTTTCTATTCCTTCATTATATTTTCTCATATATTCTATTATTTTTTTTAGTAATTCTTTTGATTCATCTTTTATATATAGTTTATTTATTTTATCAAAAAGAGTAATCATTTTTTGACTACTCTCTTCAATTTTTTTATTTTCTTCTTTTAGAGTTTCTACTCCAAAGAAGTCTTTATATATATCTTTAAAATAGTCTTTGTTCATTATTTTTCTACATGGATTTCAAGCATTTTATTTTTAAGTTCTTTTTCAATTGTTTCAAGTTCTTTTTCAGCTTCTTGACGCTTGATTCTTCCATTTTGATGAATCTCAATTACTTTATCTAATGTTTCAATTAAGTCTGCATTTGTTTTCTTAATTGTTTCAATATTAACTATTGCTTTTTCTGATTCTTCAGCTATATCGATTGAACCTTGTTTTAATGTTTCACTATTTTTTATTAACATTTCATTTGTTAGTTTAGATACATCTTGTTGTGTTTTTAATGCTTGTTTTGCATTATTTATTCCTAGTGCTAGTACCATTTGATTTTTCCATAGTGGAATTGTATTTGTAATTGAACTTTGAATTTTTTCTACTAGTTCTGCTTCATTGTTTTGAAGTAGTCTTATTTGTGGAGCCATTTGTATTGAAATAATTCTTGTTGTTTTTAAGTCATAGATTTTCTTTTCAAATCTATTTATCATGTTTTCCATATCATTTACTTTTTGAACATCTAGTTGTTCTCCTGATTTTTTAGCAGCCTCTTGTAGTTCTGGTAATACTTTTGTTCTTAGTTCTTCTAGTTTTCTTTCACCAGCAATTATGTATAGTGATATTTCTTTGAAATATTCTAGATTTTTTTCATACATTGTATCAAAGATACTAATATCTTTTAACATTTGAAGTTTATCTTTTTCTAGTCCATTTTCAATTGTATCAATGTTTTTTTCTATTTTGCTATATTTAGCAATCATAAAGTCTACTTCTTTTTTTGCACTTCCGAATAGTTTAGCGAAGAATCCTTTTTTTTCTCCTGATACGTCTTTATCGAATGCTTTTATTTGGCTAACTAAGTCAGCTAGTAGGTCTCCTGTTGGTCCTATGTTTTTTGTTTTTACATCTTCTAGGATACTATCTGAAAACTCAGATATTTTTTCTTGTGCTGCTGCTCCATATTGAATTACTTGTGTTGTGTCTGTTACATCTATTTTACTATTGAATTCATCTATAGCTTTTTGTTCTTCTTGTGTTAAGTTATCATAGTTAAGTGAGTTTTCTATTTTTTCTTCTGTTACTTTTTCACTTGTTAAGTTTTCTATACTTTCTTCATCAACTTTTTTTTCTACTTTTAATTCTAATCCTTCCATAAATCCTCCTAATAATCTATATTATATTTTATTATAATTCTCTTATTTAGTCAATTGATTTAGCGTATTGTGTCTTCGGTATTTTTTATAATTTTAATTTTATCAAAGTAAAATCAGTATGTTTATTTTGAACATACTGATTATTTTTTTTATTTTATTCTTTCAATAAGTCTTTTTAGATAATTTTTTGCTCTAATAAATCTATTAGTAAAGCTTTCTTTAAATTTTGGAAATAACCATGGAGCCACAAATACTACAAACCATAGACAATCAAAATAGTGACCGGAGAATATTGCAATTATTCCAAGTATAATTGCTGATATGAATATGATTACCATACATAATATAATGATTAAATTACCTATATTTTTTAAATTATTTTTGTTGTTAAAGTCTATTTCACGTTTTTTTATTAAGGTATCTGCTTTTTCTTTGAATAAGTTATATTTTTCTATAAATTCTTCTAAATTAGTTATATTATTATCTGTTTTATATATATTATTTCTATAACTAATTGTAAAGTCTTCTAATACTTCTAAATCAACATTTTTATAAGTTGATATATCTAGATTTATATTAAATTCATCTGCAAACAATTTTAATAGTTTATTTCTACATTTCATAGAAATAAAACTTGATTCATTGATATATGTTTTTAATTCATTATTTATTTCATTTAGAGTATCTTCTTTGTTCATATTTACTCCTAGTTATTTTTAAGATAATCTATTAATTTATTATATGTATCCATTTTTAAGCTTGATACTGTACTTGTTATTGTTTGAGGTACTCCTATTCCAATGTTTGAAACATCATATGTTCCACCTGTTATACCAGTTCTGAATCCATATTTTTCCCAAGCTATTTGTCCAATTTCAGGATCATTTAATGCTTCATATAATAGTTTTCCGTTTTCTGTGAATGCTGCAAAGCAGTGTGAGTTCCATATTGTTGGTGTAGGATATAATATTCTTATATCATCTTTTACTTGATTGAATGCGTCTTTTGATGAATTTGCGAAGTCTATTATACTTTTTTCGTAGTCTACGATCATTGGTTTTGCTCCTTTACCTGTTTTTAGATAGCTTTCAAATAAATCTTTTGGTGTATTGTTCATGTATCCTGATTTTGTATAGAATTCTTTTAGTTTTGGTAGGTTTTTATCTACGTTTTCATTTGTTACTTGAGCTTCGCTTAGTATTGATAAAAGTAATCCATAGTATGTTGCTCCAGGTGATGATGTTACTGGATCAGTTGATGCAATATTTATTTGTCCATATAGGTTTAATCCAATATCCTTCCATTTTTTTCCTTGTAGGATATAAGTTATTAGTTTATCCATATCTGTTATGTAGTAAACATTGTTTTCTTGTGTTACTATTTTTTCTTTTATTAATGCGTCTACTACTTCTCCCCAGCTATATATTACTATTGGAGTATTTAGTGTTAGTCCACCATCTAATACTGTATATCTATCCGCTTCTTTTTCTTCTTTATTTGGAGCAAGTTTGTAGTAGTCATAGAATCTTTGGTCTGATGTAAATAATGCGTCGTATTTTGATACTCCTTGTGTATTAATTTGGATATCCTCTTTGTTTTTTAGTCTATTTATTATGTCTTGATTTCCTAGGTTAACGCTTTCTCTTATTAATGGTTTTGTGATAGTTTTACCATTACTCCATGTGTCATATATTACATTTATTTTATATTTTTTTTCTAGTATTTTTTTAATATCTTCGTCTGCTAGGAAGTCTTCTTTTCCTCCTCCTGTTGCGACATATATTGTTGTTAAATTTTTTGATAAAGTTATTCCTTTTTCATCTTTTAGATATTTTATTAGTATTATTGTTCCTATTAATACTGCAAATAATATTATTCCTATTAGTGTCTTTTTATTTTTCATCTTGCACCTCATTCTTTATTATGTTGTCTTCTACTATTCCATCTGCTTTTAGCATTAGTTCATATACTTTCATGTCTGCGTCTGTATCTATTATATCTTTTTGATATAGATTTGATAGTATTGTTTTGAATGCTTTGTTTGTGTCTTTTATTAAGTTTTGTGCTTTTGTCATGAATTCTTTTTCATTTTTTGATGTTAATCGTGTATTTTCTATTTCGTCGTATCTTGAAGTTATCTTTATTAATACTGGCAAGTAGTAATCGAAGAAGTTGTTTAGACTTTTTTCTTTTTTAGGATTTTTTTCTACTTCTTCTAATATTTTATTTATTGTTTCGTTTATTTCTTTTAGGTCTTTTTGTGTTTCTGTATTTTCTACTTTTGGTATTAATGTTTTTATTTGTTTTTGTTCTTTTCTTGCTTCTACAATTTTTTGATATAGTGTTTTGTTTGTATTTTTTAGTTTTTCTTTTGTTTTTATTCCTGAGAATACTAGTTCTGATGCTAGAAATGCACAGCTTCCTATTACTAGTGATGGCGCTAAGGCTACTGACAAGCCTATGTATGGTATTGCGAAGAATGTGCTTCCTAATATTGCGGATGTTACTTCTTTATTTTTCATTAGTTATAGCTCCTTACTTCTTTGAATGCTCGTGTTAGTCCTTTTTTTCCATCAAATATTTTTCCATTTGTTAAATCGGCTATTTCTTCTAGTTGGTCTTCTCTTGATGAACCAAATGTAATACTATATATTGGAATGTTTTTATTTGTTTTGTTGTAATAGTTTTTTAGGTCTTTAAATGTTCCATTATTTGATGCACCATCTGTCATTAATATAACTGTTTTTGTGTAGTCGTCTGATTCACTCTCTAGTATTTTTAATGCTTCTATGCTTGGATCATATATATTTGTTGTTCCTGTAGGATTTAATGAATCAATTATTTTTATTACGTCTTTTGTATTGTTTCCAAGTTTTGTATCATATATTTTTTCTACTTTTCCATTAAATGTTATTATTGTTATTTTGTCAGTATCTGAGAATTGTATTTTGTCAATTGATGCTTTATCATAGTCTAGTATATAGTTCATTGCTTCTTGTAATTCTTTTATTCCATCTCCTGACATACTTCCTGATATATCTAAGCAAAATACTACATGTGTTGGTTTTCTTAACATTTCTATGTATAGATTTAGTGCTTCTGTTATTACTGTTTTGCTTGGATATTTTATGTCTTTTAGGTAAATTGTAGTGTCTATTCCCCATTCTTTATTGAATGTATTTTGATCTGTATCTTTTTTTATTCCACCGAACCATGATCTATATCCTTTTTGTTCTAGTAATTTTGTTATTTCTTCACTTCTTAGGTAGTTTTGAATTTTATCGAATTTTTCTTTTGTATCAGTATCTTTTGAATCGTTATTTATGTATGCGAATGGCATATCGTTTATTGCTACTCCATCTGTTGGATATATTAGGTATAGTGGTTCTTTATTTTCACTTACTAATTTTTTATTTAGTTCTATTAGTGAGCTTTCATAGTTTATCATTGCGTTGTAGTTACCTTTTTCATATATTTCTGTTAGGTAATCTTCGTCTCCTGATACTCTTTCTACTCCTTTAAAGAATTCTTTTAGGTCTTTTTGTAGTTTTTCTTGTTTTAGCATTTCTAATGTTAATACTTCTGGATTTCCTGCAAGGCTATTTAGAAAGTTTAAATATGCGGTTGCTCCTGTATTTGTTTGCGTAACGGAAGACATTATATATTTTAGTTTTCCTTGTTTTATATTTTCTAGTATATCTTTGTTTTTAATTTCTTTATTTATGAATCCAAGTTCAAGCGCTTTTTTCTTTTCTACTGCCATTACTACTGGATCTATTACTATTGATTTACTGTCTGTTATTATGTTTTGATTTTCTAACATATATAGCCATATTGAGTTTGAAATCCATACTGCGTCATAGTCTTTACTATTGTTGTTTAGTATGTCTACTATTTCTAGATCTCCATAGTATTCTATTTCTATGTTTATTTTATTTTCTTTTCCGTAATCTTTTATTTGTTTATCTAGTGTCTTTGTTGATGTGGATGATATTATTTTAAATGTGTTTTTAGTTTTTTCTTTTTCGTCTTTTGTACCACATGATTTTAATAACATAAAACCTATAAATATAAGTATTATCCATTTTATCGTTTTTTGATTATTTTTTTTCATATTATCGCCTCTTTTATAATATTTAATATATCATAAATAATGTTATTTTACAAGAAATGTATACTCAAAAAAAGTGCCTTTTAAAGCACTTTGTATTATTTATCTCCTAAGTCAATTTCTTTTATGTGTTTACATATTTTTTGACTATCTTTTACTGGTGTCATATAGTTTTTTCCATATTTTGATGTTAGATAGTTATGATAGTTTCCTGGGACTCTTAATGTTGTATCTTCAAATTTTATTTTTGTTGTTGGATATATGTCTTTATATTTTGTTTTGTATGGATGAATTGGATTGAATGTCCATGTTATTTCATCACTATAGTATTCTGAGTTTTTGCATATTTTTCCATATAATCTTGCATTGAATCTATATAATTCTTTTAGTGGAATTGGATTTATATGTATGTTTTCAAATAGTACTATTATTGGCATAAGTATTGTGTTTATTGTTCTTAGAGGTATATCGAATATTCTATGTTTTGCCATATAATCATATATAAATACATCTATAAATATTCCATCTGAATCTTTGCATTTATTTGGCAGAAATGTGTTTTTTTCTTTTATGAATGTGTTTTTCATTCTTATTTTCATTGCTGGCCATGTTACTGTATATTTTTTACTTTTTTCATAACAGTGATATACATATTTATCTGATAGGTCTTTTTCTAGTGCTTTTATAAATCTTTTGTATTCGCTTCTTGACATTGCTATATCTACGTCGTCATCCCATGGTATAAATCCTTTATGTCTTACTGCACCAAGGCAAGTCCCATCTGCTAAGAAGTAGTCTATGTTATTTTTTTCACATATTCTATCAACTTCTTTTAATGCTTCTAGTAGTTTTTCTTGTAACATTCTTGTTGTGACTTTTTTTCCATTGTTTTCATATATAATGTATTCCATACTTACAACTCCTATATATGATTATATCATAGTTTTTGTTTTTTTCTTAATCATTTTTTATGTTTTTAAGTTATTGTATTAAAAAACAGGTTTAGTGATTTACCTGTTTAGCTTTATAGTTTTTTTTATATAAGTTTGTTCAGTGATGGTGGTGATGGTGATGTGACTCATTATGCTTTATTTTACATGTTCTATTTTCGCATTTTTCGTCTTCTAGTTCTAGTTCTATTGTTGAGTGACATATTCCATGTTCTTCTAATTCTTCTTTTATTTTTATTTTTATTTCTGGATCGTATTTTTTTACTTGAGCATGTAGTGTTATGAAGTTATTGTATCCGTCTATGCTTCTTATATGAATATGATGTATGTCTACTACTCCTGTTATTTCTTTTAGATGATGTTTTATTTCTTCTATGTTTACATTATTTGGTGTTTTTTCTAGGAATAAGTCTAGAACTTCTTTTATATTTCTAGCTGCATGTCTTAATATAAATAGGGCTACTCCTATTGATAATATTGCATCTATATATGTAATATTTGTAAATTTTATTAGGATTGATCCTATTAGTACTACTATCCAGCCTAGTACATCTTCTAACATATGAAGGTTTACTGATTTTTGGTTTAATGAGTCTCCTTCTTTTGTAGCCATTGCTGCTAGTGTATTTACTATTACTCCTATTATTGAAATAATAATCATTCCATTATAGTTTAACTCTGTTGGATTAATTAGTCTTTTTATAGCTTCGTATATTACAAATATTGACCCTGTTAGTAGTATTGTTGATGTTATTATACTTCCTATTACTGAATATCTTATATATCCATATGTATATTTTTCATCTGGTTTTTTCTTACTTTTCTTTTCTAGTATGTATGATAGACCTATACTTAGTGCATCTCCTATATCGTGTACTGAGTCTGATAGTATCGCAATACTTCCTGTTATTATTCCTCCAAATAGTTCAAATATTGAAAATGAGAGGTTTAGTAGGAATGCGATTAATATATTTTTTTCTGTTTTCATTTTATATCTCCTTTACATGTTCTAGTCCTACATTAAAGATTTCTCTTATATGGTCATCGCTTAATGTATAGAAAACTTCTTTTCCATTTTTTCTTGATTTTACTACATTGTTTGTTTTTAGTATTTTTAGTTGATGTGATATTAATGATTTACTCATTCCAAGAGTATACGCTATATCGCATACGCACATTTCGTGACTTTCTAGTACAAATAGTATTTTACATCTCGTACTATCGCCTATTAATTTATAGAAGTCAATTAGTTTATCAAATAATTCTTCTTCTGGCATTTTTTTTAGTGCGATATCTACTGATTCTTTATGTATTGCATTACAGTCGCATGCATATTCTGTTTCTTTCATTTTTTCACCTCTTATAATTGAACAAATATTCAACTATATTATAATTGAATACTTATTCAACTGTCAAGTGTTTTTTTTAGAGAATCTACTGATTCTCTAAAAAGTTTTATACTCCTTGATTATATGGAAGGTCTTCGAATTCTATTAATTCTATACTCATTAGTTTTTCTTGATCACTTAATAGTTTAACTCTTTTTTCCAATACTTGATAGAATTTTTTTCATTAAGTATTAGTTTATCTTGATTTGTGTTATATTTTTCTATTTTATTTAATGGCATTCTTACTGAGTGTCTTATTAAGTATAATGTTGTCATTTTATCACCTTTTTAATTATATCAAAAAACCTAGTTGTTTTCTAGGTTTATTTGTTTAGCATGTACAACTATTCTATTATTTCCAGTTCCTGTACATGTTGATAATGTTAGTATATTATCTGATTCATTAACTTCTACATTATAGTTATAGTATGTTCGATTACTTACTGTATTTATGAAATTTCTAAATGATTCATCATTTTGGAAGTTTGTTGTTATGTAATAATCTTCTGCTTCTATTGTATAACTTGAGAATATTTGATATGTTAGTGTTTTATTTTCTGTTATTAGTGTTATTTGCTTATTTGTATTATTTTGCCAATTTGATGTTAGTATTTCTTTGAGTTGTGAAAACATACTCCCGTCTTGCATATTGTGACCATATATAACTATATTTTTATCAGTTCCATCAAAGTTATTTTTATAGTCTGCAAATATCCATCCAGCAACGTTATATTCTTTATTAAAGTTATGGTTTAGATAATAGTCGTTATCTGTTCCTTTTACTACTACATAGTTTATATTTGTATTATTTACTCTTAGATATGCGATTGTGTCACTATTTTGTTCTTTTAGTTTTTTAAAGTCTACTATATATTTTTGTTCTTGTTCATTAATTATAGTTATTGCATCTTCTAATATTTCTTTTATTTCTTTATTTTTTTCTGTATTTTTTTTCCATTCTATTATTTTAAGAGTTGAGTATACTATTCCTATCATGCATAGTTCTGCTAGTAGGAGTGATATTATTTTTTTTTTTCTTTTCATTTTTCTCCTATGAAAGAGACTAGCTAATTGCTAGTCTTTTTTTGTATTTTTTTGTTTTTTGTTGTATACTGTTATTCCTGTTATTCCTAGTATACTTACTCCTAGTATTGTTACATATTTTATTATGTTATCTCCAGTTTTGGGATTTTTTATTGATTCTTTTGCTGAAACAATTTTTCCACCTTCGTAGTTGGCACATTTTACAGTGTATGTATCTCCTTTTGTTACTGTAAATGTTCCTTCAAATTTATTATTACTTACTGCATTTGAACTTATATCTATTTCTTCATCTTTTGAATTAAATAATGAACATGATACTGCAAGAACACCTTCATCTGTTGTTCCTGTATATTTTAAAGTTCCATTATCATTTTTTATTTCTAGTGTCTTTACATTTAATTCTGCAGCTTTAACAATTGGTGTTAAAAGTACTACAGCTAATAATAATGTTATTAATTTCTTCATATTATCACCTATTTACTATAATCTACGATTGGACCGTATTCACTACCTGTAATGAATAATCCTCTTCCGTTTCCGGCATAAGTTCCTGCATAGTTTTCTTCAGTTGATCCTGATTTTCTTACATTGATGTATATTCCTTCAATGCTTTCGAAGTAGTGTTCATCTCCGTCTAAGTCTAATCCAAATGCTGCTGTTTTTAGATGTTCACCGAACTGAGTTTCTTCATCATAGAAAACATTTGCTCCACCTTTATCGATTGCTTTTAAGTTTGTTAATGTTTGTTTTTTATATGTTCCATCTTTAAATACTATTGTTGCGTTTACTTCATATTCGTCCCATGATTGTTGATCATCGAATAATAAGTCTACTTCTACATATGTATTGTCTTTATGGATTACTGTGTTTCCATTATGAACGCTTATGTCTAATATACTTCTTACTATTCTTACATAGTATTTATTGTTGTTTGTGTCTGTTATTTCAAATATTGTTCTGTCAAAGAAGTTTGAATTGAATTCTATTTTAAATTTTCCGTCTGCAATTTTTGTTACTTCTACTGCTCCTTCTGGAACGTCTAGAGCTTTAACTTCTTTAAATTCTACTCCATTTATATTATTACTTGAGATAATTGTTTTTCCTTCAATTAGTAATGTATCTAATACATATGGATTTTCTTTTGTTGTTCCTGAGATGTCTTTTGATTCTGAATACATTGTTTCGAATCTTTCTCTTCTATAGTTATATGTTGATTCATCTTCTTTTAATCCTACATAGTCATCTGTATATACTGTTATTTTGAATACGTTATCTCCATAAGCTATATGTGAGTTAGCTCCCATTTCTTGACCGTTTGATAGTCTTGCTGCAAGTCCTCTATCTACTATTGTTGGATGTGCATGATTATCTATACATTGTTCAAATTCTCCTGGATTTCCTGTATGCTCGCAGATTCCGTTTTGTTCATATTGTTCTTCGATTTCTCTCATTCTACCATCTAATAATAAGTCTATATCTACTGTTCTAAAGTCATAGTTTGAATGAGTTTGAGTATATAATGTTTCCCATGCTTCTAAGTCGCTTGGTAATACGTAAGCAGCTTTACTTTCTCCGTTTAATACCTTCTTTAAATCAAATACAAGTTGATCATCAGCATCATCTTTAATAGTTGAGTCTAATACATATGTCATTTGTTGTGGATTTGTTAAATTAAATTCATGTTTACATGTTTCTTCTCCACATTGCCATATTAATAATACTTTTCCATCGAATGGAGCTTCTTGTTCTCTTTCTGATATTGTTAATGTTGTATCTTGTGTGATTAAATCGAATGATCCACTATAATTATCAATATCAAATATACTATCTCCTGATCTTGATAACATTACACCATTGTTATTATTATAGATTTTTATTGTAGCTGTTTTATTGTTGTTTGATAGTGTTACATATATATCTTGTTGTTGAACATTACTGTGTGATCCAGTTTCTATTCCTAAAAATGAATGTTGATTTCCATCTGTTACTGTTAATTGTGTATTTATTGAGTTTGTTTCAAATTCATAGTTATTTGGCATGTTGTTTGACATATTTAATGTAATTGTCATGCTTAATTTAGTTTCATCATATGTGAATGGTTGTGTATTTTGATTATTGTTATTATTGTTGTTATTTGTATTAACTGGATTTTCTATTGCGATATTCTCACTACTTGTAAATGTAGTATTACTATCAATTATTTGACCTTGTGCTCTTAGTGAGAATGCATTTAGTCCTTCGATATTTAATTGTACAGATTGTATTTGGTTATCGAATGACATTGTACATGCATTATTATTACATGCTACTTCATAGTTTTCTGATGTTATGTTTTTTGGATCTACAAAGTTCCCGTCAATTCTTAAGTGTCCATCTTGTACTGTTGCTGTATGTCCATCGTGGTTTACATTAAATGATAATACTATTCCACCTTCAGTATTAAGTGCTAATACTGTTATAGGTAGGAATGTATTTAATATCATTAATAGTGCTAATGATAAGCTTGTTAGTTTTTTTAGTTTTTTCATATATACTCTCCTATCTTAATATAATTTTATCATATATGTATTATTTATGGAATATGCAATTTTTTATTTTTTTTATATTTATGTAAAGAAAAAGGAAATCTTATGATTCTTTGTTATATACATCATTATATTTATCTATTACCCAATTATTATTTTCTTTTATTAGTGTTGATTTCATATTGAATGATTCACTAGGATTTAGCTCATTTTCTTCTGTTTCGAATGTTCCTTCTACTTCTATCTCTGTTTTTGTTTTATTTATATTTGTTATTTTAAAGCTATTTTGTTTATATTTTAAATCTGCATTTTGTTTTGATAAACAGTATAGTTTGTTTTGTTTTTCTTTGAAGTTATTTATTATATTTTCTTCTATGTATTGTTCTGATATAAATGTTTTATAATAGTTTTTTATTTCTTCTATTGAGTTATAGTTTTTTGTGTTTATGTAGTATACTTCGTATGTGTCACTATAGTTTTTTTCTCCACAGTAGTTTGATGAGTGTTTTTCAAATATGTTGTTATAGTATTTTTCCATCGTAGTTAGCACTATATTATTTATTTCTTCTGAAGTTGGTTCTATTTCTTCTTTTGGTTTATAGAAGTTTTTTGTGAATACTAGGCATATTACTATACATGTTGTGATTACTATTGAGTTTATTATTATTAGTCCTATTTTTTCTTTCATACTATCTCCTTTAGTTTTTCATATATTTTTACCATTGCGTATGTATCAAGTTCACAGTATCTTAGTAGTCTTTCTCTTATGTATTTTTGTTCTTCTTTAGTTTTATTTATTAAGTCTTGGAATGATGACATTGCCTCTGCCCCATTATGTATTAAGTCTAGGTTTTTATAGTTTAGTGATGGATCGTCTGGGAATAGTGCGGGTAGGACATATTTTATTGAGTATGATCCATGCATTTCTTTTTTGTAGTAGTATCCTTTTTGAAATGGTATCATTAAATCTTTTATATTATCGTGTATATTCATTAGGTGTTCACTTAAGTCTGGATATAGTTTTGCGAGTCTTTTTATTACTCCTTTTTCAAATCCCATATTGTATGCGAGTGTGGTTACGTCTTTTGGTATGTCTTTTATTAATTGTTCTGCTAATGCTCTTCTTGGATCCGTTCCTGCTTCAGCTAGAAATTCTTTGTGTTTTAAGTCTGATTCAATATAGTGTAGTGAGTATTGAAATGGAATTTGTTCATATGGACTTACATTATTATATAAAGGTATTGGCATTTGATATGTTTCAAAGTCTAGGAAGTATAGTGGTTCTTTTAGTGTGTTTAAGAATTCTTTTATTTTAATTTTATCTATATAGTCTTTTTTATTATATAGTTCGTATTCTAGTATTTTTTTTGTATTATCATTTATTTTTTCTTTTAATAGATCTTCATAACTATATATTCCTTTTTGATATAGTTTTAGTTTTTGTCTTGTTTGCATTCTTGGTATATCGAATATGTTTTTTTCTGGTAGATGTTTTGTACAATATTTAAAGAATGGACATGGATATGGTTTGAAACAATTTTCATCTATGTCTTTTAGTTCTTCACTTTTTTCAACGTATTCATTTATTTCTTTTATGTTGTTTTTTACATTTTCTTGTAGGTCTTTAATCTCTTTTGTTATGTCTTGTTTTATAAATAGTTGATCTAGGTCTAAGTCACCTATTCTAATATAGTTACTGTTTATATGTACTAGTGATACTTTTGTTACTTTTAGTCCTAAACTAGTTAATACATAGTATTGGTATGAGGCGTCATTTATATAGATATCTTTTAGTTCTGTAGAGCTTTTTATTTCATATATTTCGTATGTATTATTATTCTTTTTTAATATATCTACACTACAGAAGTTATTTTTATATGTGAATGATGCTTCTGTTATTATTACATCTTTATAGCTTTCTATTGTATTTATTGTGTCTTCTATCATTTGAGATAGATTTTCTCTATATTCTATATTTATATGACTACCAAATAAGTATCTAGCTACTTCATGTATATCGTTACCTTGTTCTAATATTCTATCGTTATTTATTTCTTGTTTTTCTTCTGGTTTATGTTTTTCTAACCATAGTATTTTTTTACATTGTATACCTCTACAATATGATGATTTTGATAGATTCATATTTACCACCTATTATAATTATATATTTTTAAAGAAAAAAACTCAATAATTTGAACTGAACCCCAAAAGTTGG
>DFLA01000023.1 GCA_002374055.1 Caryophanales bacterium UBA3631
TAATTTTTTTGATAATTCCCTGGCTAGCCAATATTCATTATCATTTTCATCAATATGTTTAATACTTTCAAATATACTTTCACTATAATCTTTAATTTCATTCATATTATAACCTCACTTTCTGTACATGATAATCCTAACATAGAGCTAAATCTATAACAATAGCTTTTATTAATTTTATGTTAATTTATTTTGTTTCAAAACACCTCCTATAAATATCATACGTCATAACTTTAAAGATTCCTTAATATTCTAGAAAAAATAAAAAGATAATTGATAAAACTCATCAACTATGATAAAATTTATATAGAAAGTAGGGATTATATGAAAACACGAGCATTCACACTTATAGAACTATTGGCAGTAATAATAATACTAGGAATACTAACATTATTAATTGCTCCAAAAGTAGTAAACATGTTAAACGAATCAGAAAAAAATACGAACATGACAAGTGCTCAAAACCTAGTAAAAGCAGCAGAGCTAAAAGCATCTAATAACGATATGACAGGTAATAATGAAAATATAAAAATTAACTATCAAACAGGAGAAAATAAAAATTATTTAGATTATACAGGAGAAAAACCAACAAGTGGGCAAGTACAAATAAAATCAAATGGAGAAGTCGCAATGGCTGTAAGATTTGGAGACTACTGTTACTTAAAACCATATAATTCAAACGACATAACAACAATACCATATACAGCTGAAACATGCGATGATAATGCAAATGTATTTATAAACTATACTATGCCAGAACTTGCAATATCAGGAGATGGACTATATGAATCAACAACAGAACCAAATAGATATATTTATAGAGGATCAAATCCAAATAACTATATATGGTTAGATGAAAATGGTGATGGAGTAAAAGCATCTTCAGAATATTATAGAATAATATCATATGAACCAGATGGAACAATAAAAGTAGTAAGAGATGCCTCACTAGGAAATATTGCATGGGATCCACAAGCCAATAGACAAAATACAGCAGCTGGATACTACTGTAACTCAGCCTACGGTTGTAACGTATGGGGTAACCAGTCAAACACATACTATAACGATAAAACTTTAACAGAGTTAAACCAAGACTTTTACTTCCATTACTATCCAGATAATCAAACAAATACATTTTCTATAAAATATAATAATAATTTTGGAACAGTAACAACTGATTCATCGCTAAATACATATTTGAATGGTGCTTCATACTATGATACATTAGATTTTAAAGATAAAATAGAAACACATTCATTCAATGTAGGCGGACTATTGTATTATAATGGTTATGATGGAGGAGACAAAGGATTATTAAAAGAAAAACAAGAAATACAAACATTTACTTGGAATGGAAAAATAGCCTTAATGGATATAACAGAATTTGTTGAATCGTCTCTAAGTGATACATGTACAAGTGTATGGTCAAACTATTATTATAATCCAAATAATTTAAATTCTGAAAAAACAGCCGGAATTTATTCAAGCGGTCAATGGCCATGCGCAAAACAAAATTGGAATTATAAATCTGCACTTTATCAATGGCTCCTTTCTGCTAATTCGAACAACCGATGCCACGTGTGGCGTGTGTACTCGGCAGGGTATTTCGGCAACGACAACGCGAACAGCACTAGCTTTGGTGTCCGTCCAGCCTTCTATCTTAAATCATCAGTTAGACTTAGTGGTTTAGGAACAAGTGATAGTCCATATGAATTAGTAGAAAGTTAATTAAATATATAATATCAAAGGTAGAAAAAATCTACCTTTTTTGATACAATAAAGAAGTGGGTGATTATATGGATAATGAAACATTAAAAAGAATAAAAGAAAAGCTTTCATTAGTACCTAATAAACCAGGGTGCTATCAAATGAAAAATAAAGATGGGATAATTATATATGTAGGAAAAGCAAAAAAACTAAAAAATAGATTAAGCTCTTATTTTAGAGGAACACACTATGGTAAAACCGCAAAATTAGTAAGTGAAATAAAAGACTTTGAATACATAATAGTATCAAGCGAAACAGAGTCCCTTATAATGGAAATAAACTTAATAAAACAATATGACCCAAAATATAATATATTACTTAGAGATGATAAAAGTTATCCATATATAGAACTAACTAATGATGAAGTACCTAAACTATCAATAGTAAGAAATTTAAATAGAAAAAAGAATAAAGAACACCTATATGGACCATATCCAAACGTAACAGCAGCTAGAAATACAGTAAACTTACTAAATAGAATATATCCATTAAGAAAATGCAGGACATTTAATAAAAAACCATGTCTATACTATCATATAGGAGAGTGCCTTGGATATTGTACTCATAATGTAGATAAAGTTAAAATAGATAATATGAAAAAAGACATAATAAAATTCTTAAATGGAGATCATTCACTAATAACTAAAAAAATTAGTGATGATATAATTAAAGAATCAGAAAAACTAAATTATGAATCCGCTAAAGAACTAAAAGAATTACTAGATTATATAAATATAACACTATCAAAACAAAAAGTAGAAATAAGCGATATGCACTCAATAGACGTATTTGGATATTATATTGAAAAAGATTACCTAAGTATTCAAGTATTCTTTATAAGAGGTGGAAAAATAGTCGAACGACACTCTAAAATAATGCCAATGATAGACGAATTAGAAAATGTACTTACAAGATATATTGCAGAATTCTATAGTAAAGATATATTAACTCCAAAAGAAATACTAGTACCAGAAAATGTTGATATAGAAACACTACAAAATATAATAAAAACAAACATAAAAATACCACAAAAAGGCACAAGAAAATCATTAGTAGAAATGGCAAACAATAACGCAAAAAACGCATTATCAGAAAAATTCGAATTAATAAAAAGAGACGAACATAAGACAATAGAAGCAAACGAAGAACTAAAAAATATCTTAAATCTAGAAAAACTAGATAGAATAGAAATATTCGATAATGCCCATCTTTTTGGAACATTCAATGTATCAGGAATGGTAGTATTTAAAAATGGATACCCATCAAAAAACGATTATAGGAAATTCAAAATTACACAAGACAAAAACGATGATTATGGAACAATGAGAGAAGTACTATATAGAAGATACTTTAGAGTATTAAAAGATAATCTAGAAAGACCTGATTTAATAATAGTCGATGGTGGTATAGGACAAATAAACGTTGCGCTAGAAATAATAGATTCATTAAACATGCGAATTCCAATAATAGGATTAAAGAAAAACGATAAGCATAGAACAGAAGCACTAATAAAAACAAATCCAATAGAAGAAGTTCCAATAGACATAAAAAGTAACTTATTCCATTACCTAGAAAGAATGCAAGAAGAAGTACATAACTTCACAATAAACTATCATAGAGAACTTAGAAGCAAAGGATCATTAGAAAGCATACTAGATAGTGTAGAAGGAATAGGAACAAAAAGAAAAGAAGAATTATTAAAAAAATATAAAACAATAACAAAATTAAAAGGGTTATCACTAGAAGAATTAGAAAATATTCTACCTAAAAATGCAGCTCAAAACTTAAAAGAATTTTTAAATGAATATGAAATAGACAAATAAATAAAAATTCACCACAAATTTATTGTATTGTGAACGAATGTTTGGTATAATCTTTTTGTAAGTTACATTATAAAAAGGGGGAATTTAAATGAAAAATAACATTGTAACAACTGAGATGATTGTTAAAGAAACAAAAGTCGGAGTAATGCGAGTAGGGGATGTAAATTATATTTCAATAACTGATTTAGCAAAGTATCAAAATTCTAGCGATCCATCTTTTACAGTAAAGAATTGGCTTCGTAGAATTACAACTATTGATTATATTGGTTTATGGGAAAAAATTCATAATGATAATTTTAATTTGGTCGAATTCGACCAAATTAAAACTGAGTATGGTAGAAATTCTTTTGCAATGTCTCCAACACAATGGATAAAAAGAACTAATGCAATTGGAATAATTTCAAAAGGTGGAAGATATAGTATTGGAACATATGCGCATCCTGACATTGCTTTTGAATTTGCGAGTTGGCTATCTCCAGAGTTTAAATTATATTTGATTACAGAATTTGAAAGATTAAAAAC
>DFLA01000047.1:0-155 GCA_002374055.1 Caryophanales bacterium UBA3631
ACAATTAATTCATTAAATAAACTAACAGAATACATATATATCTATTATGAAAAAGAATATCCGATAGATTATGATTATAGATTAATAGATCCAATATACTTTTCATTATTCTTCTATGACGTAATAGATAAAATAATAATGGTAAAAGAAGATAT
>DFLA01000047.1:192-29384 GCA_002374055.1 Caryophanales bacterium UBA3631
TAAAAGAAGATATAATAAATATAAAAGATATAAGATTATTAAGATATAACTCAGAGCCAGTTACTATAGAAAACTCTGAAAGATATAAAGCATTAATTGATAAAAATTATAAAATGTTTTCGCCGTTTAAATCAAATTTAATTTGTGAAACACCAGAGGAAAGATTGAATAATATATTAAAAAGTATCAAAGAAAAAGGTTATGGATATGATAACCAAGTAGCAATATTTTATAATGATGAACCGTATATAAGAGATGGGCAACATAGAGTATCAGCAGTTAAATACTTAAGTGGTGATATAGATATAAAAATAATAAGGTTTTATTTGAAAGGTAATTTTTTCTATGAATAAAAAAGAACTAAAAATAAAAAAAATATTAGTAGGAATATGTGGTATAGGTAATGGACATATTAATAGACAAATATGCGTGATAAAAGAATTATTGAAAAATAATTATGAAGTGTTAGTAGCAACAGAATCTTGCAAAATACAAACTATAAAGGATACATTTAAAAATGTTAAAGTAATAGAATTATATATTCCGTGGATAGTATGTAATGAAAAAGGATTTGATTTTAAAGAAACATTAGATAAATATAATGATATAGATTTATTTAGAAAGTTTTTAGAATTTGGAAATAAAATAGAACAAGAATTAAATGGAAAACCTGATTTAATAATATCGGACTATGAACCAAATGTTGCACAATATGCATATGCAACATGTACTCCATTAATTACAATGGAACAGCAATCCAAATTTTTATATTTAGATGAATTAAAATTAAAAGATTATTCAATTAGAGAAGAAATCTACAGAATAAATTATTTCTTCCCTAAATTCGATAAAAAGGTAGTATCATCATTTTTCCCAATAAATATAAAGGACAATAAGATTATTCAAGTCCCACCAATTATTACGAAGATAAAACGTGGGAAAATAAAAAATGATTTTATAGTAGTATATTTGTCCCCATATTCAGATTCAGATAAATACGGTAAGTTAATCAATATATTAAGCGAAATAAAAAATATTAGTTTTAAAGTATATAGTAAGAATTATGAGGCATATATTAATAAATTTAATTTTGATAATGTAGAATTCTCTAAATTTAATGAAAAATTAAAAAAAGATATTTCACAATGTTCTGCATTAATAACTACTGGTGGACATCAACTAATTAGTGAGGCTATATCAATAGAATTACCATTATATGTAATGCCATTAAATACATATGAACAGCATTATAATGCCTATATGGTAAATTATTATAATTTAGGAAGTAACAACGAAATAACAAAGGATAATATCATAAAATTTATAAATGATAGAGAATTATATAGAAATAATATAAAAAAGTATAAAGATAAATATTATATAGAAAAATGGGAAAATACATTTATCGATACAGTAAAGGAATTATTAAACGACAAATAATATGAAAGAATATGCTGGTAAAAAAAGTAAATTTTTTATGTACAATAGCTTGTAATATAAACAATTATACTTCGGGTTTTATGACAGAATTGGGAAAATACGCCGTGGCTTGCTGCGAGGAGTTTCATTATTACAATCAATTTAAGGAGGATGAATATGGATTTAAAAAAAATACAAAAAGATATTTGGCAAAATAAAATAAATAAGGGATTTAATACAACTGATGTTAATAAAGAGTTTTGTTTATTGTATGGAGAAGTAGCAGAAGCATATGATGCCTGGAAAAAGAAAAAAGAAGATTTAAATGAGGAATTGGCCGATATAGCAATATATTTAATGGGGTTATCTGAAATGCTAGGATTTGACTTAGAAAGCGAAATTCAAAAAAAAGTTGCAAAAAATGAAAAAAGAGTTTATAAAAATATTGATGGGGTAAATGTTAGAATTAGTGATTAATTAAAAAAATGTGTTATTAATTCGTACAGAGATTGTTCTCAATGTGTTTTTAAAAAAATCGTAAAATTATTTTAAAAATTTTAAATTTATTTGATAATTTTAAAACATTTTTAACTGATTTTAAAAAGAATAATCAATATACAATGATTCTCCTAAGCGATAGGTCGTTGGTTCGATTCCAATCGGGAACGCCATAAGAGTTTAAAAGTCTTTGAAACAAAAGGCTTTTTTTTAATTATATTTCAATTACATTAGAATATTGTCGATTTTATCATGAATCATGCTTTTTTAAACTATTGATTTATAGCAAATAATACTATATAATTTAAATATAAGGTAAAGAAATATCCAATTTAGTGATTAACAATTATAAAAAAGGATGAAGGGAATAAGAGAAAAATGAAAAATAAAAAAGGATTTACATTAATTGAATTATTGGCAATAATAGTAATACTTGCAATAATAGCAGTAATAACAGTGCCAATTATATTAGATATAATTGAAAATTCAAAAAAAGGCGCTATTGAAGATTCTGCATATGGATATAAAGAATCAATAGAAAAATATTATACATCAGAGTTGTTTGATAACAATGATATAAAATTAGAAGACGATTATATAATAGAGAATGGAATGATGACTGGAAAAAACATGAACAGCGTAGAAATACCAATAAATGGGACAAAACCTACAAGAGGAATATTAACATACGAGAATAATAAATTAAAAAGAGGATGTTTACAAATTGATGAATACGCAGTAACATTTGAAGAAAACAGAGTTACAAAAGTTGAAAAAGGTGAATGTGAAATAACAACTGATCTTTTTGAAGAAACATTTGAATATACAGGAACAGAAGCAGAATATACAATACCAAAAACAGGTTATTATAAGATAGAAGTATGGGGTGCTCAAGGAGGAAATGGCGGTGATAATGTCGATTCTGGCGGATACGGTGGTTATTCAACAGCCATAGTACAACTAACTGCCAATACAAAAATTTACGTTAATGTTGGTGGCAAAGGTCAAACTAATGCAGGCGGCTATAACGGCGGTGGTGCCGGTACAAGAATTGCTGGAAAAATTTCAAATGCAGGTGGCGGCGGAGGCGGCGCTACCCATATAGGAACAAAATCAGGATTACTTTCTTCATTTGATAGTAATGAAAATGGAATTGCAGATCCAAATGAACTAACTGATTTATTAATTGTAGCTGGTGGCGGCGGAGGCGGCACAGAAACAGGCAATAGAAGAGGTGGTTCAGGTGGTGGAATGAATGGAAATGCTGGCGAGGGAGCATATTACGCTGCCGGAGGCGGTACTCAATCTACTGGTGGAACTGCTGGAGATACTGATTCATTTGCAGGTAGTTTTGGTTTGGGTGGAGCAGCTGCTGATGGAAGCGCAGCAAGTGGTACATACGGAGTTGGAGGCGGCGGAGGCGGCTTCTATGGAGGCGGTGGCTCTAGTCACAAATCAAACGGCGGAGAATTATCAGCATCAAGTGGAGCTGGAGGATCAGGATATATAGGAAATAATTCACTTATAAATGGTATTATGTATTGCTACAATTGCACCGAATCAACTGACAGTTCAACAAAAACCGTTTCTACAACAGGTGAGAATACTCTAATAGATAGCGTTAATTGTAGTAATGGATTTAGTGACGAACCAATTAGTAAATGCGCTAAAGCAGAAAATGGATATGCAATAGTAAAATATCTAGGAACAAGGATTTAATAAAAATCAACATCTATAAATAGGATAATATGGAAGTATACTTGCAATTATAAATCCCAATATGATATAATTAGCAGGTAGTATTCCACAATAGGAGTATAACCTAATTAGGAATATCTAATTAGGTTTTTTTATAGAAAGGGAAAAAATAATGGGCTTAAAAATAGAAGACGTATCAAAAAAATACGGAAAAAAACAAGTCGTTGATAACATATCAATTGAACTAGATAAACCAGAAGTATTTGGACTTCTAGGAACAAACGGTGCAGGAAAAACTACAACAATAAGAATGCTACTTGGAATTATAAAAAAAGATTCAGGTACAATTACATGGAATGGAAAAGAAGTAGATAGAAAAAAAGTAAACTTTGGATATCTTCCAGAAGAAAGAGGAGTATACCCTAAAGTAAAAATAATGGATCAACTAAAATACTTTGCTGAACTAAAAGGCATGGACAAAGAATGTGCAGTAAAATCAATAAACAAATGGGCAAAAATATTAAAAGTTGAAGAATACTTAGAGATGCCAGCTGAAAAATTATCAAAAGGAAATCAACAAAAAATACAATTTATGACTGCTGTAATACATGATCCAGAATTAATAGTATTAGATGAACCATTTTCAGGACTAGATCCTGTAAATACAGAAATACTAAAAAATGTAATAATTGATTTAGTAAAAAAAGGAAAATACATAATAATGTCAGCACATGAAATGCATACTATAGAAGAATTCTGCTCAAATATCTTAATAATTAATAAAGGAAAAACTGTTTTAAAAGGAAATATAAAAGAAATAAAAGAAACATATCCTGCAAATAGAGTAACAATCGAAACAGATAAAGATATAACAGAAATGATAGAAAAACAAAATCTAAAAATAGAAAACTCACATAACAATATATATATAGTAAAAATAGAAGAAGAAAAGCAAGGATATGACTTGTTAAAAAATATAGTAAAAGAAAAAATAAATGTAAATAAATTCGAAATAATGAAACCAACATTAAACGATATATTTATAGAGAAAGTTGGTGCTAAAAATGCATGATATGTTTATAGTGGCTAAGTTTACTGCAAAAGACATGGCTAAAAGAAAATCATTCGTAATTTCAACAATAATAATTCTAGCAATGATAGTAATAGGATTTAATATTCCAAAAATAATTAAATCATTTAATAAGGGAACAGATAAAATTGTTATCGTAGATAAAGAAAATATATTTGAAAATAAAATAAAACCAGTAGATAATAATACAGAAATAATACTAGAAAATTATTCCGTAGAAGAAATAAAAGAAAAAATAAAAAATGATGATATTGAATATGGAATAATAATAAATAAAACTGATAAAAATGTGATTAATCTCACATATGTATTAGAAAATAAAATGTCTAGTGGTCCATCAGAAGAATTCGAAGCTTCACTAACAACACTTTATAAAGATATACAAATAGAAAAATTAGATATTGATGCAGAAAAAAAAGCAAGATTAACACCAGAATTTGATTATAACTTAGAAGTAGCAGATGAAAATATTAAAGGAAATCCACTAGTAATGATGATGATATCAATAGTACTTTTCTATGCAGTATATTTTAGTGCATTCCAAGTATCTAACTCAATAACAACAGAAAAAACATCAAAGATAATAGAAACACTAGTAACATCAACAAGCCCAACAAACATAATTATAGGAAAAACACTAGGAGTAGGTTTAGTTGGTTTATGCCAATTAGCAGCAATAATAATAACAGCATTTATAAGTGCAAAGGCATTCATAGAGCCAGAAGTATTAGAAAAAGTATTAGATACATCATCATTAACGCCAATGCTAGGGCTAATAACACTTATATATTTCTTACTAGGATACCTAACATTTGGATTAATGTACGCTCTAACAGGTTCAACAGTAAGCAAACCAGAAGATATACAATCAGCAAATCAACCAGTTACCATAATTACAATAGTAGGATTCTACTTGGCATACTTTACAATGATTAATCCATCAAGTGAATTAAATCATCTAGCAGCACTTCTTCCTATATCATCGCCATTCTGTATGCCACTAAGAATAATGATGGGAGCTGCAAATAATTCTGAAATATTATTATCCATTGGAATATTAGTTATAACAATAATAGTAGTAGCAAATATAGCAATAAAAATATATAGAAATGCAATATTAAACTATGGAAAATCAGGATTAAAAGATATATTAAAAATGTATAAGCAAAAATAGGAGAAAATATGGAAAAAATAGTTAAAGGATTTATAGGAATTTTTGGTGGAATAACAAGCACAGTATTAGGAAAAGAAATATTAGTATTCATAATTTCACTTATGCCAATATTAGAATTAAGAGGAGGATTACTAGCAGCAAGTATAATAGGGCTTGATCCACTTCCAAGCTATATAATAGCGGTAATAGGTAACATAATACCAATACCATTTATACTATGGTTTATGGGAAGAATTCTAAAATGGATGAAAACAAGAAAAAAACTAAAAAAAATAACAGATTGGATTGATAAAAAAATAGAAAAAAACAGAAACAAAATAGAAAAATTTGGATTCTGGGGATTAGTTCTATTTGTAGGAATACCACTTCCAGGAACAGGAGCATGGACAGGATGCCTAGTAGCCTCAGTTCTTGAAATGGATAAGAAAAAATCATTCATAGCAGCAATGATAGGAGTAGCAATGGCAAGTATAATAATGATGATTATATCATTTGGTGTGATAAAAGGAATAACAAATTAGGTACTTTACAAAGAGTACTTTTTTTGATATTATTAATACATAATAGGAGGAATAAATGATGAAAAAAAAGAATGGTTTTACATTAATTGAATTACTTGCTATAATCGTAATACTAGCAATAATAGCAGTAATAACAGTTCCAATCATTTTGAATATTATTGAGAACTCTAGAAAAGGCGCAGCATCTGATTCAGCATACGGCTATAAAGACGCAGTAAACAAATGGTATGTATCAAAACTACAAGACGATAATAACTATAGATTAAATGGAAATTATAATGTATCAGATGGAAAACTAGACAATATAGATATCCCTGTATCAGGTGATAAACCAACAAATGGAACACTAACATATTCAAATAATGTATTAACTGGAGGATGCCTAACAATAGGAGAATACAAAGTAACATTCGATTCAAAAGGAAATGTATCAAAAACAGAAAAAGGAGAATGTGACAGTGCACCAGGAAATACAATATTGTATTACACATATGATGAAAACGGAACAGAAAGTAGAAATGGTAAAATAACACAAAAGCTTTCTCAACCAGACCCTAACTGGGTACTTTACATTCAAGAAACATCAGAACAAGCAACTGCAGAAGGTGATATGTACACGTTAACAGACGGTGACTTTGAAACTGAATTTGTTTATACTCAACAAAAATGTAATGAATTAATATATGATTCTGATACTCAATCATGCGTAAAAAAATACAGTTCAGGAGACACATACAAAAAAATAATAAGTAACAAAATATGCTTTGATAACCATTGCTATGGACCTGGAGATACACTTCCAACAGATAATATTACAATTTTTGATGACCTAGTAACTGATTATGGAGTATGGCCAATAGATTATTATATCGTTGGAATCGGGATAAATGACATGAAATGTGATATATATCAAGATTATGATGCCACTTGCGTATATTGGAATGGAAAATAATATATAAAACATAAAAAAATATGAAATCTAGTTAATAAATAATAACTAGATTTTAATTTTGTCATATTATGTAAAATATTTGAATAAAATAAGTGTATTAAAAAAAATAATTGACATATGACACCCTGTCATATTATAATTGATATGTTGTCATAAAAGGAGGATATAAATGTTAAAATTAAAAAGCATAAAAAAAAGTTATAAAACAGGTGAATTTGTACAACATGCATTAAAAGGAATAGATTTAGAATTTAGAAAAAATGAATTTGTAGCAATACTAGGACCATCGGGTTCAGGAAAAACAACACTATTAAATATTATCGGAGGACTTGATAGATATGATAGTGGAGATTTAGTAATAAATGGAAAATCAACAAAAAAATTCAAACAAAAAGATTGGGATGCATATAGAAATAACTGCATAGGATTTATATTCCAAAGCTATAACTTAATAAGCCATATAAGCGTATTAGAAAACGTAGAAATGGGTATGACATTAAGTGGAATGAACGCAAAAAAAAGAAAGAAAAAAGCAATGGAATTGCTAAAAAAAGTTGGATTAAAAGAACATGCACATAAAAAACCAAACCAACTATCAGGTGGTCAAATGCAAAGAGTTGCAATCGCAAGAGCATTAGCAAATGACCCAGATATAATACTAGCAGATGAACCAACAGGAGCACTAGATACAAAAACAAGTATTCAAATAATGGAATTAATCCAAGAAATAGCAAAAGATAAATTAGTAGTAATGGTAACACACAATCCAGACTTAGCAAATCTATATTCAACAAGAATAGTAGAATTTAGAGATGGAGAATTAATAGATGATTCAAATCCAATATCAGAAAAAGAAAAAGATGAAAAACAATATGATATTAAGAAAACATCAATGAACTACCTTACAGCATTAAAACTATCATTCAATAACATTAGAACAAAAAAAGGAAGAACACTTATAACAGCATTCGCTTCAAGTATAGGAATAATAGGAATAGCGTTAATACTATCATTATCAAATGGATTTAAACTACAAATAGATAAATTTGAAAAAGACACACTATCACAAGCACCTATAATAGTATCAAAACAATCAATGGATATGAACTCAATGTCAGATATGAAAGAAGACAAAGACGACTTAGAAGAATATACAGAAAAAAAAGAGATATATTCACAAAAAACAATTGAAAATATGATACATAAAAATAAAATAACAAAAGAATATATGAAAACAATAGAAAGCATAGATTCAAATTTAATAGGTGGAATATCATATCAAAGAGCAACAAATATAAATATATTCACAAAAATAAATAATAAAATCAAACAACTAGATTCAAGTTCAATTTTATCCCCAATTCCAAGCAAACTAAATAATGAACAAGCAGAAGTAATAAAAGATAATTTTGATGTAATATATGGAAACATAACAACAAATAAAGAAGATTTAGTACTATTACTAGATTCAAAAAATAGAATATCAGAACAAACATTAAAAGCACTAGGATTTGAAGAAAAAAGTATAAATTTTGAAGAAATAATAGGAAAAGAATTTAAAGTAATACTTAACAATGATTATTATAAAAAAACAGGAGATTTTTATACAATAAATACGGATTTAGAAAACGTATATAATAATGAAAATGCAATAACATTAAAAATATCAGCAATCATTAGAGGAAAAAAAGATAGCGATTTTGCTAAACTATCAGGAACAGGACTAATGTATAACAACTCGTTAACAGAATACATAATAGAACAAAATGAAAAATCAGAAATAGTAAAAACACAAAAAGAAAAAAACTATAACGTTTTAACAACAGAACCATACGATATAACAACAGAAGAAGGAAAAGAAGCAAAAGAAATGATGCTATCATACTTTGGTGCAGATACAAATCCGATAGTAATACAAGTATATCCAAAAGATTTCAATTCAAAAGAAGAAATACTAAAAAAACTAGATGGATATAATGAAGGAAAAACAGAAGAAGATAAAGTTATATATTTAGATCAAGCAGCATTAATTACAACAATGTCAGGTAGTATAATGGATGCAATAACAATAGTACTAATTGCTTTCTCAGCAATCTCACTAATTGTATCATCAATAATGATAGGAATAATAACATATATATCAGTATTAGAAAGAACAAAAGAAATAGGAATACTAAGAGCATTAGGAGCAAGAAAAAAAGATATAACACGAGTATTCAATGCAGAAACATTTATAATAGGATTATCATCAGGAATACTAGGACTAATAATAGCAAAACTTCTAACAATACCTGCAAACTCAATAATAGAAGGACTTACAACACTTAAGAATGTAGCAAAACTAAACCCAACACATGCAGCCGTACTATTATTTATAAGCATCCTTTTAACTGTAATAGGTGGATTAATACCATCAAAAATTGCAGCTAAAAAAGATCCAGTAGAAGCATTAAGAAGCGAATAATGCCAACTAGTACTTTCGAAAATTTACCAGAAAATAAAAAGAAAATAATATTAGAAGCATCAATAAAAGAATTCAAAAGAGTTCTTCTTAGTGATGCTTCTATTAATAAAATAATAAAGGATGCAAATATATCAAGAGGAAGTTTCTATACATACTTCAAAGACATAAAAGATCTATACATGTATACACTGAAAACTTATCAAAAAAAATTCTATGATATAGCAAATGAAGCAACACATGAAACAAAAGGAGACTTAATCGAAACAACAAAAAAAATATATGAAAAAATAATAGAAGATTATAAAAAAGACAAAAGCGAATTCAAACACATATTTCTTAATATGAATTACGATATATCAATAAGAAATCAACTAGGATATGATTTAGAATGCAGATACAAACTAATTGAACTAACAAGTAAAATAGATAAAAAAAGTCTTAATATAAATACCGAAGAAGAACTCTTTTATATAATAGATATAATAGTGGGCATAGTAGTGCACGGCTTAGTAGAAATATTTATAAATGATAGAGATGCAGAGTCAATAAAACAAAAACTAGATAAACAGATACAAATAATAAAGGAAGGAATATATAAATGAAACAACTCTTTAAATACATAAAAAGATATATACTAATAATAATACTAGTTATAATATTCCTATTCATCCAGGCTATGTGCGACTTAAAACTACCAGACTATACATCAAAAATAGTAGATATAGGTATAAGTCAAAATGGTATAGAAAACAATATACCAAAAAAAATATTAAAAGAAGATTTTGAAAAATTACTAATATTTATGGATGAAGAAGATATTAAAACAATAAATGATAAATATGAACAAAAAGAAGATATATATGAAATAAAAACACTAACAAAAGAAGAACAAGATAAAATATCAAAAATATTAATTAATCCAGAAATAATAGTTCAATTCATAGAAACAAAAGATGAACATATATTAGAAAACATAACAACAAAGAAAGATTTACAAAAAGCAATGTCAAAATCAAATAACAATGAGCAAAATATATCCGAACAATACTTAAACATGGATGAACAACTAAAAATACAATATGGGATAAACTACGTAAAAAAAGAATATCAAAAAATAAATATAGATATGCAAAAAATGCAAAACAAATATATAAAAAAAACAGGAATAAAAATGCTATCACTAGCACTATTAGGAGCAGTAATAGCAGCAGTAGTATCATATTTAACAAGTAAACTTTCAGCAAAATTAGGAAAAACATTAAGAAAAGAAGTAACAGAAAAAGTAATGAGATTTGGAAACAAAGAATTCAAAGAAATATCACAAGCATCACTAATAACAAGAAGTACAAATGATATAAATAGAGTTCAAATGTTTGTTACAATGCTTCTAAGAATAATGATATTTGCACCAATTATGGGTATAGGAGCCTTATTAAAAGTTATAAATAACGAAATGAACTTCATTATAATTATTGCCGTTTCAATAATACTACTACTTGTAATAACATTATTCGTACTAGCAATGCCAAAATTTAAACAAGTACAAGAACTTATAGATAAAGTAAACCTTGTTTTTAGAGAAATACTAAATGGTTTACCAGTAATACGAGCATTCAAAAATGAAAAACACGAAGAAGAAAGATTTGATGAAGTAAATAAAACATTAAAAAAAGTAAACCTATTCGTAGATAGAGTGATGACACTAATGATGCCTACAATGACATTTTTAATGAACGCTATATGTATTTTAATAATATATATTGGAGCAAAAAAAATAGATGCAGGAACAATACAGATAGGAACACTAATGGCATTTATACAATACACAATGCAAATAATTATGTCATTCCTACTGATATCAGTAATGTCAATCATGATACCAAGATCATGGATATCAATAAAAAGAATAGCAGAAATATTTGATAAAGAAATAGAAATAGAAGAACCACAAATAATAAATGAAATTGGAGAAAAATTCAAAGGTACAGTAGAATTTAGAGAAGTATACTTTAGATACCATGATGCAGACGAAGATATATTAGAAAATATCTCATTTAAAGCAACACCTGGAACAGTAACTGCAATAATAGGAGGAACAGGCTCAGGAAAAACAACACTTATAAATCTAATTCCGAGATTTTTTGATGTAACAGGAGGTCAAATACTAATAGATGGAGTAGATGTAAAAAGCCTAAGTTTATATAAACTAAGAGAAAATATTGGATATGTTCCACAAAAAGGAATACTATTTACAGGTACAATAAAAGAAAATATTTCATTTGGGAAAGAAAAAATAGACAAAAAACAACTAGAACTAGCAGCACAAGTTTCACAATCAGAAGAATTTATAAAAACAAAAGAAAAACAATATGAAGAAGAAATATCACAAGGTGGAACAAACGTATCAGGAGGTCAAAAACAAAGACTAGGAATAGCACGAGCAATATATAAAAACCCTAGTATATACCTATTTGATGACTCATTCTCAGCACTAGACTATAAAACAGACAAAAACCTAAGAAAAGAACTAAAAAAAATAACAAAAAACAGTACAGTAATAATAGTAACACAAAGAATCAGTACAGTACTAAATGCAGATCAAATAATAGTATTAGATGAAGGAAAAATAGTAGGACAAGGAAAACATGAAGAACTAATAAAAAACTGTGAAGTATATAAAGAAATAGCACTATCGCAAGTAACAAAGGAGGAACTAAATGCCAAATAGAGGACCAAAAATAGAAAAAGCAAAAAACTTCAAAGGCACAACAAAAAAACTCATAAAATATATGAGCGAATATAAAAAAAGCCTAATAGTAATATTATTATTTGCGATACTATCAACAATGTTTTCAATAATAGGACCTAAAATACTAGGAAATGCAATAACAGAACTATCAAATGGATTCATAGGAAAAATAACAAATACTGGTTCAATTAACTTTAATAAAATAGGAACAATGTTATTATGTTTATTGATATTATATATAATAAGTGCGGTATTTACATATATTCAAGGCTTCATAATGACTGGAATATCACAAAAAACAACATATAAACTAAGAAAAGAAATAACAGAAAAAATAAATAGATTACCTATGTCATACTTTGATAAAAAAACAAATGGTGAAACACTATCACTTGTAACAAATGATGTAGACACACTAAGTCAAAATCTAGATCAAAGTATTACACAACTAATAACAAACATAATAACAGTAATAGGAATACTAATAATGATGCTTAGCATAGACAAACTTATGACCCTAATAGCATTAGCAATAGTACCAGTATCATTACTACTTATGGGAACAATAGTAGGATTATCCCAAAAACACTTTAAAAATCAACAAAAATACTTAGCAGATATAAATGGATTAGTAGAAGAAATGTACTCAGGCCATGACGTAATAACATCATTTAATGCAACAGAAAAAATGATGAAAAAATTTAATAAAAAAAATGAAGACTTATATGAGTCATCATGGAAAAGTGGATTCTTATCAGGATTAATGCATCCAATAATGGCATTCATAGGTAATTTAGGATACGTATTAATATCAATAATAGGTGGATACTTTACAATACAAGGAAGAATAACAATAGGTAACATACAATCATTTATTACATATACAAAAAACTTCACACAACCAATATCACAAATAGCTCAAATATCAAACATGTTACAAGCTATGATGGCTTCAGCAGAAAGAATATTTGAATTCCTAGAAGAACCAGAAGAAATAAACCATTCATCGATAAGAATAGATGCAGAAAAAATAAAAGGTGAAGTAGAATTTAAAAATGTAAAATTTGGTTACGATGAAAACATAATAATAAAAAACTTCAATGCAAAAATAAAACCAGGACAAAAAATCGCAATAGTTGGGCCAACAGGAGCAGGAAAAACAACAATAGTAAAACTATTAATGAGATTCTATGAACTAAATGATGGAGAAATATTAATCGATGGAAAAAATATAGATAAAATAGATAAAAAAGATTTTAAAAATATATTTGGAATGGTACTACAAGACTCATGGGTATTTTCAGGAACAATAATGGAAAATATCAGATATGGTAGATTGAACGCAACAGATAATGAAGTAAGAGAAGCTGCTATTAGTGCACATGCTCATCACTTCATAAAAACACTACCAGACGGATATAATATGGAACTAAATGAAGATACAAATAATATTTCAGGAGGTCAAAAACAACTATTAACCATAGCACGAGCAATACTCTCAGATCCTAAGATATTGATATTAGACGAAGCAACATCAAATGTTGATACAAGAACAGAAGTACTAATACAAAAAGCAATGGATGAGTTAATGAAAGGAAGAACATCATTCATAATCGCACACAGATTATCAACAATAAAAAATGCTGATTTAATACTAGTTATGAAAGATGGAGACATAATAGAAACAGGAAATCATGAAGAACTAATGAAAAAAAACGGTTTCTATACAAATCTATATAACTCACAATTTGAAGAATAATCACAATAAAACTGTGATTATTTTTTTATAACATAAAAAAAATATTAAACCATGATATTCATTTTTTGTTTATGAATTAACTTTACAAATAGTCATTAATTATGATAGAATCAAGATGAAGATATATATGTAAGGTAGGGTTTGATAATATGGAAGAAACAAGAAAAACAATAATTGATAATATTGAAGATAGAAGTGGTAAGCATTTAAATGTTCCTGCCTTTGAAAGTCTAGGTGGATCATCAATAGACTATAAAACATTTTTTGAAATGATTGATGTATACGCCAAAGCATTCTTAGAAATAGGTATAAAAAACGGAGATATGGTAACAATCTGCTCTGCAGGAACACTAGATACAATGCTATATTTTGGTTCACTAAATAGAATTGGTGCAATAGCCCAATTTGTAAATCCAAACTACTTAAAAGTAAATGGAAAAAAATACATAGATGACACAAATACAAAACTATTAATATGCATGGATAGATTTTATCCATTATTAAAAAAAGAACTAGAAAATACAAATATAAAAAAAATACTACTATCATCAATGTCTGAATACTCATCATTTTTATACAAAATAATACTAAGAAGACAAAAAACAAAAAAAGAAGATAGAATTTCTAACGTAGAATATATAGAATTACCAGAATTTATAAAAAAAGGAGAAAACTCAAATATAAAAATAGAAAGAATACCATACGAAAAAGAAAAACCAGCCGTAATAGCATATACAAGTGGAACAACAGGTGACCCAAAAGGAATAGTACACACAAATGATAGTATAAATAATATGATATCAATATATGCTCAAACAGGTGGATTCGGTCCAGGAAGAGGAGATAGAAATCTAGTACTAATACCACCTATGTATCTAACAAGTTTTGTACACTCACTATTTGGAACAATGATACTAGGTCCTACAAATATACTACAACCAATATATAATCCACTAACACTAGGAAAAGACTTAAAAAAATATGAACCAAAAACAGTAATTGCGTCAAAAGCACACTATCTTAACCTACCAAATAGCAATTTAAAAAAAGGATCATTATCGTTCTTACAATACCCTTACTGTGGAGGAGAAGCATTCTCAAAAACAACAGCTACAAAAATAAATAAAATTTTAGAATACTATGGAATCCCACCAATGATATTAGGATATGGTCAATCAGAATTCGGAACTATGACAATGTTCAATAGCGATATACCAACAAGAACAAATGAATCAGGAATATTAATTCCAGGAGTAGAAGCAAAAATATTAGATTTAAAAACAAACAAACCTGTAAAAAACGGACAAAGAGGAGAATTATATATAAAAACACCAGCAATGATGAAAGGATACCTAAATGATCCAGAAAAAACAAGTAAATTTATTGTTACTGATGAATATGGTAATTGGGGAAAAACAGGAGATATAGCTGCCATAGTAGGAAAGCATAATGGCAAAGATGTATACGAAGTATTTGGGAGAAAAACAGATTCATTTATAAACTCAAAAGGAGAAATTATATATCTATTCGACATAGAAAATCAAATAGAAGAAATAAAACTTATTAAAGAAGCAGAAGTAGTTGCATTAAAAATAGATGAAAACTATGCCCCAGTAGCGCATATAATATTAGACGAAAAAATAAATATAGATGAAAAACTAGTCGTTACATATATAAATCAAAAATTAAAAGAAAAATTTTCTGATTTAAGCCATATTCCATATGCGTACAAAATAAGAAAATCATTCGCAACTAGTCCAATAAGCGGTAAAAGAGATTACAAAATACTTGAATCTGAATTTGATGGATTTTACATAATAAATGAAAACAACGAACCAGAAATGGTAGATTTAAAACCTAATAAAGAGGAAAATAAAAATAATGAGTCAGAAAACTCAAAACAAAAAACAATGATAAAAAAAATATAATGGAGGCAATTTTATGTTTTATATAGGATTTCCAGTACTATCACTAATTTATATTATTATATTATTAATAATATATTTTTCAAAAAAAAGAATAGATCTATTTGAAAATAAAGTAGTTTCAACACTTATGATTATCAATGCAATTGGATTAATGCTAGAAATATTATGCTACGTTGTTTTAGTATTCCTAAAAATACAAGACACAACACCAGGAATGTTTATTCTGAAATCATATGTATACTACATGTATGTATTTGATTGGGTTCTAACAGGATATATTTGTATGCTAACAAATAAAAAACATGATATAGAAAACTACGACAAAAAAAGATACTACAAAAAAAGCTTAATCGTATTTTGCCCAATTATAATAATAGGTTTCGTCATAACATTTTTTACAAAACTTCAATACTATAATATTTCACCTAAATACTATACATATGGATTAAGTATTAACTTCTTAATTTACTTTACATGCATTTTAGCACCATTTTGGATTTATAGATGCATAAATGCAGCAGTAACAAAGGAATCAAGAAAATCTAATACAAGAGAATATAACATAAGAATAGGTACAATACTATTAGGAATTATACTAGTAGGAATAACATCAGCCCTTGTACAACTAGTAGATAGAAGTATGCTTATAATAACATCAGCACATACAATAATGCTAGTATTAATGTACTTCACAATAGAAAATCCTGATTTACAAATGGTAGAAGAACTAAACAAAAATAGAAAACTAACAGAACAAAACCTTGAAGAAAAAACAAACTTCTTGTTCAAAATTTCACAAGATTTAAAAAAACCACTACAAGATATAACAAACATAAGTAATAGCATATATGAAAACACAAATGGCGAAATAAAAGAACAAGCAAAACAAATAAATGCAAACTCAAAACAACTATACACATACGTAAATAATGCATTAGATATTTCAACAATGGATATAAAAAATCTAAAAATAGTAAAAGGAACATACAATACAAAAAATTTCTTTGAAGAAATAAAATTAAGAATAAAAGAAGAAATAAAACAACAAAACAAAGACATAGAACTAAGATATAATATATCAAAAAATATGCCAGAATACCTACAAGGTGATAATACAAAACTAAAACAAGCAATAACATCAATCGCATTTGATGCAATAAAACATACAGAAAAAGGATTTATAGAACTAAACGTAGACTCAATTGTAAGATATGGAATATGTAGATTACTAATAGAAATATCAGACTCAGGAAGAGGAATGGAATTAGAAAAAATAAATGAAATACTAAGTGTATCAAAAGAAATAACACAAGAAGAAATAGAAAAAATAGATAAACTTAATATTTCACTTACCTTAGCACATAAAATCATAAAAACATTAAACGGAAGTTTGATAATAAAAAGTGAAATAAATAATGGAACAAACTTTTTAATAGCGATAAATCAAAAAATAGAAAACAAACAAAATAACCAACAAAAGACACTAGAACAATACTCAAAAAAAATAATAAACCAAAAACAAATAATGATGATAACAAGTAACATACAAAAAATAAAAGAACTAAAAGAAGAATTAGAAGATATTAATATTGTTTCATCACCATTTCCAAAAGAAAGTTTAGAACAAATAGAAAAACAAAAATTTGAATGCATAATAGTTGACGAAGATTTAAACGAAGAAACAGGAATAAATATAATAAAAGAAATAAAAAAAATAAATACAAAAATACCTGTAATAATACTTATAAGTAAAAAAAATGAATTCTTAAAAAAGCATTATTTAGAAGAAGGCGTTGACGAATACATCATAAAAGATAATCAAGAAGAATATATAAAAAAAATAAAAAAATACCTATAGTACTGTATAACAGTACTTTTTGGTAGGAGGAAAAAATGAAAAAAATAATATTAATAATTCCAATACTTATACTAACAGGATGCCTAGGAAAATCAGGAAAAGGATACATAACAAAAAAATGTGAAAAACTAGAAAATATTAATGGAAAAGTAGTAAAAACAAATATTGAAATAACATCAAAACAAGGTGACATAGAAACAATAAAAATAACACAACAATACGACAAAAACATGGATATAGATAAAATAATAATGAGCAAAAAATCAGAACAAAACCTATATAAAAATCTAGATGGAATACAACTAGATATAAATGAAAATATATTTACATATAACATACAAGCAAACAATATAAATGAAGATTTAAAAGAAAGATTCAATATAAAAAAAGAACAACATAAACAAATAAAATATTACGAAGAAAATGGATATACATGTAAATAGTAGAAAAAATAAAAAAAATATGATAAAATATAAAAGTTAAAAAAAGGAGAAATTATGGCTGATAAACTATACAAAAAAATAATACAAAATAAAAAAAATACAATAATATTTATACTAATATTAACGCTATTAGCAAGTATTCCAGTATTCATATTTCCAGGAATAAAAAAAGGAGATGATGTATACTTCCATCTATCAAGAATATCAGCAATCAGTGATAATATAAAAAATCATACCCTTTTTAATGGAATATATTCAGAATATTTTAATGGTTACGGATACGCAAATGGACTTTTCTATCCAGACTTATTTTTATACATCCCAGCAATCCTTAAAACACTAGGAATGAATATAATAAACTCATATAAAATATTTTTAATACTAATTAATCTATTATCCATAACTTCAATATATATATCAATAAAAGGAATAAGCAAAAATAAATACGCTAGCATATTAGGAAGTATAATATATGCATTCGCACCATATAGACTTGTAGATATGTATGAAAGAGCAGCACTAGGAGAAACATTAGCATTTATATTTATTCCATTAATTATATATGGAATATATGAAATAATATATAAAGATAAAAAAAAGTTCTATATTTTAACACTAGGAATGACAGGATTAATACTATCACATATTGTATCAACATACATAATGGGAATAGTCTTATTCATACTATGTCTAATAAATATAAAAAAACTCCTAAAAGAAAAAAGAATAATTTATATAATATTATCCGCATTAATAACACTACTACTAACAGCATACTTTATTTTACCAATGCTAGAACAAATGAAATCACAAACATTTTATTATAGTAATACACCAAATATAACAGAATTCCAACTATCAAAAAGAACAGTACCAATATATTTACTATTTATAGGACTCCCAAACCTAAGAAAAGCAATATTTAATAAATATTGGGTACCATCAGGAATAGGAATAATATTTATATACCTAATATATAAAAAAATAAAAGCAAAAAAAACAACCGATTTTATAAATCAAACATACAAAATTAGCATTATTTTTCTACTATTAACCGCAATAAAACCATTTTGGGATTTAAATATAATAAAAAAAGTATTATATCCAATACAATTTCCTTGGAGACTATACATGGTACCAACATTACTGCTAACAATATCAGGCTCAATATTAATAGCAAAAAACAAATCAATTAAAACAATAAAAAACACATTCCTTATCTCAATGATTTCTCTAATATCAATGTTTGTAATATGCCTAATCCCACCAAGAATCAGAGAAATTAAAGAATATGATGCATCATATGCAGAATACTTGCCAAAAGAAATAAATAGAGAATATATAAAAAATAGAAATATAACAATTACATCAAATAATGAAGTAGAACACACATTTACAAAAAAAGGGACAACAATGAAAATAGACTTTAAACAAAATCGAGAAGATACATATCTAGAACTACCATTAATATATTATAAAGGATACAAAGCATACAATAAAAAAACAGAAATACAAACATTTAAAACAGAAAATGGATTATTGGGAATAAAAATAAATAACTTAAAATCAGGAACAATAAACGTATCATACAAAGGCACAAAACTATCAAAAATAACAAAAATAACATCATTAATGTCGTTAGCAGTATTTACAATTTACATAACTAAGAAGGTGAAACATGAAAAATAAAAAATATTACATACTATCATTTATAATACCATGTATAATGATGATACTATTATACATAAGCGTAGGAGTAATAGGAGGAAACAAAAGCATACTAACAGTTGATCTTGCAGACCAATATGTAGCATTCTTTAATTCATTAAAAAACATACTAAATGGAACAATAAATCCAATATACTCATTCAGTAAAACATTAGGAGGAAATCTATTTGGAATAATAACATATTACTTAATGAGTCCACTTAATTTAATAATAGTTTTTTTCAATAGAATAGATATACCAAATGCAATACTAATAATTAACATACTTAAAATAGCACTATGCGGTTTGACAAGCTACATATACTTTTCAAAAACAAACAAAGACAATAAAACAAACCTAGCATTCTCAATAATATACTCAATGATGTCATATAATATAGTATATAGTCAAAACATAATGTGGCTAGATGGAGTAATATTACTGCCAATAATATTTTTAGGAATAGAAAGATTAATAGAAAAAAAACCAACATTGTTCTACATATCCCTTACAACATCAATAATATGTAACTACTACATAGGATATATGTCATGCATAGGCTCATTAATATATTTTATATATAAAGACTACTTAAAAGAAAACAAAATAGTAATAAAAAATATATTAAACTTTATAAAATATATAATACTATCAGTTTTAACAAGTAGTATAATACTAATACCATCAATAATATCACTTCTATCAGGTAAAGCAAATGGAATACTAAAAGAATTTATACCAAATCAAAAATTTGCACTATTTGATTTGATAACAAGATTTTATATTGGAACATTTAAAAACAAAGATTTAGAAGGTGGCTGTCCAAATATATATATATCACTAATAGCCATAGTATTAGTAATTTACTACTTCTACAATAAAAAAGTCAGTACAAAAGAAAAAAAAGCCTCGCTAATACTTCTATCAGTATTCATAATAAGCTTCATATTTAACCCAATAGATGTAATATGGCATACATTTAAACACCCATATGGATTTCCATTCAGATACTCATTTATATTTGACTTCATACTACTTTTATTAGCACAAAAAAGCCTAAAAGAATTAAATGAAATAGACAAAAAATTCATAAAAAGATTTATAATGTATGCATTTTTCCTAACACTTATAGTAGACAAAGTATTATATACAACAACAATGTACTATAAAGCACTCGCGACATTCATATTATTACTAATTTACTTATTCTATTTAACAAAAAACAAAACAATAAAACCAGCAATAATAATATTAATAATAATAGAACTATTTATAAATAACTTTATAACACTATCAAATATAAAATACCAAGACAAAACACAATATGAAAACATAATACAAAAAGAAGGAACAATAATAGATAAACTTAATAAAAAAGAAAACTTCTACAGACTAGAAAAAGACTACTCATATTCAACAAACGATGAGCTATTACTTAATTACAACGGAATATCACACTTCAGTTCAGTATATGAACAAAAAAACAATGAATTATTAGGAAAATATCTTGGAATATTTAATAGATTCTATATAACTAATTATAAAGGCTCAACACCAGTCACAAACTCACTATTTAACATAAAATATCTATTATCAAAAGAACAAAATCAATACTACAATAAAATAGATACATATAAAGACATTAATATATACGAAAATAACTATAATCTTCCAATTGGATTTATGGTAAACGAAAAACTAAAAGATTTAAAGCTAGAAGAATACAACCCATTCGAAAACCAAAACAAAATACTAAAAACAATGAATAGCAACATAGAAAACGTATTCATAAAAGAAAACTTTAAAATAAAACTCAATAATCTAAAAAAAGAAACAACAAAAGAAGAATTAATATATAATAAAATAAATAAAAATGAAAGCGCATCCATTGTATTTGAAATAAACAAAGAAAATACAGGAATATTATATGCATATCTTTCATCAAAAACGAATAAAAAAATAAACATAAAACTAAATGGAAAAAGCATAACAGATCAAACAAATCAAAACGACTATTATTATAATATATTAGAGTTAAAAGTAACAGAATTTGAGCCAATAACACTAGAAGTAGAACTATTAGAAGATACACTAAAAATAGGAGACTACATGTTCTACACACTAGATCTAAATAAATTTAATAACGCAATTAATATATTGAAACAAAACGATAAACTAGAAATAATAAATTATGATAAAAATCAAATACAAGCACAAATAAATGTAACAGAAAATAATAAAATACTATACACATCAATACCTTATGATAAATCAATAAGAATAGAAGTAGATGGAAATAAAATAGAACCATTAAAAACATTTGATACATTAATTTCACTAAAACTAGATAAAGGAATTCATACAATAAAAATTAAATATGAATTACCAGGTATAAAAATAGGTATTATATTAAGTATAATAGGAATTGTAACATTTATAATAAAAAGAAAAATTGATAGAAAATAAACTATCAATTTTTTTCAATGAAACAATCATCAATAATTTCAAAATCATAATTATTTAAAATAGATAAATTATTAATGCTTATCTTAAAATAATAAATAACATCATTTCCATATTCCTTATTAATAATAGAACAATCCCTCAAAACATTATCAATAACTTTTGTATCCTCATATCTAAATCTAATAGAACAAATCTTACCGGGTAACAAATTAACAATATTAGCACAACCTAAAGCATCACAACAACCATTTGAATATGCACGAACAAGTCCATTAGCGCCTAATTTAGTGCCACCAAAATATCTAACGATACAACATAAAATATGATTCAATCCCTTACTTTCTAAAACATTTAAAATAGGCATACCAGCAGTTCCACCAGGTTCACCATCATCACTAAACCTTTTAACATTATCCAAAATATAAGCATAACATATGTGAGTAGCGTCCTTATACTTCAAACTCAATTGATCTAAATGATTCTTAATATCATCACTACAATCAACCCTGAATAAAAAAGTAATAAACTTAGACTTCTTAATAATAACCTCATTTAAAACATCATCTTTTATTGATAACAAACTATTCATATTAATCACAAACCTTAACTTTTTTAATATTAGTCTTAATACTACCGCTAGGTAACTCATAAGTATTATAAACACCTTTTTTAGGTAAAATAACTCTCCAAGGCTTAACATTTTTAAAAATAAACAAAACATTATCATCCTTATCAGTCATAACAACATCAATATTAGTACTCATAAAAAAAGTATGAATGCTATTACACTTGCCAAATCTCATACAATAGTCAAAATTTTTAACAAACATTAAACCTTTAAAACGTTCACTAAAAGAAATACAATCAACTAAACTATATTTTTTTTTATCAATTAAAACCTTCATAAAATCACCAAACATAATATAACACAAAAAACAACAATTGACAAACAAAAATAAATCTTGTATACTAATTATAAACAATACTTCAAGAATAGAGGGATAATATGAAACTAAATAACAAAGGACAAGCACTAGTAGAATACTTATTAATAATTGCAGTAATAAGTGTTATTGCAGTCAGTGTCGTAAAATTATTAGGTGGTTATCTACAAGACTCTATAACAAAGTCATCCTGTAATTTAGTTGACAAAGTATATGTAGAAGGAGATAAACCAGGACAAGGTACATGCCAATAATCCGTAAAAGGATTATTTTTTTGACATTCTAAAGACATTTTGATATAATTTAATAGATGATAGGATAGTGATAATATGAAGAATAAAGGACAGGCTTTAATAGAATTTATTATTATATTACCAGTTATCCTAATTATATTATTATATATAGTAGAATTTGGAACAATAACACTAAAAAAGTACGAACTAGAATCAAATATAGAATTAATAACAGAACTATATCAAGATGGAAATCAAGAGAAACTAAACGAATACTTAAATAAAAATAATATAAACCTTACATACGAAAAAAACGATCAACTAACAACACTAATAATAACAAAAAACATAAAAACTAATACACCATTAATAAATAAAATTCTAGGTAACCAAATAAAAACGAAAAGGACAATATATGAAAAATAATGGTCAAGTACTAGTATTATTTGTTATACTACTACCAGTTATACTATTAACACTAATTATTACAATAGAAATAGGAAATCTATACCTAGAAAAACAAAAAAATCAAAACACAATAAAAAATATAATTAGAGAAAATCTAAAAGAACCAAATAGCGAAAAAATTAATACATTAATAGAAAAAAATATAAAAAATATAGACCAAAAAAATATATTCGTTAGTGATGATGAAATAAGAATATACATAAAACAAAATAGAACAATATTTGGAAAAGAAATAACAATAGAATATAAATATAAAGGAATAAAACAAGACGAGAATATAAATATAAGCGAGGGATAAATATGTCAATACCAAAAGCAAAAATAATAACAATTGCATCAGTAAAAGGCGGTACAGGAAAAACAACAACAGCACTTAATCTAGCAGGAACATATAGCCTAATGAAAAAAAAGACACTAATACTAGACTTTGATTTATATAGTGGAGGAATTGCACTATCACTAAACGTGGATATTACATCAGATCTATATAAATTAGCATACGATATGAGCGTTAATGAATATAAAAATATAAACGACTATATATTAAACTATAACGACTATATAGATATAATACCAGCACCAAAAGATCCAAGATATGCAAGCAAAATAGAAAAAAAATACATAAATACAATCCTAAAAAAAGTAATAAATAAATATGAAATCATAATAATAGATACAAACCATTTCCTAGATGCAACAAACCTAATACTATTCGATAAAAGCGATATAATTATGTACATTATAAATAACAACCCATTAGATATAAAAAATCTAAAATCGATGATTTCAATACACAAAGATATGGAAAAAGAAAACTATTGTGTAGTACTAAACGAGTCGAATACAAAACTAAACGAAATATTCAGCAATTATGACATAAAAAATATAATAAAAAACAATATAGACTATATAATACCAAGAACATTCTATAACAAAAACATAAATAAATATGTAATAAAAGGAAAAATAATGATTCTAGATAAAAATGTAAGATTACTAAATAAAAAAACAATTAAAGTATTTAACAAAATAGCAACCGACTTATTAGAAAGGTGATAATATGGCTAAAAAAAAGTTCACAGAAGAATTTGGAGTAGACTTAGAACCAGAAGTAGAAGAACTAACAGATTATGAGACATTTCCAAATAAAATACTATTAGACGAACTAAGAAACAAAATAATACAAAACCTAATAGATAATGACATCGGAGAATTTCAAAACATGAACGATTTCATAAAGCACGAAATAGGAAAAACAATAGAAGGATACGATTTAACAAACGTTGAAATTAGTTACATACACAACTTAATAGATAATGAAATAAACGGATACGGACCAATAACAGAACTATTAAGTGACAAAAATATAACAGAAATAATGGTCAATGGAACAAACGAAATCTATGTAGAAATAGATGGAAAAGTCATAAGAGATAACAGCGTCTCATTTATAAACGATGCACACATATTAAGAACAATCGCAAGAATAATACAACCATTAGGAAGAACAATAGATATATCAAATCCAATGGTAGACGCAAGACTAGAAGACGGTTCAAGACTAAATGCCATAATTCCACCATTATCACTAAAAGGTCCAGTTCTAACAATAAGAAAATTTAAAGAAGAACTAGCAACCATAGACGACTTTCTAAGGACTGGAACACTAACACCATACATGGCAAGATTTTTGGAAGCCAGTATAAAAGCAAAACTAAACATAATAATATGTGGAGGAACAGGATCAGGAAAAACAACACTTCTAAACGTATTATCATCATTTATACCAAATGATGAAAGAATAATAACAATAGAAGATGCTGCAGAACTAAAACTAAAACAAAACCATGTTATCTCGCTAGAAACAAAACTTACAAACTACGAAGGAACAGGAGAAATAACAATAAGAGATCTAGTAAGAAACTCACTACGTATGAGACCGGATAGAATAATAGTTGGAGAAGTAAGAGGAAAAGAATCATTCGACATGTTACAAGCAATGAACACAGGACACAATGGATCATTAACAACAATGCATGCAAATAGTCCAATAGATGCACTAAATAGACTAGAAACAATGATTTTGATGGCCGGAATGGAAATACCTATAAATGCTATAAGAGAATATATAGAAAATGCTATAGATATAGTAATACAAACGTCCAGACTATCAGATGGAAGAAGAAAAATAACAAGCATAAGTGAAGTAGTAGGATTCGAAGAAGACAATATAAAACTAAAAGAAATCTTTGGATTTAAACAAAACGGATTAACAGAAAAAGGAGAAGTAATCGGAGAATTCATAAAACACGATTACAGCCCAGAAGTATATAAAAAATTAAAATCAAGAGGAATAGATAATTTAAAAGATATATTTGAGTAAGGAGGGATAACATGGATTACATTGGATTTAACATAACAGAACAAACTATACCAACAAAAGAAGATATAAATATAACATTTAATCCAGACCCAAATTACTCATCATACAAAATTACAATATTAAAAGACAATGAAATATATAAAGAAATAACAAAAATAAATACAATTCCAACAGAATTTACACTATCAGAAACAGGAAACTACAAAATTAATACAAGCTATTATGATACATACATGAATGAAACACAAATAGAAGGTGGTACATATATAATAGATAAAGAACCACCAATAATAAAAGTAAATAAAAATAACTACGAAATACATCTAGGGAAAAAAATCAATATAATGGAAAACGTAATAGCAACAGATAATATAGATAAAAATGTTACTGCAAACATAAAAACAAATCAAAATGAATTAGACTTTAATACTAGAGGAACAAAAAAATTAATATACAAAGTATCAGATAGAGCAGGTAACATTGCAGAAAAAGAAATATTAATAACTGTAACACCAAAACTAACAAGTATTTATATATTTCAAATAATATTCATGATAATACTCGCAATTATTTCATTAGGAATATACATATATAATAAAAGTATAAAACTAGAAAAAAGAATCAGTAGATTTAGCATAAGTCCATTAAAAGACGAAACACAATCACTATTTGATAGTATAATTGAAAAATTAGGAAACGTAATAACAAAACTAGATAAAATACTTTATAAATCAGAATTTTTAAAAAAATATAGTAAAAAATACACAAAATACATAAGAACAAACAACCAATTAAATAAAACAAGCATGGACTTTATCTCAACAAAAGTACTTTGTTCAATTCTTTGCATAATAATTGCGGTATTCGCAAAAACAGTAAAATTCAAAATATTTAATCTATACGATATATATATACCACTTATATTTGGATTCTTTCTCCCAGACTTTCTATACTACTATAAATATAAAATATATAGAAAAAAACTAGAAAACGATTTATTACAAGCAATAATAATAATGAATAATGCATTCAAATCAGGAAGAAGTATAACACAAGCAATAACTCTAGTATCACAAGAATTAGAAGGGCCAATGGCAGAAGAATTCAAAAAAATGAATTTAGAACTATCATTTGGACTAGGAATGGATGTAGTATTTAATAGACTATATGAAAGAATAAAAATAGAAGAAATCGCATACCTAACCGCATCACTTACAATACTTAATCAAACAGGTGGAAATATCGTAGAAGTATTTAAATCAATAGAAAAATCATTATTCAATAAGAAAAAACTAAGACTAGAATTAAAAAGCTTAACAAGTGGATCAAGAATGATAGTAAATATATTAATGATAGTACCAATCGCATTTATACTACTAATTTGGATAATAAACCCAATGTATTTTGAACCACTAATAACAACAAAATTAGGATTTATACTTGATTGTGTTGTATTCACATATTATATTCTATATATTATAGTAATAAGAAAACTATTGAGGGTGAAAATATGAAAAATAAAAATATAATTACAAAAATATATAGAGAAAGTGAAGTAAAAAGAGTAAACGAAAAAATAATGATGTTAAATAACTATCCATTAAATGAAATAAAATTCTTAAACATAAGACTAATAACATCATTAATAATATTCTTTATAACACTTTTAATATTTAAAACAGGATATATATTATCACCAATAATCGCATTAGTATATTACTATTTATTTGAATATATATTTTTAGATACATTCATACAAAACAGAATAAAAAAACTAGATAGAGAAGCATTAACATTTTTTGAAATATTAACACTAACTCTTGAATCAGGAAGAGATCTAGAAAAAGCACTAGAAATTACAGTATTAAATGTTAATTCAGAACTATCAGAAGAATTTAAAAAAACACTATTTGAAGTTAAATTTGGTAAATCACTATTAGAAGCACTTAATGATACAAAAAAAAGAATACCATCAGAAACAATAAATAATATTATTCTAAATATAACTCAAACAAATATATTTGGAAACAAAATAATTGATACAATGTATTCTCAAATAGAATTCTTAAGAGATAAACAAGTACTATCAATAAGAGAACAAATAAATAAATTACCAAATAAAATATCAATAATATCAGTATTATTTATAGTACCAATAATACTATTAATAGTACTAGGACCATTCTTAATATCATTTCTAAATCGATAAATGCAACATCAGTTGCATTTTTTATGTAATTTCATTTTTTTCTTTATCCAAATGCTTTAAACTTTTAGATGGAGTAGGCAAATCCTCAGGCATAGTTCCACCTTGCATTTTTATAAAATTTCTAATGTCTTTACCCATATTATAATGAGTTTTATTTGCATCAACTTCATTATTAATATTATCATTTTTTAACTTCTGATTAGTTAAAGAAATTCTAAACAAATTAGC
>DFLA01000024.1 GCA_002374055.1 Caryophanales bacterium UBA3631
TATTTTTTTATTTCTTCTATATTACATATTATAAAATCAACTTTTTTCTTTTTAAAGACTTTTCTTAGTTTTTTTATTCTTATTTTTTTTAGTCTTTGTTTTTTTGTTGGTTTTTGATTTGTTTCTTTAGTATATGAGTTTAATAAATTACAGTTTGTAACTAGATTATTTTGTTCTAGTATTTCTGTTATTTGTTCATCTACTCCTATTCCTAAGACATTACCGCTTGTACACTTTGTTATATCATATATTTTCATGATTCACCTACTATATCATTTATTATGTAGCTTGTTAAAAGCATTCCTGCAGTTGCTGGTACGAATGCATTTGAGCCAATTGTTGTTGAGCTATTTTTTATTGGTTTTTCTTTGGATGCTACGACTTTTATTTTTTTATTTATATGTTCATCTTTTACGTATTTTCTTAATATTTTAGCAATTGGATCATATTCTGTTTTATCTAGTGTTGTTATTTCTAATAATTCTGGATGAAATTTATTTCCTGTTCCCATACTTGATATAAATTTTATATTATTTTGTGTTGTTATTTTTATTAGTTCTTTTTTTATTTCCATAGTATCACATGCATCTATTACATAGTCATATTCTTTAAAGTTAATTTCTTTTATATTTTCTTTTGTTAGTATTTTTGTTATTTTTTTTATTTTTATATTTGGATTTATTTCTTTAGCTCTTAATTCGGCCACATCTGTTTTATTTTTATTTATTGTTGATATTAAAGATAGCACTTGTCTATTTAGATTTGATTCTTCAAATGTATCTCCATCTACTATTGTAATATTCTCTATTCCGCTTCTTACTAGTGTTTCGAAGGTATATCCGCCTACTCCTCCTAGTCCTATTAAAAGAATATTTTTTTCTTTTATTTTTTTAATTATTTCTTTGCTTGTTATTAGTTCTAATCTACTTAAGTTTTGCATGTTTACCACCTATAGTAATTTTATCAAAAATAGTTTATTTTTTCAATATAAAAAGTAGATTGCTCTACTTAATATTGTATATCCCAAATAACATGATATTTTGCTTCTTTACCACAACATACACATTTTGTGTCTATTGGTTTTTCATCTATGATACATCTTGATTTGCAGCCTCTTATTTCTTTTACTTTCTTTTCGCATTCTTCATCTCCACACCACATCGCATGTATAAATCCTGGTTGTTTATTTAGTATTTTTTCCATGTCACTCATATTATGTGCTTCAAAAGTTAGTTTGTCTCTTCTTTCTACTGCTCTATCATACATATCTTTTTGTATTGTTTCTAATAGATTTTTTACGTATTCTGTTACATTTATGTCTTTATCTTCTGTTATTTTTTCTCTTGTATCACGGCGTGCGAATGTAATTTTGTTTTGTTCTAAGTCTCTAGCGCCTATTTCTATTCTTACAGGTATTCCATTTACTTCTGCTTCTGCAAATTTGAATCCTGGAGATTTTTCTGAATTATCTATATATGATGTAATATTATTTTCTAATAATTCTTTATTTATTTTATTGGATAAATTAATTACTTCTTCACTATTTCCAATTGGTACTATTACTACTTGTTTTGGCGCTATTTTTGGAGGTAATACTAATCCATAGTCATCACTGTGTACCATTATAAGTGCTCCAATCATTCTATTTGTTGTTCCCCACGATGTTTGATATACGTATTCTTCTTTATTTTCTTTATTAGTAAATTTCACATCATATGCTTCTGCAAATTTTTGTCCAAAATAGTGTGATGTTCCTGCTTGTAGCGCTACTCCGTTATACATTAATGCTTCATTTGTTAGTGTATATTCTGCTCCTGCAAATTTTTCTTTTTCTGTTTTTCTACCATTTATTGATGGAATTGCTAGTACGTCATGGAAGAACCATCTATATACATCCATCATTTGTTGTGTTTCTTTTTCTGCTTCTTCTCTAGTTTCATGAATTGTATGTCCTTCTTGCCATAGGATTTCTCTTCCTCTTAAGAATGGTCTTGTTTCTTTTTCCCATCTTAATACACTACACCATTGGTTATAAAGTTTTGGTAAATCTCTATATGATTTAACGTGATCTTTATAATAATCACAGAACATTGTTTCGCTTGTAGGTCTAATACATAGTCTTTCTTCTAGTTCTTTTTCTCCTCCATGTGTTACCCAAGCAACTTCTGGTGCGAATCCTTCTACTAATTCTCCTTCTTTTTTTAACATGCTTTCTGGTATTAGTAATGGCATTTGTACGTTAACATGCCCAAGACTCTTGAATTTTTTATCTAGTATTTCTTGCATTTTCTCCCAAATAGCATATCCGTTTGGTTCTGTTGCGATACAGCCTTTTACTGATGTATAACTAGCTAGTTTTGCTGCTTGGATTATATCTGTATACCATTTAGCAAAATCTACATCTCTACTTGTTATTTTATTGTTTTGTTTTTCCATTTAAAACACCTCACCCATTATTATACTAAAAAAAGAGTAATTTACCAAGATTAAATTACACTCTTTTTTCTATTAATGGTTTATTTATAAGTTGTATCCCTTTTTCATTGTTAATTCTTGGTATGAATTTTTCTCTTATCATCTCAGATATATCTGATTCTGTTGCTGATATATGTGGTTCAATTAATCCATCATATGTTTGATGTTTCCTTTGTTCTAAATATTTTAGGCCATGTTTTTGAATTAAGTATGAATTTTTTAAATTATTTAATTCTTCTATTTTTTCTTTGTAGTATTTTTCTACGTTGTTGTAATCTAATGTATTTATTGAACATGTTGTTCTTAATAGTAATAAGTATACCCCATATTGAGTAAATAAGTTTTTTTCTTGATATTCTCTTTCTGGAACTTCTATGTCTAGTTCTTCATTTATAAAATGTCTTTTATTTAAGTTACCTTTTATAGCTATTCCAATTGCACCTAATTTTTCTTTATTTATTTCTTTATTTTCATACATTTCTACTGCAAAGTTATTTTGAACTTTTGAATCATTTGTATTATTATATAATGGTTGTATATGCATTGCATCTATTATTTTTTGATCTTCGTTTTTACCGACATACAAATCTCTAATTACTGATACAGCATATAATGATGGTAAGGCTTTGTTTATATCTATTTGTTTATAGTATGTTGTAATTGTTTGTTCATCTATTGTTGCGACTATTTCTCCTAATTCGTTATAGTAATAACCTTTTGTTAGTCCTTCATTATATTCATATCTTTCGTCTAAATAATCTTTCATTTTTTCATAAGTTAAAATCATAATTTTCCCCTTTTCTATATAAGATTTTAGTATTTTATCACATTTACTTTTTGTTGTCAAATTTTATCATTATAGATTATCATTGCTGAGAAACAATATATTTGTTCTTCTGAAAAGACTCCTATACTTACTTCATATTTTATATCAATTACTGTCCCATCTAGTTCTTTTAAAAATTTATTTATTGCTGCTTCTAAGTCTAATTCGTGTGCTTCATCGAATAGTTTTACTTTCATAAAAAATCACCTATTTTATTATAGATGATTCTTATTGGTTATTTTGTCGTTTTTAGTCTTTTAAGTCTTTTCTTATTTGTTTGTAGTTTGGTGTATATTTTTCTACTTGATTCCAAAATGCTTTTGAGTGGTTAAAGTGTATGAAATGTGATAGTTCATGTATTATTACATAATCTAATTTTTCTAGATCGTATTCTATTAGTTTTGTGTTTAGAGTTACTGAGTTATCTCTTATATTACATACCCCCCATCGCGTTTTCATTGTTCTTATTTTAAGTTTTGGATATGGTATTTTTTCTTGATATCTATTATAGTTATAGTCTAGTCTTTCTTGAAATATTCTTTTTATTTCTTGTTTTAACCATTTATTTAGGTATTCCTCTGATGGAACGAATAATGCATCATCTAGGAATTTTATCTCATCTACTTCATCTATAAATACTTCGTAACTATTACCTAGATAGTTGAAGTAATCGTTTTTTTTATTTTTTTTAGTTTGTGAATCTATCATTTTTTTTAGTGCTTCTTCGTTATTATTTAGTAAGCTTTTAATTGCAAGTTTCGTTGCAAATCTTGATGTTGTTACATATATTTTTAAATCTTCTTTGACTCTTATATATGTGTTTTTATTATTTTTTTTAGTTATTATGACTTCATATTCTTTATTGTCTATTTCGTATTTCATATTCTTTTCCTTATCTTTGTTTTATATATGTATTTTTCAAATATTTTTGTAATAATACTAAAAAATAAGTATGAAAATAGCGCTAAAATAAGGTATACTGCTATTAATTCTTTATTTAGTATTGATAGTGAAAATAGTTTTTCGAATCCAAATACTGCTACTAAAAATGAGGCAATCATTGTTACTAATAGTGCTGTTCTTATTGCGTTTAATGGGTACGATATTCTATATATATGCATAAATCCTGTTGTTCCTAGTAGCAAAACTGCGATTGTTGAAATATCTTGTGTTTTCATGTTAATTATTTCTGATGTTATTAAAAGTAGTATTATATTAAATATTATTGTTATTGCTGTTGGAAAGGCTACACTTGTTACATTTAAAAGGAAGTTTCCTTTAACTCTATCTTTATTTGGTTCCAATGCTAGAATAAATGCAGGTATTCCTATTGTAAACACGCTTGTTAATGTTAATTGTATTGGTATGAATGGATATGTTTTTTTAACGAACATAAATAGTATTAGTAATAGTAATGCATATAGTGTTTTTGTTATGAATAATGACGCTGATCTTTCTATATTATTTATTGTTCTTCTTCCTTCTAAAACTATTTTTGGAATTGAGGTAAAGTTTGAGTCTAACAGTATTAGTTCTGATACGTTTCTTGCTGCTTCTGTTCCTGATGATAGAGCTATTGCACAATCTGCTTGTTTAAGTGCTAATACGTCGTTAACTCCATCTCCTGTCATTGCAACAACATGTTTGTTTTCTTGTAATGATTTTATTATTGTTTGTTTCCCTTGCGGTGTTACTCTTCCGAATATATTATATTTTAATGCAGCTTTTTTTAATTCTTGTTCTGTTAGGTTTGTTGTATCTATGTAGTTATCTTTAAATGATAAGTTTAATTTTTGTGCTATTTTTGATACTGTTATTGGATTATCTCCTGATATTATTTTTACGTCAACGTCGTTTTTTTGAAAGAATTCTATTGTATTTTTTGCTTCTGTTCTTATTACGTCTTCTATTAAAAAGAATCCTATTAGTTCTAAGTTTTTTGGAAGTTTTTCGTTTGTCAATTCTTCGTTTGAGTGAACTAGAACTATTACTCTATTATCTTCTTGATATTCTTTTACTACTTTTAGGTCGTCTAATAACATTTCTGGTGCACCTATTATATATGTTCCATATTTTTCAAATGTAACTCCTGACCATTTGTTTTCTGATTTAAATGGTATTATTTCTTTTACTTTATAGTTATTACTTTTTCCGTATTTTTTTATTAGTGCATTCATTGTTGCATTGTGGTTATCTAAGTTAAAGCAAATTTCTTTTATAATTTCTTTTATTGATTGTTGTTTTATTGGAATATATTTTGTTATTTGCATCATTCCTTTTGTTAGTGTTCCTGTTTTATCAAAGCATATCGTGTCTACTCTTGCTAGATTTTCTATGCAATACATTTCCTGTACTAGTACTCTATATTTTGATAGTTTTATTACGCTTATTGCCATTACAGTACTTGTTAAAAGCATTAATCCATCTGGTATTATTGCGATTAAGGCTGCTACTGTATTTACTACACTGTTTTGTATTGTATTATTTGGAATATTTATTTGTTTTATAAAGAATACTATTCCGACTGGTATTATTATATATGATACAAACTTTATTATTTGTTTTAATGATTTCATTATTTCTGAGCCAATAGGTTTTAAGTATTTTGCTTGTTTTGTTATTTTGTATGTATAGTTTTCTTCTCCTACGTGTATTACTTGTGCTAATGCTTCTCCACTTACTACAAAACTACCTGAAAGTATTTTTTCTCCTATTTTTTTTCTTATTGGATTTATTTCTCCTGTTATTAGCGATTCGTTTACTTCTATTATTCCTTTTAGTATTTTTGCATCGGTTACTATTTGTTCTCCTGGTGTTAGTTTTATTAAGTCGTCTATTACTATTTGTTCTGGAACTATTTGTTTTTCTTGTTTTTCTCTTATTACTGTGACTTTTTTTGATATTATTAGTGATAATTTGTCTATTATTCTTTTGCTTTTTAATTCTTGAATTATTCCTATAAATATATTGCATATAATTGTTCCTAAAAAAAGTAAGTTTTTATATGCACCTACTAGGAAAACTAAAAAGGCTAAAAAAAGATTTAGAAAGTTAAATAATGTACATATATTTGTTCTAAATATTTCTTTAACGCTTTTTGTTTTAATAGTTGTATTATAGTTTATTTTTCCACTTTTTATTCTTTCTTGTACTTCTTTATTTGTTAGTCCTGTTATTAAGTAGTCTTTCATTATTACACCTATTTTTCTATATAATATGCATAGTATTCTTCTAATGTTATGTTTTCGTCATGTATTATTTTTGCTGCTTCTATGCCGACATATCTATAATGCCATGATTCGTAATCGAATTTTGTTATTTTTTCTTTTTCTTTTGGATATCTTAATATAAAACCATATTTATATGAATTATTTATTAGCCATTTAAATTCGTCTGTCTGATCAAAGTCATCTGTTAGTACTCCAATTTTTAATATATCAAATGCAAGTCCTGTTTGATGTTCTGAGTATCCAGGAAGTGATGCATAGTTTTTTACATTTTCTCCTTTCGTTTGCTCATAAAATTCATATGTTTCTTTCTGTTCTTCGTAACTTCTATATGATGATGAGATTATTAATTCTAATCCTTGTTCTTGTGCTGCATTAAACATTTTTTTATATTGTTCTAATACTTCTTTTGGTGCTGAGTTTTCATCGTATGCATATACTGGTGATATTTTTATTATATTTTCTGGTTTATAGTTTTCATCTAAGTGATTATATTTATTTACAAGCATTAATTCTTTTTTTTCTATATCTGTTTTATTTGTTTCTTTGTATTCTTCTTTGTCTGCATGTGTGTTTATTATTGCTATTATATCTGATAATTTTTCTTGTTGATGATTGTTTTTGTATTCAATATATTTTTGTAGATTTTTGTTTAGATAGTATTTTTCTTTTATGATATCGTCTATAATATCATTATAATTATTATTTAGTATATAGTCTATGTTTTCTTTTGGTTCTTCTACTATTATTGATATTTCGTCCTTGTTATAACCTAGTTTTTTTAGTTTATATTCGTTAGTTTTATGGTATTTTGCTGTTTTAATCATTGATGATATTGCTATAACAAGTATTATTATTAATAGTATTAGTTTTTTTAATGCAGATTTTTTTATTTTTCTTTTTTTCATATAATCACTACTTTCTTTAATAATTATATCATAAAGTTTTTGTTATAGGTATATTTTGTATGATATTATTTAAAAAGTTATTTTTTTAATTATAAAAGATGTAGTTTTTTCTACATCTTAAATTCGTTTATTTTTTCTTCGTATTCGTTATTTGTTATATAGCTTCCTACAACTAATATATCTGCATTTTGCACTTTTAATTTTGTTTCATTATTTATTCCACCATCTACTTCTATTAGATAGTTTAGATTTTTTTCTTTTCTTTTTTTGTATAATTTATCTATTTTTGATGTCGCTTCATCCATGAATTTTTGCCCACCAGCACCTGGTTCTACACTCATTACTAATACTAAATCAACTTGGTCAAGGTATTTTTCTATTTTTTCTATTTTTGTTTCAGGTTTAATAGATATTCCAACTTTTATTTCTTTGTTTTTGATATAGTTTATTATTTCTAATGGATTATTTGCTGCTTCATAGTGGAATGTTATTATTTCGGGGTTCATTTTCGAGAATTCATCTACGTACTTTTTGATATCATTTACCATCAAGTGTATATCCTTTTTGTGTTTTGTTGTTTTTATTAATTTATCTATTTCTTCATATTCCCATGTTTTATTTTTTACAAATTTTCCATCCATTATATCTATATGGAAGAAGTCTATGTTTAGGTTATCTAATTTTTTTATGTTTTCTTTTGTATTTTCCTTTATTCCTAAAATTGATACTGCTAGCATATGTCACCTCTTTATAAATTTTATATAGTTTTCATATCTTGTTTTTAGTATATTGTTTTGTTGAACTTGTTTTTTTATTTCACAGTTTTGTTCGCTTATGTGCATGCAGTCTTTGTATTCACATAAGTGTCTATAGTTGTTGAATTCTATGAAGTTATCTCTTATGTCTTCATTTTTCATGTTTATGAAGCTCAAACTTGAAAAGCCTGGTGTATCTGCTATTAGTCCATCGAACATTTCTAATAATTCTACATGACGTGTTGTGTGCTTGCCTCTACCTAGTGCTTGCGATATTTCGTTTGTTTTTAGTTTTAATGTTGGATTTAATTTATTTAATAATGTACTCTTACCAGCGCCACTTTGTCCTGTAAATACTGTTATTTTTTCTTTGAATTGTTTTTTTATTAATTCTATTTCTGTATTTTTATATACACAATATCCTATTTCTTTATAGTAGTTTATAATTTCTTCTATGTTTTCTACTTCGTCTTCTTTTAGTAAATCAAGTTTAGTGAAGCATATTATTGGTTTTATGTTATTGTATTCTATTATGCATAAAAGTTTATCTAATAGATTTGGTGAAAACTCTGGTTCTTTTACGCTTGTAATTATAAATGCCTGGTCTATATTTGAAACTGGTGGCCTTATTAATTCGTTATATCTTGGTAGTAGTTCTGTAATATATTTCTTTTTTTCGTCGAATATGCAATTATCGCCTACAAGAGGAATAATTTTATCTTTTCTAAATTTTCCTCTTGCTTTACAGGTGTATAGTTTATTTTGTGATTTTACCAAGTAATCATTACTTATATTTTTTATTATTTTTCCTTGCATACTAACTTTCTTTTTCTTCTTTTGTTTTTTCGTCTGTTGTTTCTTTTTCATCTGTTGGTAATATAGTTTCTATAGGGTCTTTTTTCTTTTCTTTTGCTATTGTAATTACCAATGGATAGCCTTTTCTTACCTGTGTTCCTGCGACTCTATCTTGTTTTATTACTGTACCTTCTTCATATGTACTTGTTTCTTCTTCTACAAAACTAACTGATATTTCATATTCTTTACAGAATTTTTCTATTGCATCTTTAGTCCATTTTTCTTCTACAAAATTAGGATATTTTACAACTAGATTTGGAATTACAAATGTTATTGTATCACCTTCTACTAGTTTTGTTCCAGCTATTGGTCTTTGTTCTAGTATTTGGTTTTCTTTAACTATTTCTTTTTCGTTTTTTTCCACATCTTTTGTTTCTGATATTACTTTTATTCCGAATGCTTCTAGTTTTCCTTTTATTTCTAAGAAGTTTTGGCCTACATAGTTTTCTGTTTCTATTCCTTTTTCACCAGCTGATACTATAAGTTTTATTGTTGTGCCTTTTTTTCTTTTTACTCCTTGTGGTGGATCTGTTGTTATTACATATCCTTCTTCTATTTCTTTGCTTGTTTTTTCTTCTCTTTCTTCGTTAATTTCAAATCCTGCTTCTTTTAGTTTGCTTTCTGCAGCAGCTATGCTTAGTTTTGATACATCTGGCACTGTTATTTCTTTTGTTTTTTGAGTTTTAGGGAATATTAGTAGCGCTAATATTAAGATTATTATTAGTGCTGATGTAATTATTCCAATTATGATAAGTATTTTGTTTGATTTTTTATTTTCTTCTTGTTCTTCTATCTCGTCTAGTTCTGTTTTTTCTTCTTTTAGGTCTTTGATGTTTTTTAATTCTTTTGTGTCTTCTAGTGTATCTGTTTCGCTATATTGGTATACGTATCTTTTTTCATCTTTTCTTTCTTCATCAAGACATGTTTGTATATCGTTATACATTTCTACTACATTTTTGTATCTATTTTTTGGATTTTTTGCGCATGCTTTTAGTATTATATTTTCGATTGATTGTGGAATTAATGGATTTATATTGCATACGCTTGGTATTTGATTTTTCATTTGTTTTATTGCTATTTCAACAGCGTTATCTCCCTTAAATGGTAATTGTCCTGTTAGTAACTCGAACATTACTATTCCTAGTGAATATATGTCGCTTTTTACTGTTGCGCCTGTACCATTTGCTTGTTCTGGTGGTAAATAGTGTACTGATCCCATTACTGAATTTGTTTGTGTTAGTTCATTGCTGTTTAGTGCCATTGCTATTCCAAAGTCTGTTATTTTTACTATTCCATCTTCTTTTATTAATACATTTTGTGGTTTTATATCTCTATGTATTATGTTTGAATCATGTGCACACGCTATTGCGCTTGTTAGTTGTGTCATTATGTCTATTACTTCTGGAAGTGTTAGTCCACCACGTTTTTTTATTAGACTTTTTAGTGTTCTTCCTTCAACATATTCCATTACTATATAGTATTTTCCATCGTCTTCTCCTACGTCGTACATTTCTACTATATTTGGATGACTTAGGGAAGATGCTGCAATTGCTTCTCTTTGAAATCTTCTCACAAATTTTTCGTCATCTGCTAAATCTCCTCTTAGTATTTTTACAGCTACGTTTCTGTCGAGTATTAAGTCATGTGCTAGGTATACGTTTGCCATTCCACCTTCGCCAATTGTTCTTATTATTTGATATCTATCGTTTATTTTTTGACCTTTAATTATCACTTTTTTCACCATCTTTCTTTAAATATGCAACAGAAATATTGTCTGTTCCTCCTCTATTATTCGCTTTTATTATTAGTTTGTTTATTTTTTCTTCTATTGTTGAGTTTTCTATTAAAACTTTAGTTATTTGTTCGTTATCTAGCATATTTGTTAATCCATCACTACATAGGAATATTCCATCTACATCTGTTTCTACATCGAATATATCCATTTCTACATTTGTTGTTGCTCCCAGTGCTTTCATTAGTACATTTTTTCTAGGATGATCTTTTGCTTCTTCTTCTGTTATTTCGCCTGATTTTAATAATAAATTTACTAATGTATGATCGTTTGTTATTTTGTGGATTTGATTATCTTTTAGTACGTATCCTGATGAGTCTCCTATATTACCAAATAATAGATATTCGCTTGTTAGAATTGCTAGCACTATTGTTGTTCCCATTCCTGATGATTCTGGATTTTCTTCTGTGTATTTATATATTTGTACGTTTGCTTCACTTACTACATTTTTTATCCATAGTATTGCATCTTCTTTTGTGCCAAGTTTTCTTAGTTCACGGAATGATTTACCTATATGCGATATAGCTATACTTGATGCTATTTCGCCACCTCTATGTCCTCCCATTCCGTCTGCTACTGCTAGTAAATATTCATTATTATGGTTTTTTGTTATTATTACACTATCTTCATTATGTTCTCGTACTTTTCCAGGATCTGTTAAGTATGCATATTCCATTATTTTTCCTCCTCATAGTTTGATCTTAATTGTCCGCAAGCGGCGCTTACTTTTCTTCCAAATTCTTTTCTTACTGTGACATTTATATTATGTTTTTTTAGTGTGTCATAGAATTTCATAATCTGTTCTTTTGTACTTTTTTTAAATTTTATATGGCTTGTTTCATTATATGGTATTAAATTCACGTAGCAGTTTATTCCTTTTAATAGTTTTGCTAATTCTATTGCGTTTTCTTCTTTGTCGTTTATGTCTTTTAACATTATATATTCAAATGTTACTCTTCGATTGGTGTTGGCAATATATTTTTTTATTGATTCTATTAATTTTTCTATACTATATGCCTTATTTATTGGCATTAGTTTATTTCTTAATTCATTATTTGGTGCGTGTAAGCTTACTGCTAGGTTTACTTGTTTTATATTTTTTGCAAATTCATATATTTTTGGAACAATTCCTGATGTTGATATTGTTATATGTCTTGCTCCTATGTCTATTCCTTTTGGATTGTTAACTATTTCTACAAATTTCATCACGTTTTCGTAGTTATCAAATGGTTCTCCAATACCCATTAATACTATATGTGATATTCTTATATTTAAATCTTGTTCTACTTGTAGTATTTGTAAAACCATTTCATAACTATCTAGATTTCTTACTTTTTTTAGTCTTCCACTTTCACAAAATGCACATGACATATTGCATCCTACTTGTGTTGAAATACATAATGAGTTGCCGTAATCGTGTTTCATTAATACTGCTTCGATTTTATTTTTATCTTTTAATTCAAACAGATATTTACATACGTCTGTATCTATTTGTTTTTTTAGTATTTTTAATGATTCTATAGAAAAGTCTTGTTTTAGTTTATATATTACTTCTTTTTTTATGTTTGACATTTCGTCAAATGTTTTTATTCTTTTTTTATAAATCCATTCATATACTTGTTGTGCTTTGAATTCTTTTTCATTCATATCTTTGAAGTATTGTTTTAGTTCTTCAAGCGTTTTACCATATATATTTTCCATATTTACACCCTATTTATAATTATAGCAAAAACTTTTTTTTCTATCAATTCTATTCTGACTTTTAATAAAAAAAACTATACGTTTTTGTATAGTTTACGATAATTTTTCATTTTTTTCTTGTAAATTTATTTTGCAATCACATAAGAAACAGTATTCTGAATTAGATTTTATTGTTGCACCACAGTTTATACATGAGACATTGTTTCTTGTCCATTTTCTTATATCTATTGATGGTATGTGGTATGTGCGCGTATGTTTTTGTTGTTCTTTATATTTTGATATTGATAGATTTTTTTTGTTTACTTTTTTTAGCTTTATTTTTAATATAAGATTATTTAGTTTTTGTTTTAATGTTGTTTTTTCTTTATTGTCTACTTTTACTACTATTTTTTTGTATTTTATTTTACCATCTTTTGTTGTTTCATTTGTTATTGTTTTTTTGTTTTCTTTTTTACTTAATTTTTCTATAAGTGTTGGTGTTAGTGTTTTTGAATTTAATTTATTTTGTTTATTTTCTTTTTTTGTTTTTAATTTTTCTAATTTGTTTTTTCTTGTTGCTTTTTTTATCTGTATTATTTTTTCTTTTATGTTTTTTATATTAATAGTTTCTATTAATGTGGTTGCTATAATAATTATGTTTCCTAATAGCATTATTATTAGGCCATATTTAAATTTTGCGTAGCAGTTATATTTTTCGCTTATTTCGTTTATTCTACTTATGTTTGTTATAATAAATTTTAGTATTACTATTAATGATAATGTTGCTGGCGCTATTATTAGTTTTGTTTTCTCTAGTTTCAATATTATAAACATTATAGCTGTTAGTATTATTATTAATGGTCCGTTGTCTTTTAGAAAGCTTATATTTTCTTGTGCTATTTTTATTGATGGCAATAATGTTCCTATAAATAATAGTATTATACCTACTATTATGATTATATTTTTATTATTTTTCATTTTAAATCCCCCTTTTTAGACTTGGTGGTTCTTAAATATAGTGGGATTTATTATACACTTTTTTTTAATTTTGTCAAATTTGATATAGAAAAAAGCACTTATTTGTGCTTTTAGAATCTTGTTTTTTCTTTTATATAATCTATTAATTCTTCTACTTTTAGTGTTATTTGCTCCATTGTGTCTCTATCTCTTACTGTTACAGTGTTATTATTTAATGTTTCTTCATCAATTGTTACGCAGTATGGTGTTCCAATTACATCTTGTCTTCTATATCTTTTTCCAATATTTCCTGTTTCATCGTATGTAGTCATAAATTCTTTTGATAACATATTATATATTTCACTCGCTTTTTCTTGATGGTATTTTTTCATTAGTGGAAGTACAGCTACTTTATATGGAGCAATTGCTGGTGAAAAATGCATTACTTCTCTTGTTGTACCATCTTCTAGTGTTTCTTCTTCATAGCTATCACATAATACTGCTAGTAGTAGTCTATCACATCCTACTGATGGTTCAATAACGTATGGTGTATATTTTTCATTTGTTTCAGGATCTAGATATTTTAGTTCTTTTTTTGAGTGATTTGAATGTACTGTTAGGTCATAGTCTGTTCTATCCGCTATTCCCCATAGTTCTCCAAATCCGTTTGGATAGTTATATTCTATGTCTGTTGTTCCTTTACTGTAGAATACTAATTCTTCAGGTTTATGTTTTCTTAATCTTAAATTTTCTTCTTTAATTCCTAAATCCTTTAGAAAATTCATACAGTAATCTTCGAAGTATTTAAACCATTCTAAATCTGTTCCTGGTTTACAGAAAAACTCATATTCCATTTGTTCAAATTCTCTTGTTCTAAATATAAAGTTTCCAGGTGTTATTTCATTTCTAAATGCCTTACCTATTTGGGCTATTCCAAATGGTATTTTTGCTCTCATACTTCTTTGTACGTTCATAAAGTTTACAAATATTCCTTGTGCGGTTTCTCCTCTTAAATATACTTTATTTTTTGTATCTTCTGTTACACCCATGTGTGTTTCAAATAATAGATTGAATTGTCTGATGCTTGTAAAATTTGTTTTTCCACATTTTGGACATGGTATATTGTTTTCTTTTATATAATTTTCTAATTTTTCATTATCCCAACCGTCTCCTGTTTCTTCTCCATTTGAAAATTCTTCTATTAGTTTATCTGCTCTATGTCTTGATTTACATTCCTTACAGTCTATTAGTGGATCGGCAAATGAAGAAACATGCCCAGAGGCTACCCATACTTCTGGGTTCATAAGGATTGCTGCATCTAGTTCATAACTATTTTTATTATCTTGTACAAATCTTTTTCTCCATGCATCTTTTATATTATTTTTAAGTCTTGATCCTAATGGACCGTAATCCCAAGTATTAGCAAGACCATCATATATTTCTGATCCTTGATAAATAAATCCATATTGCTTACACAAATTTACCATTTTTTCCATTGTTAGTTTTTCCATATAATCTTCCTTTCAAATAAAAAGATTCCTTTAGTTTGTAAGGACCCAATTGGGCGGTTCCACCTTACTTATTCTAAAAGAATCAGCTTTATGTATATTGCTCTTGGTTTCCAAGCCAGTCATCGCATTTAAATATTACATGTCTATTGTATTACATTTTTTATTATGTGTCAATGTTTTTGTTTTATTGAATTTATATTATTGATTAGTGGAATTGCTACATCTTTATCATTAATACAATGTTAATACAAAGTTATATTTATTATCAACTACAAATTAATATTTTAATTAAAAAATAAAACACTTTTTAAGTGTTCTATTTAAATATTATAAATGTAAAGAATAATGCAGATAGTGTTCCTAGAATCATGCCTGCTAAAACTTCTTCTGGCTTATGTCCTAGTTTTTCTTTTAGTTTTGTCATTCCTTTATCTTTGAATGTTTCATCAAATAGTTTGTTTATTGCTTCTGCTTGTTTGCCACTTTCCATTCTAAGTCCCATTGCGTCATATGAAACTATAAATGTAAATACTAAAGCAATTGCGAACGCAGGGCTTTCAAATCCTAAATTTAGACCTAGCATCATTGTTAATGAGGTTGAGAATGAGGTATGTGATGATGGCATCCCACCTGTTCCATTAAAAAGTCTTCCCCATACTAATTCTCTGCTTGATATTGATTCTATTATAAATTTTAGTGTTTGACATATTAATAATGTTGATATTGGTACTAGTAAAAATTTGTAATCATTCATTTTTTTCACCTACTTTTGATAATTTTTCTATAAATTTTTTTGTTTTTAGATATAATCCGGTATATCTTTCGTAATATGTACTTATAAAGTGATTTATTTCTTCTGATATTTTTTTTGATATTTCTATTTTTTCTATTTTATTTATATCTACGTAGTAAAACATTCTTATTAGTTTGATTGTTTTTTCATCTACTATTGTTTCTTCTTTTCTACAGTTTTTGCAAATGTAGCCTCCTTGATCGGATGATATTGTTATTATATTTTTGTTTCCACATATAGCACAGGAATCTAATATTGGCATAACTCCCAAATAATTTAAGCATTTTAATTCTATTATATTTGTTATTACTAGTGGATTCATATTTTGTTCTATTTTTTTTAATGCACCTACAAGGTTATTGAAGACTTCGTCGTTATTTGTTTGTTTTATTACCTGTTCTACTAGTTCTAATATATATGTTGCATAACTAATTTTATTTATATCTTTTTTTATATTTTTGTAATAGTCTATTATGTCTACTTCTTTTAGTGTTGATAGTTTAGATTCTTTATATATTATATTAAAATATCCATGTGTCAGTTTTGTTGTTGTGGTTCTTAGGGGACTTTTTAATGTTTTCGCTCCTTTTGCAAGTAAATTTATTATTCCATGTTCCTTTGTTATTAGTGTTATTAGTTTACTTGTTTCACTATATGTTTTTTCTTTTATTATTATTCCTTCAATACGTTCTATCATATTTCTTCAAATCTATAAACTTGTTTAATATTTGGATATTTTTCTTTGTCAACTTTTGATAAAAACATTTCTTTGTCTCTTACCCATATTTGACCATTATGTTCATATACAACTTGTTCTTTTAGTGTTTCTGAGTCTTTTGCGATACATATTACAGTTACTATATCTCCTTTAAAGTGCTTATATTGTTTTCCTTTTTTTATTTCTCTCATTTTTTTCCACTTCTTTCATTTTTATATAGTATTCTATTTTACCTGTGTTTTTAAATAAATCCCATAATAGTTTTTTCATTTTATCACCTATTTTATGATGGGATATTTTTTATTTTTTATTCAAGAAAATCATTATAACCAAATTCTTGAAGGTATTTTTCTCTGTCTCTCCATTTTGGTATTGTTTTTACGAATAAATCCAGGTATACTTTTTTACCTAGTAATTCTTCAAGTTCACGTCTTGAGCGTATTCCTATTTCTTTTATTTTGCTTCCTTGACGTCCTATTATTATTTTTTTTAGGGAGTCTCTATCTACTATTATTGCTACATTTATTATGTAATGGTCTTTTTCTTTTTGTATATTTTCTGTTATGCATGTTAATGAGTGTGGTACTTCTTCATCTGTTAAGTTGAATACTTTTTCTCGTACTATTTCTGCAATATTAAATGTTATATCTTTATTTGTATATGTGTTTTCTTCATAGTATTTTATATTATCTGTTAAATAGTTTTTTAGTACTTTTACTACTGTATCTGTATTATTTTTCTTTAGTGCTGATAGAGGAATTATTTCTTTAAATTCATATAAATCTTTATATTCATTTATTTTCAATAATATTTCTTCTTTTGTCATTTTATCTATTTTATTTATTATTAATATTACCGGTTTTTTTGCATCTTTTAGTGAATCTATTATGTATTTATCTCCTCTACCCAATTCTTCACTTCCGTCGACTAATAGTAGTATTATGTCTACATCGTTTACTGAATAGTATGCTTGTTTATTTAGTGTTTTGCCTAATTTATGGTTTGGTTTATGTATTCCTGGTGTATCTACAAATACTATTTGTGATTCTTCGTCATTATATATTCCTTGTATTATATTTCTTGTTGTTTGTGGTTTATTTGATGTAATTGCAACTTTTTTCCCAACTATGCTATTTATTAATGTAGATTTTCCTACATTTGGTCTTCCTATTAATGTTACAAATCCTGATTTCATTTTAAATCATCCTCATCAAATGGGTAAGGACATAGTTCACTTACCTTGTATTCTTTTGTTTCTCCATTATTGTTATAGCATGTTACAATTGCATCTTTATCAAATAATTCAGATATTACTTGTCTACACATAAAGCATGGTGTACTTATTGATTTACTATCTAAGCACATAATATGTAGTTCTTTAAAGTCTCCTTTTTTATATCCAGCACTTACTGCACTTAATATAGCACTTCTTTCTGCACAGATAGTTGCTCCATATGAAGCGTTTTCTACATTAACTCCTTTAAATTTATTTCCATCTTTCATTACTGCTATTGCGGCAACTCTAAAATGTGAGTATGGGCTATATGAATTCTTTCCTAGTCCTAATAATTCTTCAATCATTGTTACCTCCTATTTTGTTTTCTAGATTAAGTATACCATAAATATGGGTTTGATTAAATATTTTTTGGGTTTTTATTTGTTTTTTGTTTAATATTTTTTTTAATTATTGTATAATTATGTTGATAAGGTAAGGAGGTGAATTATGAGAAAATATATCTGTGAGGCAGTTGGTACTATGTTTTTAACTCTTATTGCTTGTGGTGTTGCTGTTATTTATGGAAATGTTTTAGCTACTTCACTTGCATTTGGTCTTGTTATTATTGCTGGTGCTTATAGTATTGGTAATGTTTCAGGATGTCATGTTAACCCTGCTGTTAGTATTAGTTTATGCGTTGCTGGTAAAATGGATGTTAAGGAATGCATTAAATATGTTGTATCACAAATAATTGGTGCTTTTTTAGGTTCTTTACTTCTTGCAGCTTGCTTGAAGGGATTTGATGCTCTTGGTGCTAATTCTTATGATGGAACTAATGTTACTCTATGGACAGCTCTTCTTGTTGAAGTAATCTTAACTTTTATTTTTACTACTGTTATTTTAGGTGTAACTGACAAAAAAGAAAATGGACATGTAACTGGTATTGTTATTGGTCTTTCTTTAACTTTGGTTCATTTATTTGGTATTCCTTTTACTGGAACAAGTGTAAATCCTGCTAGAAGTATTGCTCCTGCTATTTTACAAGGTGGCGATGCTTTAAAGCAATTGTGGGTATTCATAGTTGCTCCTGCTACTGGTGCAATTATCTCTGGGTTATTTTATAAGTTTGTATTAAATACTGATAAAAAATCTAAGTAATCAAAAAAGCGTTTATTTGAACGCTTTTTTATATTGCTTATCTTGTTCTATTAATGCCATTTGATTTAACATTGCTTCGTAATCTCCACTTATGTTTAATTTATTTGGAATTTGATATGTATTTATTATATTTTTATACATTGTTAATAATTGTATTTTTTCTTCTGCTGTTGCATTTAGCTTTCTAAATTCATTTTTATCTGAAACTAATATCTGTGTTGGAATTATTACTTCTTGATTATCGAAGTATTTTTTGGGTGTTCGTGGTGCCATTAATGTGTTAACTATATATTTTTCATCTTCACTTTGTTGGATTCCCATCATAAAATACGGGCATACCGCTTCATTACTTGGAATAAATAATAATTTTTGTTTATCATATTCATATTTATCATCATTAGCATCATAGTTTATTGCAGCAAAGTTGAATTTTTCGAAGTCGCTTAGTTTTCTAAATATACTACATTTTATTTGTGATTTATAATAGTTTAATATTTTTTCCTTGTTTGTAATATCATTATCCATTGCTACTACTTTGTTTGAGTTTTCTAATATTGCTTCTAATAAGTCAAAACTTGAAAAATATGAAGTTTGTATTTTTAATACTTCTTTTCTATAATTTTTAAAATATTCTCCTCTTATATTTTGATAATCTATTCCTAGCATGTGACAAAGGTTAGATGCCATTATTTCAAAAGTTATTTCTTCTCCATTACTGAATATAAGATTATATTCTTTATTTTGATATTTTTGTTTATATGTTTTATAGCATTCTTTTATTTCGTTTATCACTTGTGTGCTGTATTCTTCTCCTGGCATTGGTATTTTAGTTGCCCATATGTCTACATATTGCAATTCTTTTGTAGTTATCATAATTTCAACCCCTTTTTTATGTTTGTGTATTCTAGCACAATCATTATATTTTGTCAAATTAAAAGGAACTATAATAGTTCCATGATTTTAGGTAAAAAAATTATTATTCCAGATATTGCTGCTGTAATTGCGAATATTAATACTGCTCCACTTGCTGTATCTTTTGCTATTTTTGCTAGTGGGTCTTTTTTATTACATGCTAAGTCCACTGTTGCTTCAATTGATGTATTTATCATTTCTGTTGCTATTACTAATCCAAATAGTATTAGGCATATTAACCATTCTGATATGCTTATTTTTAGTGCTATTCCTAAAATTATTACTAGTATCATTACTAATGTGTGTACTACTATGTTTTGTTCATATTTGAATGCATATATAATTCCTTCTAATGCATATTTAAAGCTGTTAAAAAGTCTTTTAAAGCTTTTTTCTTTTAATTTATCTCGTGATACCGAATCCATTTAGTATTTCCTCCTGACGTGCAAACATTATTTTTTCATCTTCTGGTTTCATATGATCATATCCTAGTAAGTGTAGGAATCCATGTACTGTTAGGAATGCTAATTCTCTTTTTTCTGAATGACCATATTCACTTGCTTGTTCTCTTACTTTATCTATTGATATGTATATATCGCCAAGTACTCTATAGTGATCGAATTCAATTTCTTCATTATCTTCTAGTGCGAATGATATTACGTCTGTAGGTCTATCTATTCCTCTATATTGTTTATTTATTTCATGTATTTTTTTGTTATCTACTATTATTACACTAAATTCTAATTCTGTATCTTCTAGATTTTCTTTTTTTCTTGCATATTCTAGTAATGGTTTTAATATATTTAGGTCTTCTATTTGTTCATTTGTTTCATTAAATATTTCTACATTATCCATTTTTTCTCACCAAATATATTATACACGTATTTTTTTTAAAAAACTACTCATTATTTAATTTTTCTTCTATTGGTTTATAATCTGTTATGTTTTCATATATTGTAAAAAATATGTTTAGTTCTAATTCATTTTGTTTTATGTTTGTATTTAATACTTTATAGTCTATTATGTATTCATCTTCTTTTAGATTTTTTTTAATTTCGTCTAGGGCTTTTTCTTCTGCTTTTTTTATTGCTTCTTCTATTGTTAGTATTTGTTCTATTTCTATTGTTTCTGTTTGATTTTGTTTTACAAGTTGTATTGGTAATAGATTGTTTTTTAATAATGTTTTTTCTTGTATTTTTTTTGTTTTATATTTATTTTTATTGAATAGTTCTATATTTTTGTTTAAGAATTTTATTACGTATACCTCTTTTTTGTTATTTGTTTCTTTTGTTTCTTGATAAACGAAGGGGTATGTAATTTTTGTTTCATACCAGGTTTCTCCAAATACTATTCCTTCCGCTGGTACGGTATTTTTTATTGTTTCGTTATCATATATATTACCGCTTATTATTGTTTCTCCTTTTTTTACATATGAATTTATTTCTTTTTGGATTTGTCCGTTTGTAGCGGATATTTTTTTTATAATTGCTTCTTTTTTTGAAATTATATCTTGGTTTTGTTTTTTTTCTGTTTCTTGTTTTATAATTCTTTTTTCTATTCTAATTATATATTTTATTCCTTTTGTTTCTATTTCTATCCATTCTATTTTATCTCTATATTTATTTAATATTTCTTCTTTTATTTTTTGTATTTCTTTATAGCTTTTTTTTAATGTTTTTTCTTTTATTCCATAGTTTTTTAATTCTTGTTTTATAAATTCTTTAGATAAGTTGTTATTCATATTTGTATTTACCCATCCAGGAGCTATAGCATTTACTCTTATGTTGGGGCCTAATGCTATGGCGAGGTCTTTAGTTAAGATATTTATTCC
>DFLA01000040.1:0-7158 GCA_002374055.1 Caryophanales bacterium UBA3631
ATTCTATTTAATCAATTCTTATATCAAATAAAGAAAGAAAACAATAGAAATAATGCCAATATGATTATTTTAGGTACAGCTGGTAGTGGTAAATCAACAGCAGCTAAGCTATTATTAAGAAGTCATATTAGAAATAATAATCAAATAGTTGCAATAGATCCTGAAGGCGAACTAGAAGAAATGTGCGCTAGATATGGTGGAGATTTCATTGACCTTGGAAAAGGTGGAGAATTCGGTATGATAAATCCACTACAAGTAGTAGTAGATGCAGACGAAGATGAAATATCTCAAGGATTAGGATATACAGTTTTAACAAGAACAATTCAAACAGTAAAAGCATTCTTAAAATACTATGATCCAACAATAGAAGAAGATGTTTTGAACATGTTTAGTGAAGTTCTTCAAGATACATACAAAAGATTTGGTATTGATTTCAATGTTGATTTTACACAATTTAAACCAACAGATTATCCTACATTTAAAGATGTTTATGCAACTATTAAAGGTAGAATAATATCAATGCCAGAAAAGTCAAGAGAAAAAGATATTCTTGAAAGACTAGAATTAAAAATAAGACCAATTACAAAAGAATTAAGATATTACTTTGATGGACATACAACAATAGCGCCTCAAAGTGACTTCATAGTATTTAATATAAAAGAATTAATGAATGTAGATACAAATATAAGAAATGCATTATTCTTCAATATATTAAAACATGCATGGAGTTTAACACTAGATAAATCAATTAATACAATACTAGAAGTAGATGAAGCACACATATTACTAAGTGGAAACAACGTACTAGGAGCAGATTTCCTAGCACAAGTACAAAGACGTGCTAGAAAATATAACACAGGTACAATAATAATAACACAACAACCAAGTGACTTCTCAGACCCAAGTGTAATAGTACAAGGAAAAGCAATATTTGATAATGCCTCATACTATCTAGTAATGGGACTAAAAAAACAAGCAACAGAAGATTTATCGAAATTAATAGACTTAAATGAAAATGAAAAAGAAAGTATAAAAAAATATTCTCAAGGTGAAGCATTATTTGTATGCGGAAATAAACGTATGAGAATAAATATAATAGTAACAGAAGATGAATTAGAATCCTTTGGTTCAGGTGGAGGACTATAGTATTTAGGCGGTGATTAGATGAAATCAGCATTAAAAAAATTAATAAAAAATAATATTCAAAAGAAAACTGATTCAGGAAAAGCAAAATCACCGCTAACAAAATACATAATCGCAGCCTCGACCAGCATAGGATTCTTTTTTGTTATAATAATAGTAATTATAGCAGTAGTTCTTGCTCCAATTTTGTTAGCACAACAATATATAGAAGATTTAAAAAACAACGTATCACTATTCTTTGAAAAAGTAGGAAATGTATTAACACTAAGAGGTTGGTGTGCAGACAGCGATGGAAGTTGCAAGGAAAAAGATGAACAAAAATACTACAAACAACTAGATAAAACATATGAAAAATATAAAGATAAAGGTGTAGAAATAGATGTACAATTAATAACAGCAACTATTTTCTATAATGACACATTGAGCGAAGAAAGCTTTGATGAAGATGAATCAATAACAGATAAAATAGAAGATATAGTAGATAATAAAAAGCATTTAAGCGATGTAAACACACTTGCTTCAAATATGGTAAGTGGAGGAAGACTAGATTATACAAAATATAGAAAATATTTAATTGATACATATATACCAAAAAGATTTAGTGATATGTATAATGAAGCAGATAAAGAAAAAGCAATAGAAAGAATTGCAGATGAAATAATGGCATTTGCATCACTTGAAGATGGAGCAGGATCAGGAGAATTTGCAAGTTGTAACGTAATAAATACATCGTGCCCAGGTATAACTATATCAAACGGAACATATGCTGGAACATATACACTAGAAGAATATATAGCAGGAGTATTAACACATGAAGTAGGCTCAGGATGGCCAGATGAAGCATTAAAAGCACAAGCAGTAGCAGCAAGAAGTTATGCACTTAGTTATACAAATAACTGTACAAAAACAATTGCAAACTCAACTGGTGCACAAACATTCGAACCAGTAAAAGATGAAAGATTACAAGCCGCAACAAATGATACAGCAGGAATGGTTTTAACATACAATAATCAAGTAATACATGCTGAATATGGAGCATGGTGGGGAAATAATGCCGGAACATCATGTGGAAGTTACAATAACTGTCAAAACGGACAATGCTCAATAAACCTATATAAAGTTCCAAATAAAGAACCATGGACATTTACAATGCCACAAAACTATTTTGCATACGGTAATGTAACAAATAATATTCAAATGAGTGATGGAAGTGTACAAGCACTAGGCGGACACTGTAGAGGAATGACACAATTCGGAGCAAAATATTTAGCATTAGGAGAACAAAAAACATATGATCAAATCCTTCAAACATTCTATTCAGATGGAGTTGAAATAAGTACATTTGGTAATAATCAAAACTCATGTTCACAAACAACATCATCACAAGGTTTAATTGCATCAGATTATAAAGGATTCATGCAAAGAGTTGGAAATCCAACAAGAAACGATTATTACTATAGCCAAGACTACTTCTACTCATCAAATGTTGGACAATGTGTTTGGTATACTCAACGAAGAGCACTTGAAATACTAAATACAGTTGAAATAGATGAAACAAAAAGAAAACAAGCAATACAAGCAATAATGAACACAACAGGAAATGGTAGAGACTGGTGGAATAATCCAAGTTTAAAAATGTTCGGAACAAGTACAAATTATGCTGAACCAAAAGTAGGAGCATTAATTGTATGGAGATATACAAATCAGAATATTAAAAATATGGGAGCAGACTATGGTCACATAGGTGTTGTTGAAGCAGTAGATTATGAGAATAGAACAATGACTGTATCAGATGGATGGAAGAGTAATTGGAAAAACCCAAATTCAATAGAATATGCATCATTTGGATTCAGAACAGTACCATTTGAATGGGCACAAAACTATGGTAATCCACAAAAATATATATTCTTGGGTTATGTATATTTATTAGATTAGGTGATAAAATGATAAAAAAAAATATCTTATTAGCAGTTATATTTATATTCATGACAGGATGTACAGTGAATTATGACTTAAAATTTAATGAAAATACAATAGAAGAAAAAATAACAATTATACCTGAAAATGAACAAGAAAAGGAAAACACAAGATATTTCGAAAACAGAGATTTTTATGCAATAATAGACGCAAACAATGAATTACCATATGAACAAACAAAAAAAGATAATGGTAACTATGAATTTAACTACGATTATAATTTTGATACTTTTAGAAATAGTAGATTTACAAGTTGCTATGACGCATATACGCTAACAGATGACGATGGTATAATAACACTAAGTACATCAAAAAAATTCAAATGCTTAATATATGACTATAACTATGTTGATAATTTAAATATCAATATAACAACAGAATATAAAGTAGTCGAAAATAATGCAGATGAAGTAAATGGAAATGTATATACATGGCATATAAATGAAAATAATAGTGAAAACAAACCAATAAAATTTTCATACAATAAAAATAAAAAAAGAAAAACGACATTAAAAGAATTCATAGAAAAAAATATAACAAATATAATAATACTATGTGGAACGCTCGTATTATTTATACTAATAACATTATCAATATTTATTAAACACAAAAGAGTAAATAAAATATAACAGAGAAAAATTTTCTCTGTTTTTTGTTTTTTGACAAATTTTAAAAATCTGTAAACATAAAACATAACTTTTTCAATATCTGTATAATCAGAATTTAAAAATCTGACTAAATCTTATTACAAATTTCAAAAAACACTAATTTGAATTCATTTATATAATATGATATCTTCGTTTTAGGGGGAATAATTATGATAAAACCGAGATTTGTTAAACTAATGAGTGATACTACATTTAAATATATGTGGAAAAAAAATACTAAAAAATGGTTTGTTGAAATAATAAAAGAAAAAACAGGTATTGATTTATCTGATTATTATATTACAGACAATGAATTTAATACCGGAGATATATTAAAAGACACTAGAACAGATATAACTCTAACCGATGGATTAAATAAAGTAGTTATTGTAGAGATGCAAGATAGATATAGTGAATCTGCCATGATTAAAGCTTTACTATACCTATTTAGAAGTACAGGAACATTATTTGAAGAAGGTAATGAATATGATAAAAATGCAACCACAACATTAATTATGTTCAATAATTTTTATAACAAAAAAGATAGAACACAACCAATTGTTACTCATGAATTCAAAGCAGTAGAAATAAATCATAAATATGATTTTGTAAAAAGTTATGAAATATACTTGCCAATTTACTACAAGTTAAGTTATAATAATCTTAACAAAATTGATAAAAGACTTTACCTGTTTAGATGCAAATCTTATAAAGAAATGCATGACATCATAGATAATACAGAAGATTTAAAAATATTAGAAGAATTGGAGAGATTAGGTATGAATAGAAAATTTATATGTGAATATGATAGGGAAAAAGTAAACAAAAAACTTATGAATTCATTAAAAAGTGAAGGAATTCGTGAAGGAGAAATAAAAGGAAGGCTTGAAAGAAATATTGAAGTTGCACGTAATTCCTTAAAACAAAACCTAAGTATAGATACAATTTCAGCTATAACTGGATTATCAATTAATCAGATAAATAGTCTAAGATAGAATACTTGTCTATACTATATAACGTAGAAGATTTAAAAATATTAGAAGAATTGGAGAGATTAGGTATGAATAGAAGATTTATATGTGAATATGATAGAGAAAAAGTAAACAAAAAACTTATGAATTCATTAAAAAGTGAAGGAATTCGTGAAGGAAAAATAAAAGGTGAGATTAGAGGAGAAATTAGAGGAAGAATGGAAAGAAATATTGAAGTTGCACGTAATTCCTTAAAACAAAACCTAAGTATAGATACAATTTCAGCTATAACAGGATTATCGATAAATCAAATAAATAGTCTTAAATAATATTAACTATAAGCAACCAAATGATAATAATACATTAACTATCAGCAACCATACAAAGATTATTAACTATTTGCAACCAAACTAAATTTTAAAAGTTTCAAACTTATCAATTTACTTATATGAATAATCCGTGTATAATATAATTAGATTACTAATCTTATTATGGAGGGTTAAAAAATGAAACTAAAATTTAGAGCAGAACCAAAAGATATTGCAATATTTTTAATCTTTAGTTTGTTTTTATTATATCTAGTATGTATTATTATACTTAATCTATCAACATTTGCACAAACTGGTACACTACATGGATTTAATCCACTACCAGCATTTGAAGCTAAATATTTAGTCGCAACATTAGTTTTGTATGTAATAATAATAGTTGTAATAGTAACAAGTGTGTCATCACACTTCTATGAAGTAGAAAAAGGAATTGGATTTACTACAGGACCAAAAAAAGAAAAAAACTATTCGAGATGGCTTACACAAAAAGAAATGAAAAAAGAATTAAAAATGATAAGGCCAACAGATAATCAATCACAATATGCTGGTATACCATTAATCAATAATGGAAAAGAAATATGGGTCGATAATGGAGAATATCACAACTTAATAATAGGATCGACAGGTAGTGGTAAAACAGAAATGATGGTTCAACCAATGGTTAAGACATTGGCAAAAAAAGGCGAATCCATGATTATAACAGACCCAAAAGGTGAAATATATGAAAAAAATGCTATGGAACTAAAAGAAAAAGGATATAACATAGTATTATTAAACTTTCGTGATCCACAAAAAGGAAATTCATGGAATCCACTAGGACTACCATATTCACTATATAAAGAAGGAAATCAAGATAAAGCAAACGAATTACTAGACGATCTAGCAATGAATATACTATATGATGAAAAATCACAAAATGCAGACCCTTTCTGGGAAAAAACAAGTGCAGATTATTTCTGTGGATTATCATTAGCGCTATTCGAAGATGCAACAGAAGAACAAATTAACCTAAACTCAATAAATCTTATGACAACAGTAGGAGAAGAAAAATTTGCAGGAAGCACATATGTAAAAGAATACTTTAATACAAAAGATCCTGCTTCCCCAGCATATGTAAACGCATCAAGTACATTAATGGCTCCAAGCGATACAAAAGGAAGTATCCTATCAGTATTCAAACAAAAAATTAAACTATTCACATCGCGTGAAAACCTAAGCGAAATGCTTTCACATAGTGATTTTGATATGAAAGAAATAGGAAGAAAAAAGACAGCAGTATTCCTAGTAATACAAGACGAAAAGAAAACATATCACTCACTTGTTACAATATTTATAAAACAATGCTACGAAACATTAATAGACGTAGCCCAAGAATCAGGTGGAAAACTTCCATTCAGAACAAACTTTATACTAGACGAATTTGCTAATATGCCACCATTAAAAGACGTAACAACAATGGTAACAGCAGCACGTAGTAGAAACATAAGATTTAACTTTATAATCCAAAACTACGCACAACTTTCACAAGTATACGGAAAAGAAAATGGAGAAACAATTAGAGGAAACTGTGGAAACATAATATACCTAATAAGTAGTGAATTAGCAGCGCTAGAAGAAATAAGCAAAATGTGCGGAGAAGTAAAATCAAAAGAAAAAGAAAAAACATCATCAATGCCACTAGTAACAGTAAGTGACCTACAAAGAATGCCAAAATGGACAATGATAGTACTAAGACTTAGAATGATGCCTTTTAAGACAAAACTAAAACCAAATTGGCAAATGGAAAAAGAAAACCTTTGGGGTAGAACATATCCAAAAGCAACATATCCATCAAGAGAAAAAAGAAAAATAGAACTATTCGATATAAAAGACTTTGTTCAAAAGAAAAAAGAAGAAAAAATAAACGAAATGATGAAAGGAAATGGTAATACACCATTTATGCCTGGTAATAGAGGAAACATGCCATTTGTACCACCAATGTTTAATCCTAGACAAAACCAAGAAAACTCATTTAACGTAGATGATTTAGTAAAAAGAATTGATGCAAAAATTGCTGAACTAGAGGCAGAAGAAGAAAAAGAAAAACAAGAA
>DFLA01000040.1:7312-32555 GCA_002374055.1 Caryophanales bacterium UBA3631
GACTTCGATTTAGTAAGAAATAAAAAAGAAACAAATATCAATAAAAATAAAATTACAGATGATCAATTCTTTGACGATTTCTTTAATGATGATGAATAAATAAACTCATTCACTTTAAAAAATGCAACAATTGCATATAATAAAGTGGGTGATTTTTTTTATGATAAAAAGCATAAACATCGATGAATTACTAAAACTAACAGAAAAAAATAATATAATAGACATAAGAGACAAACAAAAATACAATGATAACCATATACCAAATGCAATAAATATACCATATAACCAACTAATAACAAATCCAAATAAATACTTAGATAAAGAAAAAAAGTACTATATATACTGCCAAAAGGGAATGAGCAGTTACTCAATATGTAAAATACTAACGACCCTAGGATACAAAGTAATAAACATAAATGGAGGATATGAAAGCTATATATTAAACAAAAGAAACCATTAAGGTTTCTTTACTATTTAATACATAATAATTGTAAAAATATCAACAATTTGATACAATAATATTAGGTGAGAAAAAATGTTTAAAAGAATAAAAGAAAACCAAAAAGAACTAGATAAAGAAAAATTAAATGACTTAATTAATCTATCAAAAAATACACTAAAAGTACTATATGTACTATTAATAGTAATAGGAGTTTATGCCCTAATAAAACTTACAAAAGAAATACAAATATTAGAATTAATTATTACCATAATAAAAGTAATTGTACCACTGTTCATAGGATTTATAATAGCTTGGCTATTTGACCCACTAGTTAGATGGCTACAAAAAAAAGGAATAAGAAGAAGTATTGGAACATTACTAACATATATAATACTACTAAGTGTAATATCATTAGTAATAGGAGGATTAATTCCACTACTATCTGAACAACTTAATGAATTCATAAAAGTAATTCCAGATATAATAGAACAAGCAAAAATTATACTAGACGAAACAATAGGAAGACTAAAAGTAATAGATGGATTAGATACAGAAGCTATAAAAAAAGAACTATTAGATAAAATAGTTCAGATTGGATCAAACATAACATCAGATATACCATCATTACTAGTAAAAATAGTTAAAAATTTCTTCTCAGGAATGGGTTCAATAATAGTAGGACTAGTAATAGGATTCTACCTTTTACTAAGCTTTGAAAACGTAAACGAAACATTTATAACACTATTTCCTAATAAAATAAAGAAAAATACAAGAGAAATCATATATGAAGTAAATACATCACTTAGAAGATTTGTAGTAGGAGCAGCGCTTGATGCATTACTAATATTCATAGTAAGTTCAATAGGATTCTGGATAATAGGCTTAAAAGCACCATTCTTATTCGCACTATTCTGCGCACTTACAAACATGATACCATATGCAGGACCATATATAGGAGGAATACCAGCAGTAATAGTAGGATTCACACAAAACACAACAATAGGAATACTAACATTATTATCAATAGTAATAATACAATTCCTTGAAGGAAACTTCATACAACCAATGGTTATGAGCAAAACAACAAAACTACACCCAGTCACAATAATGATAGGACTACTAATATTTGGACACTTCTGGGGAATAATTGGAATGTTTGTATCAACACCAATAATAGCATCACTAAAAGCAATATTCACATACTTCGATGACAAATACGACATAATAAAAATAAACAATGAAAAAGAGGATTAAAATGGAATTTACAAAAAAAAATCCCAAAATATACATACTTGCAGGAAAAGCACAAAGTGGAAAAAATCTATCAGCAACAATAATAAAAAAATACTATGAAAAACAAAATAAAAAAACAGTAATAATATCATATGCCAAATACTTAAAAGACTATGCAAAAGAAATAATAAATTGGAATGGAGAAGAAAACACAAAACCAAGAGAATTATTACAACAACTTGGAGTAGAACTAATAAAAAATAAGATAGATGAAAACATGCTTATAAATAGAATAAAAGAAGATATAAAAGTATATGCATACTTCTTTGACGTAATAATTATTTCAGATGCAAGATTTGAAAGTGAAATAGAAGAAATAAAGAAACAAAACAAAAACGTAACAGTAATAAAAATAGAAGGAAAAGAAAATAACCTAACAACAGAACAAAAACAACATATAACAGAAACAGCACTTAATAATTACAACAACTATGATTACATAATAGAAAATAATAAAACATTAGAAGAATTAAAACAAAAAATAACTAAAATAATGGAGGAAATAAAATGGTAGTAGCAATAGATGGACCATGCGGAAGTGGTAAAGGAACAATCGCAAAAATATTATCAGAAAAACTAAACCTAGTAAATATAGATACAGGAGCAACATATCGTTGTCTAGCACTAAAAACATTACAAAACAATATAGAACTAAAAGAAGAACAAAAAATAATAGAACTATCAAAAGAATTGAATGTAGAATTTAAAAATGAAAAAGTATACTTAGATGGGGAAGACGTATCAAAAAAAATAAGAGAAAAAGAAGTAACACAAATAGTATCGCCAATATCAAGCATAATAGAAGTTAGAAAAAACATGGTAGAACTACAAAGAAAAATGGCAAGTACATATGACGTTATATTAGAAGGAAGAGACATAACAACAGTAGTATTCCCTAATGCAGATTATAAATTTTACTTAGATGCAACATTAGAAGAAAGAGTAAAAAGAAGAGTAAAACAAAACAAAGAACTAAATATAGAAATGTCAGAAGAAGAAATAAGAAAAAATATAAGTGATAGAGATTACAACGACATGAATAAACCAGTAGGAGCTTTAAAAAGAACAGAAGAACAAATATACATTGATTCAACAAATATGACAATAGATGAAGTAGTAGATAAAATAATTAAAATAATAAAAAAATAAAACTATCGACCACTAAAAATGGTCGATAACTTGACTTTATAAGAAAAAGTGATATTATAAGCAGAGGTGATAACATGAATTTAAAAGATGAATTTATAAAATATTTTGTAGAAAATGGACATAAACAAATACCAAGTGCTCCAGTAGTACCAGAAAACGACCCATCAGTATTATTCAACACAGCAGGAATGCAACCACTAATACCATATCTAATGGGACAAACACACCCATATGGAACAAGACTATGTGACTATCAAAAATGTATAAGAACAAACGACTTAGACGAAGTAGGAGACAAGACACACCATACATTCTTTGAAATGCTAGGAAACTGGTCATTAGGAGATTATTTCAAAAAAGAAAGCATAACATACAGCTTTAACTTCCTAACAAAAGTTTTGAACATACCTGCAGAAAGATTAGCAGTAACAGTATATTCCGGAGACGAAAACGTTCCATACGACCAAGAAGCACACGACCTATGGAAAGATTTAGGAATAAGTGAAAAACACATTGCAAGTACAAAAGAAGATAACTTCTGGGCAGCAGGAGAAACAGGACCATGTGGAACAGATACAGAAATATTCTATTTCAGAAGCACAGATGAAATACCAAGCACATTTGATACAGAAGATGAAAGATGGGTAGAAATTTGGAATAATGTTTTCATGCAATTCAATAGAAAACAAGATGGAACACTAGAACAACTACCAAAGAAAAACGTAGATACAGGAATGGGATACGAAAGAATATTAGCAGTATTAGAAGGCGTTGATGACAACTATAAAACATCACTTTGGAAACCAATAATAAATAAAATAGAAGAAGTATCAAATAAAACATATGAAGGAAATGAAAAAAGCATAAGAATAATTGCAGACCATATTAGAACAGCAGTATTTATTTCAGCTGATAATGCAGGAATAAAACCATCAAATACAGACCAAGGGTATATACTAAGAAGACTAATAAGAAGAGCAATCAGACATGCAAAAAAACTAGATATAGAAATTCAATCAAATTGGGAACAAGAAATCGCAATCTCAATAATAGAAGAATATAAAAAATATTATCCTGAATTAGAAAAAAACAAAGAAACAGTATTAGCAGTATTAAAGACAGAAAAAGAAAAATTTAATAGAACATTAGAAAAAGGATTAAGAGAATTTGAAAAACAAACAAAAGATAACAAAGACATAGATGCTTTAACAGCATTCCATCTATACGATACATACGGATTCCCAATAGAACTAACAGAAGAATTAGCAAAAGAAAAAAACATAAAAGTAGATATAGAAGGATTTAAACAAAAATTTAAAGAACATCAAGAATTGTCCCGTACAGCCTCAGCAGGAAAATTTAAAGGTGGACTTGCAGGTAATAGTGAAATAGAAACAAAATACCATACAGCAACACACCTACTTAATGCAGCACTTAAAATAACAGTGGGTATTGATGTTCATCAAAAAGGATCAAATATAACAACAGAAAGAATGAGATTTGACTTTTCTTGTGACCATAAACTAACAGATGAAGAAAAAGCAAAAACAGAAGCACTAGTTAACGAATGGATTAAACAAGATTTAAAAGTTACAAAACAAGAAATGAGTAAAAATGAAGCAATAGCGTCTGGTGCTGAATGTATGTTTATAGAAAAATATCCTGACATAGTAACAGTATATTCAATTGGTGACGTATCAAAAGAATTATGTGGTGGACCTCATGTTGAAAGTACAGGTTGCTTAGGAACATTTAAAATAAAAAAAGAAGAAGCATCATCAGCAGGTGTTAGAAGAATAAAAGCTATACTAGAACCTTAATGGTTCTTTTTTAGTAAAAAATGCACAATAATTGTGCAAAACAGATAAAAAAAATATAAAAATGCACTAAATTTTAAAAAAACAGTGCATTTTTTCGATTTTAAATGATATAATAAAAAAAAGGAGGAATAACATGGAACCATATAAAGTTGATAAATTTCCACCAGAATATACAATGGACAAAGAACTAATAAGACTAGTAAGCGAAGCAAATGAAAAATATGGTGAATATAAATCATATCTAAATAATCTACAATTTGATTCAAAATTTTTTTTAGATTCAATACTTTTAAGCGAAAGTTTGAAATCAACACAAATAGAAGGAACACAAATATCACAAGATGAAATGTATTATATTAAATATATGCAAAAAACAGATGAAACAAGAGAAATTGAAAATTTAAAAAAAGTAGTAGAATATGCAGAGGAACAACTCCAATTAAACAAAGAGATAAATCTAAAACTGGTTAATAACATGCACAAAATTTTATTAGATAGTGTTAGAGGAGAAGAAAAAGAACCAGGGCATATTAGAACTACACAGAATTGGATTGGAGCAAAAGGAAGTACAATAGAATATGCATCATTCATTCCTCCAATACCAGAAGAAGTTCCTATATTACTTAATGAATTATTTAAATATATGAATGATGCTTACATAGACAGTACATTTATTAATCTAGCAATCTCACATGCACAATTTGAAACAATACATGCATATAGAGATGGAAATGGGAGATTAGGAAGAGCATTAATACCAATACAATTAGCAGCACTTACAGAAGAAAGGCCAATATTGTTTCTATCAGAAGTAATAGAACTATATAAACCAAGTTATCATAAATTCTTGAATGAAAGTAGAAAAGGAAATATAACAGGTTTTATAAAATTCTTTCTGCAATGCATAATAGAACAATGTAATAACTATATAATGAAAATAAAAAAAATAAAAAAAATATATGAAGAAGATCAAAATAAAATCAAACAGATAAAAGGAAATTCAGTATATTGCATAATGCCAATAATAATGAAACAAATAGTTTTTACAAAAACAGAAATATCAGATTTATCAGGGATATCAAGAAATACCACATCAAATATTATAAATAAACTTATAGAACTTGGCATTGTAGAACCAGATACAACAATGTTAAAAAAAGGTTATAGATATAAAGAAATATATAATGTTTTTATAGGAAAAAGTTAAAAAATGCACAATAATTGTGCAAAACAGATAAAAAAATATAAAAAATGCACTAAATTTTAAAAAAACAGTGCATTTTTTTATTCCTCATATTTCATAGTAGGAATTAAAGTATCAAGATTTGAATCAGTTAAAGTAGGTTCCGTTCCCTTAATATAATAAAACATATGCTTATGAGACGTATTATCACCAGCTAATTCACCATCAATAGGATCAACCAAAACCCCAATAACATTACTTGGAATTTCATACCAACTATCATCACTATCCTTCAAGCACCCCTCAATAGTATTAAACCAAATATCCTTAGATATAGAACTATCACTACTTGGACTTTCACGGTTATCATCATAACCAGTCCATACACCAACAATTAAATCATTATTATATCCAAAAATTAACCTGTCAGTATCAGTAGTACCAGTCTTAATCGAATACTTATGTTTCAATTTACCAGAAAAACTAATTAAAGTAGGATAATTATAATCAATAAAATCAGAAGAATAAGTACCAGTCAATAACTCATTTAATATAAAAACATCACTTTGATTTAAAACCAATTCACTACTAGAATCATGCTCATACAAAACATTACCATCTTGATCCAATACCTTTTCAATCAAATAAGGCTCCCTCTTATATCCACCACTTGCTAAAGTACCATATGCCTGCATCATCTCAGGTAAACTAATCTCCTCAGTACCAAGAGCCAAAGAAGGAATTGCCTCAAGCTCACTATTAACACCAACACGACGTAATAAATTAACCAAAGTATCCTCACCTAAAAACAAATGAGTCTTAACAGCATATACATTATCAGAATAAGAAATAGCAGCAGCCATACTTATAGACTTATCAGGATATAAATCACCATAATTCCTAGGACTATAAGTCTTATCATCAGAAAAAGTAAACGTAGTTCTTTCACTAATAAAAGTAGAAGAAGAAGTAAAACCATTCTCAAGAGCAGCATAATACAAAAAAGGCTTAATAGTAGAACCAACCTGACGCTTAGAATTAATAGCTCGATTATATTGACTTACCTTATAATCCCTGCCACCAATAAGAGCCAAAATAGCACCACTCTTAGGATCCATAACAATAGAAGAAGCTTGAATAAGTGAATTATCAGATAAAGCATCATTAACACTCTTATCTAAAATCCTCTGATAATCCATATTGAGAGTAGTATATATCTTCAATCCCTTAGTCTCAATAAAAGAAGAAGGAATACTCTTAATACTCTTAAGTTCATTAATAACAGCATCTTGATAATACATTAAAGACGAAACAGAATTACTATTTTCTGCACCTACATAAGATAAATTAGTAGTATAAGCACTATCCGCTTCTTCTTTACTAATATAATTATTATTAACCATAGCAGTTAAAATAGCTTTTTGCCTTGACTTGGCATTATCATGATTAGAAATAGGAGAATAATTACTAGGAGACTTTGGAATACCAGCTAAAATAGAAGCCTCAGCCAAATTTAAATCAGAAGCATGCTTATTAAAATAATACATAGAAGCATTCTCAATACCAAAAACACCACCATAATTAATAGTATTTAAATACCCTTCCAAAATATCATTCTTACTATACTGACTTTCAAGCTTAATAGTTATCCATGCTTCCTGTAACTTTCTGGACCAAGTCTTACCAAAATCCAAAAACAAATTCTTAGCATACTGTTGAGTAATAGTAGAAGCCCCTTGAACAGTATCACCACGCTTAAGATTAGTAAACATGGCCTTAAAAATTCTCAAATAATCAAAACCTAAATGATGATAAAAATGCTTATCCTCAGCAGAAATAGTCGCATTAATTAAATAAGGAGAAATTTGATCAAGCTTAACCCAATTATCACTATTACCATTATATAAATTACCACTAGAATCATAAAGATAATAATTATTCGCAAGACTAACAGATAACTTCTTAGAAAAATGAGCATAAATATATAAACCAATATAAAAAACAAAAAAAACAAAGAAAAATATAAAAAACCACTTCAAAAAAATTTTTAATTTTCTCATATTTTCCCACCAATCTAAAATTAGTATTATCTAATAAAAAAAAAATAACCGTAAAACAAATAAAACAAATAAAAAAAAACATTTACAACAACCAATATATCTGCTATAATTACAGACGAAAAGGAGAAATATGTCAAAAATAATAATAAAAGCAACCATTAAACAAAATAACAAAATACAAGAACAAATAGAAACAAAAGGTATATTACAAGATAATGAAATAAAATACATAAACAACAAAACAATAACAATACTAGACATAAAAAACGAAAAATTAAAAAGAGTTAGTGAAGACTATAATATGATAATAGACTTCAAAAACCAATTAATAAAAACAGAATATTTAAATATAAAAATAAGAATAATTAATAAACAAATAGAACAAAATAAAATAAAAATAAAATACCAAATAATAGAAACATCTGACATATTTGAATATGAAATAATTTGGAGGTAAAAATGAAAAAAGATATAAGCGAAATACTAAAAAAAATAATTAACAATTTAGGATACAACTTAGAAGAAGTAACAATATCAAAATCAAATAGACCAGATTTATGTGATTTTCAATGTAATGACATATTTAAACTAGCCAAAGAAAATCATAAAAACCCAATTGAACTAGGAGAAGAGATAGTTGGTAGTGTTAATAATTATGAAGAATTTAATACATATTTCAAAGAAGTAACATTCTGTAAACCTGGATTCATAAATATAAAAGTAAGTAATGATTTAATTAATAAATATTTAAAAATAATAAAAGAAGACGAAAAAAAACTACTAAATCAAGAACCAAAAGAAACATATGTAATAGACTATGGTGGGCCTAATGTCGCAAAACCTCTACACGTAGGACACATGAGAACCGCTATAGTTGGAGAATCAATAAAAAGAATAATTAATTACATGGGACATAATACTATATCAGATGTACACCTTGGAGACTTTGGTTTACAAATTGGTGAAGTTATATATGGAGTATTAAGAGATAAACTAAGTATTGATGAAATCGATATTAAATACTTAGATAAAATATATCCAGAAATGAACGCAATATGTAAAGAAAATGAAGAAATAAAAAATGAATGTGCAAATATTACAAAACAACTTCAAGATGGAAACCAAGAGTATAGAAGATTATGGAAAAAAATACTAGAAGTATCTAAACAAGATATAAAGAAAAACTATGATTTTTTAGATGTATCATTTGACTACTGGTATGGAGAATCAGATGCATACGACTATTTAGAAGAAACAGAAAAAATATTAAAAGAAAAAAATCTTGTTGAAGAATCAGAAGGCGCACTAGTAGTAAATGTACAAAAAGACTCTGATACAAAAGAAATTCCACCACTTCTATTTAAAAAGAGTAATGGAGCTTATCTTTATGCATCAACAGATTTATCAACAATACTACAAAGAACAAAAGACTTTAATCCAGATCACATTCTATATGTAGTAGACAATAGACAAGAACTACACTTTACACAAGTTTTCAGAACAAGTGAAAAAGCAGATATTATGCCACAGGAAAAACTAGAATTTTTAGGATATGGAACTGTAAATGGGGAAGACGGAAAACCATATAAAACAAGAAGTGGAAATACTCCAAAACTAGAAAACTTATTCAATGAAGCAAAAGAAATATTTATTTCTAAAAAAGAAGACAATAAGAATATGTCAGAAGAAGATGTAAATAAAATTGTAAACTCAATTTTAAAATTTGCAGACTTATCAAATACAAGAACAAAAGATTATATCTTTGATTTAAACAAATTCTCAGACGTTACAGGTAAAACTGGACCATATATACTTTACACATATTTAAGAATTAATAAAATATTAGAATCACAAAATAAAAATCTAGAATTAAGCAATAATATATATAACGAACCAGACAGAGATTTAAGGTTAAAACTATTAGAATATAGTGATGCAATAAACTATGCATATAAAGAAAGAATGCCACACTACATTGCAGATTACGTATATAATCTATGTGTTTCAGCAAACATCTTCTATCAAAATAATCATATAATGAATATGGAAGACGAAATAAATAAAAATGATTGGCTATACGTATTAACACTAACAAATAAACTAATAAAACAATGTTTAAAACTACTTGTTATCGATATACCATCAATAATGTAACAAAAAACTATTGACACATAAAATAAACATGGTAAAATTAAATAGTCATTATTTAGGAGGAATTTATGAAACTTAAAAATATGTCAAAAGAAGAATTAGAAACAATGAGTTATACAGATATAACTTATATGTTATTAAAAGAAAATAAAAAATCAATGAATACAGCTGAATTATTTAAAAAAATATGCGAACTATTAGAACTAACAGAAGAAGAATATGGAGAAAAAATAGGAGACTTCTATACATCATTAACAATAGATAAAAGATTTCATATGTTAGAAAATGCAGAATGGGATCTTATGGAAAATCATAAAGTTGAATTACAACTAGACGATGATGAAGAAATTGAATCAGAAGAAACAGAAGAAGACGAAGAGACAGAAGAAGAAACAGAAGAAGAAAATATAGATTCAATAGATTCATTAGACGATGACTTAGACGATGTTGACGACGATACATTAGACTTATCAATAGTTACAGAAGACGAATTAGAAGAAGAAAATTAAACTGTAAAAACAGTTTTTTTCTTTACAAAAATATAATAAAACATAACAAAACATGATATAATTAAAAAGAAGGTGATAAAAATGAAATATTATTGCATAGGAATAAAAGGATCAGGAATGAGCACACTTGCAAATATTCTACATGACTTAGGAAATGAAGTAACAGGATATGATGACTCAAGACACTATAAATTTACAGAAGAAGGATTAAATAAAAGAAATATAAAAATATTCTATGAGCCACATGAAATAGATAAAGACACAATTGTTACATACTCAAAAGCATTCTCTATGGACCATCCAGAAATTCAAAGAGTAAAAAGCTTAGGATTAAAAATAATGGACTATAATCAAGTAGTTGGAGAAGTAACAAAAATGTTTGAAACAGTAGGAGTATGTGGAACACATGGAAAAACAACAACAAGTCTACTTATTAGCCATATTATAAAAAATGTAATAGGATGCTCATACTTTGTAGGCGATGGAACAGGACACGCAAATAAAAATGATAAAATATTTGTAATAGAAAGCGATGAATACAATAAACATTTTCTAGCTTACTACCCACATATAGCTGTAATAACAAATATAGAACTAGATCATACAGAATGTTACCCAGGTGGAATAGAAGAAATAAAAGATACATTTAAAATATTCGGTAATAAATCAGAACTTGTAGTAGCATGTGGTGATGATAATAATATTAAAGATATTAAATTCAATAAAGAAACTATATACTATGGATTTAATGAAAATAATAATGTTCAAGCCAAAAATGTTAAACTAACAAAAGAAGGAAGCACATTCGACGTATATATAAATAATGAATTATATGGACACTTTGAAATACCACTATTCGGTAAACATATGATACTAAACGCACTATCAGCTATAATTGTATGTAACCATTACGGAATAGAAAAAGAAGATATTATAAAAAATATGAAAACATTCCAAGGTGCAAAAAGAAGATTTAAAGAAAGAATATATAATGATATAGTTGTAATAGACGATTATGCACATCATCCAACAGAAATAAAAGTAACACTAGAAGCAGCACGACAAAAATATCCAAATAAAAAAATAATCGCAATACACTTACCAAACACATACTCAAGAACAGAAGCTTTAATGGATGACTTTATAGATGTACTTAAATTAGCAGATAAAACATTTGTAATGGATATATACTCAGATAGAGAATCACAAGAAGACTATCCAGGAGTATCAAGTGATACAATAATAAATGCTATACCTAATGCAGAAAAAGTATCAGTAGAAACAGTAGATAAACTATTAAAATACAAAAATGCAGTAATGTGCTTTATGAGTTGTGGAAATATTTACATAATATTAGAAAAATATGAAAACCTATTGAAAGAAAAAGAAAAGGTAACAAATTAGAAAGAAAAATCTTTCTTTTTTATTGAAAATAAGAATGAAAAAAATAATACTAAGAATAATAATTATATTATGGATGATAATAATATTCATGTTCTCAAATCAAAAAGCAAATGAATCAACAAAAGTAAGTGACGGAGTAATAGAAAAAACAATAGGTAATATTTATAAAAAAACACATAAAAATGCAACAGAAGTAAAACAAAAAGAAATAAAAGAAAAATATACACATATAGTAAGAAAAACAGCTCATTTTACAATATATTTAATACTAGGATTATTAGTTGGAACACTATTAAAACAATATAATTTAACAACAAAACAAATAATAATCTATTCCATACTAATATGCATGACATACGCAATAACAGATGAAATACATCAAATATTCGTAAGTGGTAGATCAGGAGAAATAAAAGATGTCTTAATAGATACGTGTGGAAGTACAATTGGAATACTTATAAATAAAGCAATAAATAGAAAGAGAATAAGATAAAAATTATTCTTTTTTAATTTTTAATAAAAAAACTAAGGAAGTTATATAAGTTTTGTTGTATATAATTATTGAGAGGTTTTGATAAATAAATAAAAAAATAAAAATTAGCACTCATAACTTGACATTGCTAACATATAATAGTATACTGGTACTAGCACTAAAAAAGGAAGAGTGCCAAGTGTTAAACTAGAGGTGAAGTAATGATTAGTGAAAGACAAGAAAAACTATTAAAACTAATTATAGAAGATTACATTAAAACAGCTAGACCAATAGGATCCAAATCAATTTGTGAAATATTAAACTGTTCAAGTGCTACAGTAAGAAATGAAATGAGTGAACTAGAAGAATTAGGACTTTTAGAAAAAACACATATTTCATCAGGAAGAGTACCAAGTGAAAAAGGATACAGATACTATGTAGATAACATTATGAAACCAAAAGAACTAGATAAAAAAGAATTAAATGAACTACAAACAGTATTTAATTCCAAATCACTAGTATTAACAGATGCAATAAGTAAAAGTATGGAAATAATATCAGAAATGACAAACTATACAGCAATAGTACTTGGGTCAACATCAAAAGAAAATAGAGTAACAAAAGTAGAAGTAGTTCCAATAGATTCACAAAACTTAATAGCAATAGTAATAACTGATAAAGGACATGTAGAACATAAAAATGTAAAACTAGAAGAAAAAGTATCAGTAGCAGAAATAAAACAAACAGTTGATTTAATAAACAAACTTATAATTGGAGTTCCAATAAGTGAAGTAAGTGAATTATTAGAATATGAAATAAAACCAATAATTGCTCAATATGTTAAACAACATGAAGTTTTATATAATGCATTTTATAATGCATTCACAGATTTTAGCGATAATAGTTTTAAAATGAATGGAACAAAAAACATATTAATGCAACCAGAATTCAATAATACAGATAAAATAAGAGATATAATAAGTAAATTTGAAGACAAAGAAATAATAAAAAATATTAAAGAAGAAGATAATGGAATAAATATATATATTGGTAGTGAAAATGAATTTGATGATGACCTAACAATCATCAAAACCAAATATAATATAAATGGTGAAGAAGGAACACTTGCATTAATAGGACCAAAAAGAATGGAATACGATCGAGCAATAACACTTTTAAATTATATAAAACAAAACATAGACGAAAACTAGAAGGAGGCCATATGGAAAAAGAAAAGCTAAAAGAAGAAAAATGTAATTGTGGAGAAAACTGCGAATGTGGAGAAAACTGCGAATGTGGAGAAAACTGCAATTGTACAGAAGAATGTACATGCGGTGATGACTGCAACTGCACTGAAGAAGATAACTGCGGATGCGGAGGAATTTGTAACCACGACAAAGAAGATAAAAAAGAGAAAAAAGCAAAAAAGAAAAAAGATAAACACGAAGATAAATTAAATGAAGCATACAATATGATTAGTGAACTAGAAGACAAACTTTTAAGAGAAAAAGCAGAACTAGTTAACTATAGAAAAAGAAAAGAAGAAGAAACTTCTAGAATGCTTATGTATTCAAATGAAGATTTAGCAAAATCATTACTTCCAATAGTTGATAACTTTGAAAGAGCAATCAACATGGATGATGAAAACTTAGAAGACGAAGTATCAAAATTCTTATCAGGATTTAAAATGATATATTGTAATCTTATAAGTACATTAGAAAAATATGGAGTAAAAGCCATAGATGGAGCTAATAAGCCATTTGATCCTACATACCATCAAGCAATAATGACAGAACATAGAGATGGAGTAGAACCAGAAATGGTAGTAGAAGTATTACAAAAAGGATACTTACTAAAAGACAAAGTTATTAGACCAGCAATGGTAAAAGTTAGTGAATAAGGAAAGGTGATAAATTATGAGTAAAATTATAGGTATAGACTTAGGAACAACAAATAGTTGTGTATCAGTATATGAAGGTGGAGAAGCAAAAGTAATCGCAAACGCTGAAGGAGGAAGAACAACACCATCAGTAGTAGCATTCAAAAATGGAGATATGCTTGTAGGTTCAAAAGCAAAACACCAAGCAGTAATTAATCCAGAAACAATCTCATCAATCAAAAGATTAATGGGTACAGATAAAAAAGTAAAAGCAAATGGAAAAGAATACACTCCAGAAGAAGTATCAGCAATGATTCTAGGAGACTTAAAGAAAACAGCTGAAGCTTACTTAGGAGAAAAAGTAACAAAAGCAGTTATTACAGTACCAGCATACTTCAATGACTCACAAAGACAAGCAACAAAAAATGCAGGTAAAATTGCAGGACTTGAAGTAGAAAGAATTATTAACGAACCAACAGCTGCTGCTTTAGCATACGGACTAGATAAACAAGATAAAAACGAAAAAGTATTAGTTTACGACTTAGGTGGAGGTACATTCGACGTATCAATCCTTGAATTAGGAGACGGAGTATTCGAAGTATTATCAACATCAGGAAATAACAAACTAGGTGGAGATGACTTCGATAATAAATTAGTTGACTACATAGTAGAATCAATTAAAGAACAAGAAAAAGTTGACTTAAAAGACGATAAAATGGCAATGCAACGTATTAAAGAATCAGCAGAACAAGCTAAAAAAGACTTAAGTAACATGACTACAACACAAGTTTCATTACCATTCATTGCTCAAGTAGATGGAGCTCCAATAAGCTTTGAAATGGATATAACAAGAGCTAAATTCGAAGAATTAACAAGAGACTTAGTAGATTCAACACTAGAACCAGTTAGAAAAGCATTAAAAGATGCAGGACTTTCTAAATCAGATATCGATAAAGTATTACTAGTAGGTGGATCAACAAGAATTCCAAGAGTACAAGAAATAATCAAAGAAGAATTAGGAAAAGAACCATCTAAGGGAGTTAACCCAGACGAAGTAGTTGCAATGGGTGCAGCTATCCAAGGTGGAGTATTACAAGGAGAAGTAAACGACGTAGTATTACTAGACGTAACACCATTATCATTAGGAATTGAAACACTAGGTGGAGTAATGACTGTCCTAATCCCAAGAAATACAACAATTCCAACAAGTAAATCTCAAGTATTCTCAACAGCTGCAGATAATCAACCAGCAGTAGATATTCACGTTCTACAAGGTGAAAGAAGTATGGCTTCAGACAACAAGACATTAGGTAATTTCCAATTAACTAATATTCCAGCAGCTCCAAGAGGAGTACCACAAATTGAAGTAACATTCGATATAGACGCAAACGGAATAGTTAACGTTAAAGCAAAAGACTTAGGAACAAAGAAAGAACAATCAATTACAATCACTTCTTCAACAAACTTATCAGACGATGAAATCGATAAGATGGTAAAAGAAGCAGAAGCAAATAGAGCAGCAGACGAAAAGAAAAAAGAAGAAGCAGATCTTAAAAACGAAGCAGAACAATTAGTATTCCAAACTGAAAGATCAATCAAAGATCTAGGAGATAAAATTGATTCTAGCGACAAAGAAAAAGCAGAAGCACAAATCAAAGATTTAAAAGAAGCATTAGAAAAAAATGACTTAGAAGACATTAAAGCTAAGAAAGAAAAACTACAAGAAACAGCTATGGCATTCGCAACAAAAGTATATGAAGAAGCTGCAAAAGCAAATCAAGCTAACCAAGAATCAACAGAATCAACAAGCGATGATAAAAAAGACGATGTACAAGAAGCAGAATTTGAAGAAAAATAATATAAAGGGGTCTAAATAGACCCCCTTATTATAGTAATTGATAAAGGAGAAAAAATGGAAAAACAAAGAACAAGAGATGAAATAGAAGAGAAGTATAAATGGGATTTAACAACAATATATAAATCTGACGAAGAATTTAATAAAGAATTAGAAAATGTAAAAGAAGATTTAGAAAAAGTAATAAACTACAAAGGAAACATAGTAAATAGTTCAAAAAACTTATACACATATTTAACTGAATCAGATGCATTAGAAAGAAGATTATATAAACTATATTATTATGCACATTTAAATTTTGATAGTGAAACAACAAATCCAAAGAATCAAGAATTACAAGGAAACGTTGATAATCTATTACAAAGATATGGGGAATTAACAAGCTTTGTAACACCAGAACTATTAAGTGTAGAATACGATAAAATAAAAGAATACTATAAAGAAGAACCAAAACTACTAGAATATGAATTTAACCTTGAATGTATTTATAGATATAAAAGTCATACATTAGATGAAAAAAGTGAAAAAATATTATCGACACTATCAAAAGTATTAGGAAATCCAGAAGACTGTTATGATGCCCTAACAGATAGTGATATGACATTTGGAAATATAACTATAGATGGAAAAGAAACAGAATTAACAGAAAGCAATTATTCAAAATATATTAAAAATACAGATAAAAATGTGAGAAAAGAAGCATTTACTCGCCTTTTTACAAAATACGGAGAATTTAAAAATACAATAACAAAAACATTCAAAGGCAACATAGATGCACTAGTAGCAGAAGCAAAAATAAGAAACTATAATAGTAGTATAGAAGCATCCCTTTATAGTGACAATATAGATGTAAGCGTATACAATAACTTAATAGATACAGTAAGTAATAATATGGATAAAATATATAAATACTTCAATCTAAAGAAAAAAATACTAGGTATAAAAGACTATCATATATATGATGTATACTTAGATATGATACCAAAATTTGATAAACACTATGAATTTGAAGAAGCAAAAAACTTAGTAATAAATGCACTAAAACCACTTGGAGAAGACTATATAGAAACACTAAATAAAGCATTCGATGAAAGATGGATAGACATATATAATAACAAAGGAAAAAGAGGAGGAGCCTACAGTAGTGGATTCTATGATACAAACCCATTCGTACTTTTAAACTACGAAGGAACATACCATGATGTATCAACACTAGCCCACGAACTAGGACACTCAATGCATACATATTACTCATGTCATAATAATCCATATCAACAATCAAACTATAAAATCTTTGTAGCAGAAGTCGCAAGTACAGTAAATGAACTATTATTAGCAAAATATATGCTTAAAAATTCAAAAGAAAAAGAAGAAAAACTATTTATACTAAATCAATTACTAGAATTATATAAATCAACAATATATCGTCAAACAATGTTTGCAGAATTCGAACAATTAATGCACAAAAAAGTAGAAAATGACGAAGTATTAACATACGAAAATATTTCAAACGAATACTATAAACTAAATCAAAAATATTTTGGAGACACACTAATATTAGATGATTTAATAAAATATGAATGGGAAAGAATCCCACACTTCTACTATAACTTCTACGTGTATAAATACGCAATTGGACTATCATGCGCAACAAAAATAGTAGATGATATATTAAATAATAAAGAAAACGCTGTAGAAAACTACAAAAACTTCCTAAAATCAGGAGGAAGCGATTATCCAGCAAACGAATTATTACTCGCTAATGTAGATGTAAAGAAAAAAGAAACAATAGAAAGTGCACTTAATATGTTTGATTCATTAATAGACGAATTTGAAACAATATACAATAGTTAGAAGTAGGTGAATTATGGAAAAAAGAGATTACTATGAGGTTCTTGGAGTTGATAAAAATGCATCAGACGCAGAGATAAAATCAGCCTTCAGAAAGTTAGCTAAGAAATATCATCCAGACGTATCAAAAGAACCAGATGCAGCTGAAAAATTTAAAGAAGCACAAGAAGCATACGCAGTATTATCAGACGAATCAAAAAGACGTCAATACGATCAATATGGTCATGCAGCATTCGACCAAATGAATGGTGGAGGAGGATTCGACTTCTCAGGATTTGATTTTTCAGATATATTTGGAGATCTATTCGGAGAAGGAGGATTCAACTTTGGATTTGGTGGAAGAAACTCAAATAGAGCCACTAAAGGAAGAGATAGACTTGTAAGAGTAAACTTGACATTTGAAGAAGCAGCATTTGGATGTAAAAAAACAGTAAATATGGACGTAAATGAATCATGTTCCCATTGTGACGGTAAAGGCGGAACAGGTGAAACTACATGTTCTAGATGTCATGGAAGTGGAACAGTAACACAAGAACAAAGAACAATGTTTGGAACATTTATGTCAAGAACAACATGCCCAGACTGTAACGGAAAAGGAAAAACATACAAAGAAAAATGCTCATACTGTAGAGGAACAGGAAAAATAAAAACAAACAAAGATCTTGAAGTAAAAATACCAGCAGGAGTTGACACTGGAAACCAACTAAGAATGTCAGGAAAAGGGGAAGCCGGAACAAACGGTGGACCAAATGGAGACATTTACTTAGAATTTAATGTTGGAAACCACGAAATATATGAAAGAGACGGAAATGATATCTATCTAGAACTTCCAATAACAATGTCAGAAGCAGCACTTGGATGTAAAAAAGATGTTCCAACAATACATGGAAGCGTAAGGCTAACAATAAAAGAAGGAGCAGAAACAGGAGATAAATATAGACTAAAAGGAAAAGGAATAGAAGACGTTCATTCATATAGAAAAGGTGATATGTACGTTATTATAAAAGTTACAACACCTAAAAAACTTACAAGAGATCAAAAGAAACTTTTTGAACAGCTTTCTAAAACAGACTTAGAAGATGATTCAAGATATAATAAAATAAAAAAATATTTATAATGTTCAAAACTATACTTATGAACATAATTAATAAAAAAATAAAAAGTTATGCACACAAAAAATACACAAAAAAGTGTATTTTTTTTGCAACCATTTAACCACTAAAAACATTACATTAGTAGAGTAATTACTTTTTATTATACATATCAACTCTATTAGGCAAATTCTTAGCCTTAATAGCAGTTTCTTCATTGAATAATAATGAAACCTTAATACCTAAAGATTTAGCAATAGAATCAATATTTTTACAAGTAAGATTGGCATTTCCATTTTCAATTGTACTAATATAAGCCATTTTAAATTTAGTTTTACTGGCAAACACCTCTTGAGTCATATTTTTTTGATATCTATACCACTTAGTATTTAAACCAATCAAATCCATCGAAGTCATAAAACCCTCCTATAAATTATTAATATATATTATATATAATTAAATTATAAAGATTATGTCGAAATAACTTAATACCACTAAAAATTTATAATATAAAACTTATTAAGATATATTGTAATAAAAATATTTTCCTGCTATAATAAAATTAGAATAGGACATAATATAGTTGCAACCTTTTTAAGAGTTTAAACATTATATTAATGAGAGGGAAAAAGTATGGAAGTGGAAAATAAAATAAGAGAGTATTCGAATCTTGTATATAGAATAGCTTATTCTATGACAAAGAAAAAAACAGATGCAGAAGATATATATCAAGAAGTATTTATAAAATTTTTTAAAAATATTAAAAAACTAAAAGATCAACAACACGAAAAAAGATGGCTAATAAGAGTGACTATGAACGAATGTAATATGCTTTATAGAAAAAAGAATGTGAGAAACGAAGTAGAATTAGATGAAAATATATGTGCGCCTTACAACAATGAATATCAAACATCAATTCATTCATACATAAAGAAATTACCGTATAAATATGAAATAGTTATTTATCTATATTATTTTGAAGGATATAAAATAGAAGAAATAGCAAAAATATTAAAAACAACATCAGGAACAATAAAATCAAGACTTTCAAGAGCAAAAAAACAACTGAAAGAAATGATGGGGGAGGATTTTGATGAAGAATAGTGAAAAATTTAAGAAAGAATTTGAAAAAATTAATCCACCAGAAGAATTAATAACAAAAACCAAAAACAGAATAGAAAATCAAGAATATGAAAATAGAAGGAAATATATATGGCCTTCATTTGCATTAGTATGTACATTAGTTATATCATTAGTTATAGGAAAAAACTATTTAACAAATAATAATGATAAATATTTTGAAAATAATAAAATGATAGAAAATAAAGAATATAGTAGCCTATTTTTGAAAGATATAAATGAAGAACTTACAGAAGAAGATACTAAAAAATTAAAAATAACTGTACAAGATGAAGAAATCAATATTGATAATCCAGAATTATACAAAAACACAATGAATTATATTGAAAGATTCACAGGAGAAAGTAGAAATTTAGGAGTAAAATCAAGTGCATATTTTGATATGGATACATTAAAAAATTTCTATGGATTATATGACAAAAATTTAATATTAGTAACAATAAATGATAAATATATAATCAGAATACCATATAAAGATCATTCAGCAATAACAATAATAGACCTAACAAAAGAAAAATTTACTCATTATAATATTTATCCAGACGAAAATAATGATTCATACAAATACCTAAATGAACTAAGAGAATATATTATTAATGAATTTAACCTAGAAAAAGAAGTTCAAGAAGAAAAACAAAAAGAATTAGAAAATAAAGAAAATCCAAATGAACCACAACAAGAAACACTAGATGAGCCAACAGAAGAAACACAAAATGAAAATAATAATGTACAAGAAAATAAACCAGCTCCAAAACCATATGGAGATGTTAACCGCGACGGATTAGCAAATACAAGAGATGTATCAATGATAAGACAATATGTTGCTGGACTAAGAGGTTTATCAGGACCTAATGAAATAAAAGCAGCCGATGTAAATGGAGATGGAGAAATAACAGGATTAGATGCAACATTATTACAATATGCAGTAGTAAAGGCAATAGAATTTGATGGATATAGTCCAATAAAGAGTGTTACATTATACGGTGATGTATCAGAAAGTGGCAAAATAGAACAATATGATTATGACTTATTAAATCAATACATCAACGGAGAAACATCTTTAAATCAAAGACAAAAATTATGTGCTGATATAAATAATGATGGCGAAATCAATAAAACTGATTTACTACTTTTAGAAGGCGTTATAAATGGATACATCAATCTAGATATGATAAATCCATTAACTAACTATACTTTATATGGAGATGTTGACTGTAATGGTAAAATACAATCAATAGATGCATCAGTCTTGAGACAATATTTAATTGGCAAAAGAACATTAGATAATCAACAATTAAAGAATGCAGATGTAAATGCTGATGGAGTGATAGATGAGACAGATGCTAAATTAATTCAAGAATATGTAGTACAAATGCATGAAAATACATTACCATTTAAACCAATAAAATAAGAATAAGAAGGAGTATTTATGAAACAAGAATATTTAAATGAAGAAAAATATCAACAAGCAAATACAAAATTGAAAAACATTTCAAAATTAGTTTTAATCATTGGACTTTTATTAGGATTATCTTTAATAACAATAGGAATAATTAAATCATCAAGCATTAAAAAAGAAAACCAAATAAAAGAAAATGAACTAAGAGAACAATCAAAACAAATTACTGAAACAAGCCAAGAAAAGATTACACAATTAGAAACAGAAATAACTGACTTAGAAAATCAAAAAGCAAATATTGAACAAGAAATACAACAATTGAGTCAAGAACAATCAAAAATATTTACAGAAGATAGAGGTTTCAGCGATAGATATTATGCCAAAGAAACGGAGATACATAATAAACGAACAGAATCCTCAAATATAGGGGACGAAATATGGGATAAAGAAAAAGAAGTATCTGAACTTAAATATCAGATAGAAGCAAACGATGATGAATCAATTGCTTCAAAAGTAAAATTTAATCAAAAATCAACAAAGACTTCTACTCCATTTTATATGTTTGGTATATTTATAATATTTACTAGTTCAATGATCTCAGGAATGATATATTTTTTTACAAAGAGAAGACAAATTATGGCTTATCAAGCTCAACAAGTTATGCCAATAGCTCAAGAAGGAATGGAAAAAATGGCTCCAACTCTTGGAAAAACTGCTTCAACAATCGCCAAAGAAATGGCTCCTGCATACAAAGATATCGCCAAAGAAATGGCTCCTGCATATAAGGATATCGCCAAAGAAATGAGTAAAGGAATAAAAGAAGGATTAAAAGACGACGAAGAAAATAAATAAATATGTTCAAAACTATACTTATGAACATAATTAATAAAAAAATAAAAAGTTATACACACTAAAAAATAGTGTGTTTTTCTATTTATTATGATAAAATATAAATACGGAGGAATAACTATGGAAAAATTAAAATGTTCATCATGTGGAGGACACTTAGAAATAGAAGAAAATAAAGAATATGCAACATGCAAATACTGCGGAGCTAGATACAAATTAAATGAAGATTTAAACATAAATATAAAACTAGACGATAATATAAAAGAAGTATTAAATAACGGATTAGGAACAGTACAACACTTTTCAAAATTTGCCATTATCCCTATAGCCATTATATTTGTAGTAAGTGTATTTATTATAATTACAATAGCAACTAGTTTCAATTCTTCAAGTGATGATAGTAAGAATATGTTTAATATTCATCTTGAACATCAAGGTGGCACTAAATCAGCATTCTTTCTAGAAAGTACATTAGACGAAATTATAAAAAGTAATAAGACACATAATAGAAAAGTCGCACTAGTATTTGAAGGAAAAGAAACAACAGATGAAAAGGAAATACTAGATATCAAGCACTCGTTATCTGGAACTTATGAAGTTTCAATAAATTATGACGATGAGGGATACGTTAGTAAGATTGTTTTAGAAAAATTAGAACAAAAGAGTAATTCTGATTATACACAAGAAAAAACAGAAAACTCTCAAAAAACTATTGAATCATCAAATGAAGACCTTAAAAAGAAAGTAGAAGAGATGCAAGAAGAAGCAAGATCATTTTTTGATAATTAATAATTAAAGCATACTTTAAAAAAAGTGTGCTTTTTTAGTTATTTTAATTGTTTGTACTTTTTTATACTTCATATTGTATAGTAGATAGAAGGTGTATATATGATTAGTTTTTTAAATTTTAATAACATTATCTTCTATTTACTAGTAACTGCAATACTATTAGACATATTTCTAGGTTCACTTCAAGCACTTAAAGAAAAAAAGTGGAATAGTACAGTAGGAATAAATGGAATATTAAGAAAAACCGCAATGATAGGAAGTAGTATATTTTTAATAATAATAGACTCAATACTAAAAATAGATTTATTATTTTTTATACCAAAAGAAATAACAAATACACTAAAACTAAATGAAGTAGGAATATTTGAACTATTTGGAATAATGTTTATACTATACGAAATAACAAGCATACTAAAAAACATGGTAAAATGTGGACTACCTATACCAAAAAAAATAAAAACAACAATAGAAAAACTACTAAATAATTTAACATCAGAAACTGGAGGTGAAAAAAATGAATAGTCCATACTATATGAAATTTCGAGTAACACAAACATATCAAAAAGGAGTACACGATGGATTAGACTTAGTAGGAATAGACTCAAAAGACATACACTCAACAATTAGAGGAACAGTAATATTTACAGGATGGGAAAATGTAAATAATAAAAAACAAGGCTTTGGAAAATATATAAAAATAAAAAAGGACAATAGTGATGATGTATACTACTTTGGTCATCTAAGCGAAATATATGTAAAAACAGGTGATAGAGTATATATAACACAAGTAATAGGAAAAGAAGGATCAACAGGAAACTCCACTGGATCACACTGCCATTATTGTATTAGAAAAGATGGAATTAGAGGAAATGACTTAAATGTAAGCGCAATAAGTGGAATACCAAATAGACTAGGAGTATATGACGATGGATATAGAGAACCAAATAATGGATACTTAGAAAACTCATCATACAAAGGAAACTCAATAGTAGATGCACTAAAACAAATAGGAGTAGACTCAAGTTTTGAACATAGAAAAAAAATAGCCGAAAGAAACAATATTACAAACTATAGAGGAACACCAGAACAAAACACAAAACTATTAAATTTATTAAAACAGGGAAAATTAAAAAAATAGATAGCGGGAAGCTATCTTTAAATTTACATAACAAAGAAATTTGTGTATAATTATTTCATAAAGAGGTGATTAAATGGAATATAGGCCAGATAAAAAATCAACATATTGGTTTTCATTTAAACTTTCATTATACTTTTTGCTAATAATTCCATATTATCCATTGATTGGAATAATTCTATTCACAATTTGCTTCAGTCTGATTTTTATGATTACCTATAAATATACAACAGTTTTTTATAACAATAATTTCTTAATAATAACTAGATTAAACAAAGCAAAACAATATAACTTAAACGATCTTTATTTGAATAAACACTTTTCAAGAATAGAAAATAGGCAAGGATATTGGTTCATGGGAAAATTTAGAGAATTTAAAAAACCATCATCGCTACCGATTTTCAAAATTTTAAATTTTATACAAAAAGAAAATAAAACTACAAAATATGCAATATTAAGCTTCTTAGAAATTAACGATTTCATGGATTTAAAAGAAAGAATTATTAATAATCAAAATAAAAAAAATAATATAATTGATATAAATAATTTAAATAATATAATTAATAATAAATGTGAATATAATATTAAATCAAAAAAAATAAAAAAGAAAAGCAAAAAATATATAATAAATCCATATAAGTATCACATTATCATCCATTTCCTAAAATTAATGTTCTCCTCTTATTCTTCTAGCTAGTTGCATATCTTTAGGCATAATTGTTACTCTTTTAGCATGAATTGCACATAAATTGGTATCTTCAAAAAGTCCAAC